>JBGCGI010000328.1:0-31879 GCA_045110715.1 Rubripirellula sp.
GTTTTCGACTCCCACATCCAGGGTGAAGGCACCACCGGGCGTCTGGCCGTCCATCACAGCATTGATCGGTTCCCCTAAAGTGAATGACGCCAGCGAATCGGTTGAAGTGCTCAAATTCAACGGTGTATCAGTCTTGAAGACCGAGCCCAGATCGAAGTTGCCGATCTCGTGCTCGTACCGAATCAACGGGCCGATGTCGACGATCGTTTTCCCGAATATCTCGACGTTGATCGCGAGAGCTTCCAAGATGCCTTTGACGTCAATGTCCAAGCCGATGTCATTGGAGAATCGCTGCCCCATCCGAACTTCGGGCAGGACATTCACTGATTGCCCATTGGTTTTGATTTCAAGTGTTGACCCAGGTTGGAACCAAAACTCGGATACTGCTCCTTTGGAAACTCCATCCACTTTGACTTCGACAATATTCGACGCCGGGCTCAGAGTTAGCTTTGCGCCACGTTTGTCAGAGTCGGAGAGTCGGTCAAGTTGCGAGTTGGTGTGGAAATAGGGGATCGCCTGGACATCTTGCGTTGCCGACAGACGCGGCTGAACATCGTAAGAAAGCGTTTGCAAGCTGACCGACAGGACATCACCCAGTTCCGCTTCATATCGCCCCGCTGGAATTCCCAAGAACGGCCCCAAGACTCCCGCAACGTCCACGCTCAGTTTGGCAATTTGTCGATCGTTGTCCTCACGCGAACCAGGAACGAAATCGTCGGTTGTGGCGGAGAGCATTCCACCTGGGTCGATGCTTGTATCGCTCAACGCGATTTCGGGAACGGTGACCTGGATGGAACCAATCGGTTTGCTAACACTGACGGGGCCCGCTGCTGCGCCGACTCCAAGGGTTGCTTCCACTCCTAGTAGTCCGTCCGATGCTGCACTGATGCAGGCGGTCACGAACGTACCAGCACACAGATCTATTCCGCCGTTGTCTTTCTTTTTGGACTTCGACTTTTCTTCAGTATTGGCTCTTGTTACATCGCCTTGAGCAGTGGAAAGCCGATTTCTAGCGTCCTGGTCATCGGGGTTGCGGCGAAGGTCTTGTTCTGCCGCGGCCATTTCCATTTCGGCCATTCGTCTGTCTTCGCGAATCTCGCTCAAGTCACCTAGGAAACTCTCGGCCGCCCCGCCCGCTTCGTCAGCCAGGATTTCGCCGATCGACCCGGCGCCGAACATTAACTGTCCGTCGAGGACAGGGGCGCCGTTTGATACAACGGGCTGATCGTTGTCATCCACTTCCTGACGATTGATCGAAAACAATGGAACCGTTTTCTCCAAATTGATTGGCAAGCTAAATGGAGCGGTACATGCGACCAAACAGCCAACGCCGGAGATACTCGCATTCAACTCGAACACCAAGTCCGCGTAGGCTCCGACACGGGGCGAAACGGTGAACAGATTGCCGTCGTCGATGAAGGATGCAGTTGTGATCTGGAATGTATTCGATCCTACGTCTTGGGTCTGAGAACGAAACATCGAGTCATAGTCGATTGCGACGGACCCCGCATCAATGTAATAACCGTACTCGATTCCTGCTTTGCCACCGAAGTCCAGCGTCACCTCCGCTCCGTAGCGATCTCCAAAGAGGCCTTCTCCAATGCCACCAAAACTGTAGGGATCAGGATCAAACTGGAAGCCCAAAAAACCGGGCTCCGATGGAAGCTGACTATTGGGACGACCATCGGTGTATCCCAGACCAAACTGAACTTGCTGGTCACCCTCCACGAACTGACTGACCGTGTTGCTGGTCTGTTGTCCTGAGTTGTTGAAGCTTGCCGTGGAAGACTCATAGAACTCAATTCGAATCGGTTCTAACTCGTAAGCACCGATATCTGATGCGTCGTCGCCAGATCCCCCCAATTGCTCTTGATCGATGACTGGGAAGCCTCTTTGATCAACGAGTCGTTCGCTGAATAGGCTAGCGTCGATTGCCGGGCTACCGGCCAATAGTTTGGCTGTCTGTGTGGGACCACCATTGTTCTGCAACGTCCCCTCGAGCATCGGATCGACGCCCACTTGGTTTAAAGAACTGAAGCTGGCGTTGGTGGATTCGATGATGTTGTTGAAAGATATGCCGATGGAACCTCGGTCAACCATGAGGTCAGTACCAGCGTTGTCGCCAATGATGTTGCTTTTCAGCGTGTTCAAATTTCCATCGACGCTCATTCCAGCTCCAAAGCCGGCAACGTTTTTAGCAATCGTGTTGAATTCGAAGCGGTTGATATCGCCATTCGGTGTGACACCGACATGTACACCGCCTCCTATCGCGGCGGTGTTGCCCCAAATCGTGCTGTTGGAAACTTCCAATATCGCGGTTGGCGAGCCAACGATTCGAATTCCCCCGCCTTCGTCGGCAGCAGAGTTGTTCGAGATGGTCGAATTGCGGATGAAACTATCAGAATCATCGGGTGCAGTTCGTAGATTGATAACAATTCCGCCTCCTTCGTCATTCGAAGTGTTGCCACGGATCGTTGAGTTGGAAATCGACGTCGTGCCCTCGGACGCGATTCCGCCACCGAGTCTGTCGACCCTATTGAAAGCGATCTGACTGCGTCGCACGTTCAGTACCGAATCATCGCCATCGCTGAAGATTCCTCCGCCAGCAAACGAAGAGGTGTTTTGGATGACCGAGACATCTTCAAGATTCACGACCCCTTCGCTGGAGATAGCGCCTCCGGTAAGGCCAGAGCGATTACGGCTGAATTCTACACCCGCCGAGGCGTTGACAGTCGGAGTCATTCCTGTGTCCACGATCGCGGTGTTGAAAATCGCACCGCCGCGTTCGGCCGCAAAGTTGTCTAGAAAATATGAGTTGGTAAGGTTTAGCTGACCTGAATTGAGGATCGCACCCCCGTTGATCAGGCTCTCATTACTGAAGAAGTCGATGCCGTCGAGCTTCAGTTGACCAAAGTTGACAATCGCGCTGTCTCCCGCTTCGGTAAACGACATGCCTGAGATGTCCACCATCGCGACTTCGGCGATCGTAAGGATCGACTCGTCAAGCGTCGCTTGCTCCAAGATCAGGTCGTTGGACCCGAGGCCATCGATCGTCAGATCAAAGTGGATCGGAATCGAGCCATGCTGTAATTCCAGTTTTGCAAAGGAAAGATTGCCAAACGCTGAAAGCGTCTGGGGCAAGTCTTCTGAAAACGTGATTCGATTGTGGTCGGGACTCAGATTGGCGAGTTCAATCGCCTCGCGTAGTGACAGATCTCCAACGCCGAAATTTCCATCTGATTCATCAACGATCGTCGAGACTTCAAACACTCCCGCAGAAGTCTGAGAGAAAGGCTGTCGCTCAAAGGCGCCAGCGTCCGGGGCACCGAACCGCAGGTTCGTGGGATCTGGCGAGAACACACTGCGGCGGAATGGGAAACCGCGTTGATCCGACAGACCTGGTTGTGCGGCGATGAATTGCTGATGAATTTGTGAACCACTCAATGCGGTATCGAAAATCGCGATCTCGTCCAGCTTGCCGCGAAAGTGACGGGAATCGGCTCGCCTGCCACCAATGAAAATTCCCGAGCCGCGAAATGGTGTGGCGGAACCCGAACGGCCTCCGAATCCCCTGCCGTCTACAAATGTCAACATTTCGCGAAACCCGCTTGTGCTTCGGGTCACGGCAATGTGGTGCCACTGGCCATCATCGATGCGACCAGAAGTGATCGTGTTCTCGCCATCGCCGCTGCCAAAGGCGACACGTCCATTGAGCAGGCTCAATCCAAAATCCTCGAATGCAGAACCCGAGAAGGTGTTGTCAATCAGGGGGACACCTTGTTGCCATGTGGTTCCCAATCCACCCAAGTCGGTGGTGTTGATCCAAAACGAGATCGTGAAGTCATTCAAATCGGAAGTGTTCAAAATCAATTGATCGTCAACGCCATCGAATTCAATGGCGCTACGCAGTGTCGGGGTGGGCCCGAGTACGTCCAGGTTCGGCGAGCCTTCGAGAAAGACTTCGGCGCGTCCACCAATCGGCGTCGAGTCGGCTGCTCGAAAGTCACCCTGGTCTCGATTGACGACAATCCCTTCGCCCGATTCCTCGAATTCAAGATGAACCTGGGCTCCGTCGACCGCAATCAGAGGAGCGTAGTTGGGCAAGCCTTGATCAATTGCCACACTGTCGACGCCCAATGTGTGGACCAAAACTCCGTTGGTGGTGCGAATCTGAGGGTCCAGCACACGGTCGATCGGTAGGACTCCGCCTTGACCATCACCAATGATATTGCCGTTTCGTAAGCCAAATCGGGAATCGTTTCTGTCTTTCAACCCACTTGCGGTGGCGCTTGGATCACCAATCACGTTGGAGTGGCTGAAGACCCCCGATACAAATCCATCGACATCATTGGGAACTTCGGTATCAAGATTGCCACTGAAATTCCCGGCGATGATCGAGCTGGTCAACGTGACGTTGAAAGTATCCAGCCCGACGCTGATGCCACCTCCTGCTCCTGATCCGTTCCCGTCGAAGTCGCTACTGTTACCGGTGATCGTGGCGTGGACGATCTGCATGTCGCCCGTTGGAAACGCAATGCCGCCGCCATCCTGTCCCGCAACATTGCTACTGACGGTGACGTTCATCAACTGAACACTCGGAAATGGAACGGATGAAAATGAATCCTCAACGAAGATCATTCCACCGCCCGCACCGCCGGCCGCATTTCCAAAAATGGTGCTGTTCTCGATCCGAACGTTGCCACCATGACTGGCCAAACCACCGCCGCTGCCAGTCGCGGTATTGTCGATGATTGTCGAGCCTTCGATCGTCAGTGAAGGTCCGAAGCTGGTGATCCCCCCGCCAAAATTGATGATCGAAGTGTTGTTGCGAACCACCGAATCGACAAGCCTTAAATCACCTCGATTGACAATCCCGCCGAATCCGCCACCGGTGACTTCCAATCCTGAAATGGTGGTGTTTGAATTGAAGTCCGTTGCGAAAACGCGATGCGTGTTTCCACCCGCGTCGAGCGAGAGCTTGTCCGCGCCTGGACCGAAGATGAACGTGTTGCCTTCCACATTGAACTGACCCAAAACATCGATCTTGGCTGTCTCGCCAGGCTCTAAGGAATCAAAGAGTTCCGGAGCAAAGCGAATGATATCGGTTTCCGATCCCGCCGGCGCGTCAGCTATCTCGACATTGTCGGCAGCAGCTATCAGAGCTTCACGCAACGTCAGATCGCCATCAGTGACCGGATTGCCATCGGCAAGCGAATTGACGAAGAACGTCGTCAACAACGTCCGCGGCTCGAGCACCTCGGCGATCAGTCGCCGCCCGTGCGATCGCGCGGCGGTTGCTTTGGCTTGAGTTGATCGAAGTCTTGACCGTCGCCGCGATTGGGACGAAACCATATTGAATCCTGGAAGGAGGGCAACTCACACGTGCATTGCGATGCACACAAACTACTTGGAACACGGTGCTAGCGAATTCACTCGTTTGCCCAAATCGAAAGATCCACGGTGATTTTCCGTTCACATGTTCGTGCCGCGAAGTGGCAACGAACACCGCCTACCTTCTATAAGTGATCCCGTGTTACGCCAAAGTGGAGAGCCAGACATTGTGCCAAGGTGTGGCTGAAGCACGCCAACAGTGGCTATAAGGCTATAAGGGACTCCTGAGTACCGTTGGGGCGATTCGTCAGTTTTGGTTCGAGGCGTCGCGCGCACGGGTGAGGGACGGCCCCAGACTGAAGGAAACCGGAAATTTGTGCCTGCGAAAAGGCTGCTTGGCAGGCTGCCTCCTTTTGTCGCAGCTTTGATTCCACACGGGAAATCGTGAAACGCAATCAGCGATCGAGGGCATTGCCCCTGGAGTAGCTGTGTGGGCGATTCAGGGGCGTTCGGTCTAGGAGTGTTTCACAGTGCCTCTGAAGAGGAGCCTGCGAAGCTTTGACGATTGGGCAAAAAGATTCAATTTTGCCGATCGGGCAAACCGATAACGCTTGTGTCCACCCATCTATTAGGAACACAGGTCCACGATCATGTCGCTGGCGAAACGATTTTCGGCACTGCTCATCTGCTTCAGCACGCTTTGGTTCACCGGTTGCGTAAGCCCAATGGGCTGCGGTCCTGGCGGAAACTGTGGACCACTCGCTCTGAACAACTCCTGCGATGGCTGCGGTGACTGTGAAGGTTGCGGCGAACTCTACATTGATCCTTGGGTCAATCATCCTGCCGATGCATGCGATCCCTGTGACAAGTGTGGAAACTTCAACGGACAATCCTGTGGCAAATGCCGCTCGGTGTTCGATGGCTTGGCCAGCATGTGGGGCTATCGATGCGACGGTGGCTGTGACAGCGGTTGCGACACTGGTTGTGCCGGCGGATGCGATGGTGGTTGCGACAGCGGCTGCGGTTCTTGTGGACTCGGTGGCGGTCGCGGTGCACTCAACGCTTGTGCCTCGGGCTGCGGCGGTTGCGATTCTTGCTGCACTGACAGTTGCGGTGGTTGCGACAGTTGCGGTGGCGGCGGAGGCTTGGTTCAGATTCAAAGCGAGCCAACGATGGCACACGACATTGTCGAAGCAACGGAATCTTATCAGCCCAATCGCACCCGAAAGATCTTCAATCCCAAGACTCGCGTTTCCGCCAAGCAAGCTCATTCGGGTATGCGGCACGCACAAGACTCAGGTAAAGCGATCACGTTCACTCGCTAACGTCGTGTCACGCTTTTAGTGACGCGAGGAACTTGGGCACTTCGATCGAAGCTTTTCCTCGAATGCACTTGTCGAAAGCTGACGACTGCGGCGTGTCGTCCAAGTTGATTTCGACTTTCTGACAATCACTTCGAGTTGCCTGGACGATCCCCGCAGCAGGATAGACCACTGCGGAAGTGCCGATCGCAATGAACACGTCGGCCTCTTTCGCGGCAGCGTCGATTTCATCGAGGCCGATTGGCATCTCACCGAACCAAACGACGTGTGGACGCAGCCGTCCCAGTCGTGTCGACTGATTGGGATGCGGAGTTTCGAGCGTGAGATCTTCGCGCCAATCAAAGAGTTGACCCGAGTCCATGCATCGAGCTTTCACTAGTTCGCCGTGCATGGGCAGAATGTTTTGGCTGCCGGCCCGCTGATGCAGATCATCGATGTTCTGGGTCACCAGCAAGAAGCGATCTTCATGCTCCTGTTCAAAACGGGCGAGCGCCATGTGAGCAGCGTTGGGTTGGATCGATTCGTCCAGAAGCTTGCGCCGGCGTTGGTTGTAGAATTCTTGAACCAACGCGGGGTCGCGGTCGAAGGCACCTGGAGTGGCAACATCCTCTAGTCGATGACCCTCCCAAAGACCATCGTTGCCTCGAAAGGTCGGAACGCCTGATTCGGCCGAGATGCCGGCCCCCGTCAATACGAGCACTTTCATCATTCGATCTCCCCATTTCGTTGCCTTGCACGGTGATCTTGATCGATCGAAAACGTGCATTCTTCCAAGTTACCTGTTATTCTAGAGGGTCCCGCCTCCTACCCTCACCGTGACTTCTGTGTTGCATCACTCTGAACCACCAAGCCGATTCAAGACAGGCCTCCAGTGGATTGCCCTGATTGGACTCACGAATGGTCTGTTGGGTTCACCTGCGGAAGCCAACCCACCAGATTCGATCGAGTTTTTCGAGAATCGGATCCGACCGGCTTTGGTTCAACACTGCTATGAGTGCCATTCGGCCGATTCCGAGGAAGTCGGAGGTTCCTTGTTGCTCGATTCCTCGGGCGGGATGATGACAGGCGGCGACAGCGGGCCAGCGATCAAGCCGGGCAGTTCGAGTGCGAGTTTGTTGATCTCGGCGCTGAAGTACGAATCGACCGAGATGCCGCCTGATGGCAAGCTGCCTTCCGAAGTGATCGAAGCGTTTGAGCAGTGGATCGAGGCAGGCGCCGTCGATCCTCGAACGAGTGCAACCAGCACAGTGCCCGCGCGAAGTCGAATCGACATCGACCAAGGTCGCGAGTTTTGGGCGTTTCGTCCGCTTTCCATTTCGCCCGCTCCGACTTCAACGGGATTGCCTTCGAGCGGGAGGATGGATGAGTTTATCAACCGATCTTTAGACGATGCGAGCCTGTTTCCAAACCAGACCGCGACTCCTGAGGTTCGGTTGCGACGACTTGCGTTCGACTTGACGGGGTTACCGCCAAGTTTGGAATTACAACAAACTTGGATGTCAGATCCGACGGAGCGACGGTGGCGGTCGATCGTCGACGACCTGTTGGCCTCCCCGGAATACGGTCAGCATTGGGCACGGCATTGGATGGACGTCGCTCGCTATTCCGACAGCAACGGAAGTGACTTCAATGCCACTCACCATGAAGCCTGGCGATACCGCGAATACTTGATCGATTCGTTTGCCAGTGATCGACCCTTCGACAAGATGGTTCGCCAGCAGATTGCCGGTGACTTGTTGCCGGCCGCTTCTGATGACGAACGTTTTGACAACTTGGTCGCCAGCACGTTCTTGATGATCGGAACGAAGATGCTGAGTGAACGCGACAAAGAGAAGCTGGCTTTGGATGTCGTTGACGAGCAAATCGATACGGTTGGACGCGCCTTCTTGGGGCTAACGCTTGGGTGTGCCCGGTGTCACGATCACAAGTTTGACCCGGTTCCCACCGAAGACTATTACGCGCTGGCTGGAATCTTCAAAAGCACAGTGACGCTGAAGGGTGAGAGCCAAAAGTACGTCAGCACCTGGAACGTAGCTTCCCTGCCGACATCTCAGCAGCACCGCGAAGAAGTGGAGACCTACCAGAAGGAATCGAAGCGACTGCAAACGTTAGTCGAACAAGCCGAATCAGCGTTGAAGGCAGCGAAGTCTCGTTCCAGTCTGCCCGGTGTCGTGGTCGATCAATCCGACGCGGACACAGCTGGGATGTGGAGAAGCTCGACCTATTACAAACGTTTCGTTGGCGCAGGCTACATTCACGACGACAACGGCGCAAAAGGAGAACTTTCGATTCGGTTTTCGACTCGGCTGCCCGAAGCCGGACGCTACGAAGTTCGCTACGCACACTCACCGGGATCCAATCGAGCCTCGACGGTGCCAGTCACGATCGTTACAGCCGACGGTGAAAAGAAACTTGTGTTGGATCAACGTAGCGCTGCGATCGACGAGATTTGGTCTTCGTTGGGAACGTTCGAGTTTTCAGCGGAAGCCGATGCGGTCGTGACCGTCTCCAATGAAGGCACCAGTGGCTATGTGATCGCCGACGCTGTTCAGTTTCTGCCTGAATCGTTGTCGGATCTAAAGGCAAAGCCAGAGGAAAACGCGAAGGCCTTGAAAGTTGTTGAGCAGCAATTGAAAGAGCGCAAAAAAGAGCTTGCTGAATGGAAGTCGTCTACTCCGGCGCCTCTGCCCGAAGCGATGGCCCCGTCGGATCACGCGACCGACAAACTTGCTGATAGTCCCGTGCACATTCGCGGGGAAGTCAAAAACCTCGGGAAAGTCGTGCCGCGAGGTTTTTTGCAGGTGTGCAGTCCCGGTGATGCCACGATCGACAAGCCGAAAGGAAGTGGACGTCTTGAGTTGGCGAATTGGCTGACGGATCCTGATAATCCTTTGGTTGCCCGCGTCTTTGTGAACCGAGTGTGGATGCATCTGATGGGCGAGGGAATTGTCCGTACGGTCGACAATTTTGGTTTGCAAGGGGAACGTCCCACTCATCCCGAACTGCTGGATCATTTGGCGACCGAATTCGTGCGTGGTGGATGGCGCGTCAAACCTTTGGTCCGCGAAATCGTGCTTTCGCGTGCCTACAATCGGTCGGGCGATTACCGCGACCAAGCCGCGTCTATCGATCCTGAGAATCGCTTGCTATGGCGAGCCCATCGAAAACGAATTCCCGCCGAAGCCCTGCGTGATGGCATGCTCGTGTCTGCGGACACCCTGGTTCGTGAGCCCAAGTTCGCTCCGATGAAGGGACGCGGTACCTTGGTCTCAAGTAATAGCGCGAATAGTGCTGCCAAGTTCGACGATATCGCGCAACCGACGCGAAGTGTTTATCTGCCGATCGTGCGCGGTTATGTTCCACCGTTGATGGGATCCTTGGACGGTGCTGATCCCGACATGCTGGTGGGCAAGCGGCCGACGACCAATGTCCCGGGCCAGGCACTCGTGTTGATCAATAGTCCTG
Source organism: Rubripirellula sp. (assembly GCA_045110715.1). Taxonomy (GTDB): domain Bacteria; phylum Planctomycetota; class Planctomycetia; order Pirellulales; family Pirellulaceae; genus Rubripirellula. The sequence continues at coordinate 10,119 of JBGCGI010000328.1, forward strand.
ATGTGAATCGCTGGGCAGAGTTAACGGCAAAGCGGGTTCTTGCCTCGACGCATGATTATGAGGGACGACTTGATTTGTTGTTCCGGCTCTGCCTGCAACGCTCGCCTAACGTGGACGACCGAGAGATAGCGGCGGCGCACTTTCAGGGTCGAAAGGAATCGATCGACGCGTGGCATCAGTTTGTCGCTGCGATTTTTGCAGGAACCGAATTCCGATTGCTGGACTGAATGGAATGAGTATCAAACGACAACCGATCCGAGCGAACATTTCACGCCGGGAATTTGGTGCTGTCAGTAGTTTTTCGCTGGGCTCGCTTGCCGTCTCGGGCTTCACGCCATGGCGTCAGGCCTTTGGTGCACCCGTCATCGACCGGCCGCATCTTCCCCCGCGGATCCGCCGCGTGATCTTTCTGTTCATGCATGGCGGTCCAAGTCACGTCGACACGTTCGACTACAAGCCGATGTTGGCTCGCAATGACGGAAAGCCGTTGCCGTTCGCGTTGCCCCCGAACCTGGACGCGGTTCCAACGCTCATGAACGGGCCCTGGAAATTCAAGCAGCACGGGCAGTCAGGTCTTTGGGTCAGCAGCCTGTTGCCCAACATGGCCAAAGAGGCCGATTCGTTGTGTGTCATTCGCAGCATGCACACCAAGGGGCAATCGCACGGACAGGCCGTTGGGATGATCAACACGGGCAGCGACAACCTGGTTCGGCCAAGCGTCGGCGCTTGGGTCAGCTACGCGTTAGGCAGTGAGCACCCGGACCTGCCTGCTCACATTGCGATTGGTCCGGCAACAGCACATGGTGGACCGCGGAACTACGGGGCGGCCTTTTTGCCGGCGATGCATCAAGCAACCGCGATCGGCAGCAACGGCAAGTTCGGTGACGGCAAGATTCCTTATCTATCAGGTGACATCAAGCCTGAGTTGATCAACGAACGCTTTGATTTGGTTCAGGCTTTCAATCGCCGGCATCAGGCTGCCGCTGGTCCTGATCGAGAGATCGAAGGTGCAATCGAAGCAGTCGACCTGGCCTCGCGGATGCGATTGGCTGCGCCGGAGGTCTTTGACTTGGAAGCAGAGACGTCGCAAACGCAGCAGGCGTACGGCATTGGTCAGAAAACGACTGACTCTTTTGGACGCAGTTGTTTGCTGGCCCGGCGTTTGGCCGAGGCGGGCGTGAGATTCATCACGGTCAGCAGCGGGCAAGTGTGGGACCAGCATGGAAACCTGGAAGCGGGACACAACAAGAATGCAGCGGCGACAGATTTGCCGATTGCCGAGTTGATCCGCGATTTGAAACGGCGCGGGATGTGGGATGACACCCTGATCGTTTGGGGGGGAGAATTCGGGCGGACGCCGGTCGTTCAGGGCAAGAATGGGCGTGACCACAATCCGCAAGGATTCACTACCGTGCTGGCGGGCGGTGCTGTTCAGGGCGGATTGGCTTACGGCGAAACAGACGACTTCGGATACTATTCGCTTCGAGACCGTGTCCACGTTCACGACTTGCATGCCACGATTTTGCATCTGTTGGGAATCGATCACGAGCGTCTGACGTATCGCTATGCCGGTCGCGATTTCCGATTGACCGACGTCTATGGTCGCGTGGTCCAGGATGTGATCGCCTAGGTTCGCGAATTCGGCGAAAAAGCAGTGTTTCACGCCTCAAGCTGAAGGGCTGGCGCGAGAATCCTGGTTTACTGCTATTCTGTAGGCGAATCTCGCACCCCGCCGGGCAGGCGCCGCGAATACCTCATTGATTGAATCACCAGAGAAGGATATTGCATGTCAGATTCGGCTGGCGGAGAAGTGCTCAGCGAAGCCGACGCGAGTCGGTTGCACGAGGCCCGCAGGAAGATCCTGGAACAACTGGGCAAAGTCATTGTCGGTCAAGAAAATGTGATCGACGAAATCATGATCTGTTTGTTCAGTCGCGGCCACGTGATGCTGGAAGGCGTGCCAGGTTTGGCAAAGACTCTGATGATCAGCACGCTGGCCCGCTGCGTGGATTTATCCTTCAGTCGGATTCAGTTCACGCCCGATTTGATGCCCGCTGATGTGACCGGAACCGAGATCATCGAAGAAGACCGAACCACCGGTCATCGTGACTTTCGTTTCATGGAAGGTCCACTCTTCGCCAACGTGGTGCTTGCGGACGAGATCAACCGTACGCCTCCGAAGACGCAGGCCGCTCTGCTGGAAGCGATGCAAGAACGCCAGGTCACCGTCGGACGAAACCGACACGAGCTTTCGGATCCCTTCTTTGTGCTCGCGACGCAGAACCCGATCGAGCAAGAGGGAACGTATCCGCTGCCGGAAGCGCAGCAGGATCGTTTCATGTTCAAAGTGTTTGTGGAATATCCCAACTTTGATGAAGAGTTTGAAGTCGCCCGGCGGACAACCGGAACGCAAACTGCTGATGTTCAGGCCGTGTTGGGTGCCGAAGAAATCTTGCGTTTGCAACAACTCGTTCGCCAAGTTCCCGTCAGCGACCATGTTGTCCGGTATGCGCTGTCGCTCGTTCGACAAACGCGTGTCGGCAGCGAAGGCGTGCCTGACTTCGTGGATGATTTAGTGGGATGGGGAGCTGGGCCGCGAGCGGTGCAATTCTTGATTCTAGGCGGCAAGGCACGAGCACTGTTGGAAGGTCGCTTCCACGTGCAAGTCGAAGACATTCAATCGCTTGCCAAGCCGGTGCTGAGGCACCGAATGGTGGTGAACTTTGCCGCCGACAGCGACGGCGTTACAAGTGACGATGTGATTGATCGTATCATCGCAGCCACACCTACGACCGAGGACGAACTTTCACGCGATGCCCGATTCCAAAAGATATTTGCGTCCTGAAGTCACGACGCGGATTCGTCGACTCGAGTTGACGGCGCGGCGCGTGGTGGAAGGCTTTCTGTCGGGAATGCATCGAAGTCCGTACTTTGGACAATCGATCGAATTCTTGCAGCATCGCCAGTACACGCGCGGTGACGAAATTCGCCACATTGACTGGAAGGTCTACGCACGACAAGACCGGCTTCACATCAAGCAGTACGAAGAGGAAACCAATCTTCGGCTGAGCTTGATCGTGGATCGATCGGGCAGCATGGCCTACGGAAACGGTGACACCAACAAGTTCGATTTTTCCGCGTCAATTGCTGCTTCGTTGGCCTACTTGGCCCTGCGACAGAAAGATGCGACCGGCTTGTTCACCTTTGACAGCGAGGTCCGGGCTTCGGTTCCCGCCAAAAGTAATCAACAGCAATTGACCCGAATTTTGTCGGTCTTGGATTCGGTGGGGGCGGATGGCCGTACCGACCTGAAGCGGGTGGCCAAGCAAGTCGCTCAAGGGATTCCCAAACGCGGGCTGGTTGTGATCATTTCCGATCTGCTGGGCGTCGACAATTTGATGGAAGGGCTACGCGTGCTAAGACAACGCGGTCACGACGTGGCGCTGTTTCATGTGATGCATGACGACGAACTGGATTTTGAGTTCAACGGCGCGACCCGGTTTGAAGGATTGGAAACCGAAGACTTCTTGAACTGCAATCCAAGAGCCCTTCGCGAGGGTTACTTGGAAGCGTTGAATGAGTTCTTGGAGAAGACTCGCAAGGCCTGCGGTCGCTTGTCGATCGACTACATGCAAGTGCGAACCAGTGAGCCGTTGGATGCGGTGCTGGCCAAGTTCTTGGCGACTCGACAGTCGCTGCCCAATCTCAGGTCTGGGAAATGATGATTCGTATTTCACTGTTCATTGGCGACCGGTAACTGCCCGCTGTGTTTCTCTATCCTGCTTTAACGATCGGATTTCTGTTTGTTGCAGTGCCGCTGTTGGTCCACCTGATCAACATGCTTCGGCACCGCCGGCAAACGTGGGCTGCCATGGATTTTCTGTTGGCGAGTTATCGCAAACAGAAAAAGTGGATCCGGTTGCGACAGCTATTGCTGTTGCTGTCTCGTTTAGCTGTGGCTGCGTTGCTGATTGCGATGCTGTGCGGCTGGAGTGGAGGCGGTCAGATGCTGGGAATGTTGGGTGGGCAGACCACGCATCACGTGGTGATTCTGGACGACAGTTATTCGATGGGCGACGAGAGTGTCGGGCCGAACACACGACGCCTCCTGGATCTAGACACCGAGGACGGATCTGCTGGGGCAAGCGTGGCAACCGCGTATGGACGTTCTCTGCAAGCGATCCAGGATCTGGCCCGACGTTTGGCGAGTGATGAAGGCAATCACCAATTGACGGTAATGCGAGCCAGTCGCGCGGCGATGGCGGTCCGAGGTGGCGGCGAGTCGGGAGACGCGGCAGCAGATCTTTCGGCACAGACGATCGGTTCCGATGCTCGGCTGATCAATCGATTGATGGCCACGGCTGCGTCTTCGATTCGGACCGATCTGGTACCCGCGTTGGACATGGCGGCCGAGCTGATCAATTCCGCACCGGCGGATGCGAAGTATCTTTACATCGCCAGCGATTTTCGCGAGCGTGACTGGGGTTCTGCAGAACGATTGGCCGAGTCAATGCGGTCTCTGGCCAGTGACGTCAGCATTCGAATGATTGACTGTGCTGCTCAGCCTGCTCCCAACTTGGCGATCACCGATGTTTCGCCTGCTCCCGATGTCTGGGTCGCTGGCGTTCCGGTTGTCATCAGCGTGACGGTTCGGAACTACAGCCAGACGCCAGCCAAGAACGTTTCGTTGGCGAGCCGTGTGATTAAGTATTCCGACGATTTGCAACTTGCGGATCCGACGTTGCAATTCAGTGGTGAAGTGGAGTCGCTGCCGGCAATGATCATCGAATCGTTGCCACCGGGCGGTGAGATCACGAAGTCTTTCCAAGTCTTCATCACACAGAAAGGATCGCACGCCATCGAAGTCTCTTTGCCCGATGACGCCCTGCCGATCGACAACGTTCGGGCCTGTACGTTGCCGTTGACCGATGCGGAGAAGGTCTTGGTCATCGACGGGGATGTGGATCGTCGTGGTGACTATCACGTCCGCTCGGTCTTGAACCCTGGCAGCCAGGTGCGAATCGGAGCAGTGCCAGAAAGTCAGCCACCCTCTTTCCTGCGTTCGGCTTCGTTGGAAACTTTGTCGTCTTACCGAGCAATCTATTTGATCGACGTACCTGAGATCGGAGAGAACGCTGCCAACGCGTTGAATCAATATGTCCAGCGCGGCGGTGGTCTGGCTTGGTTCCTTGGACAGGAAGTCAATCAAAACTCCTACAATCAAACGTTGGTCTCGCAGGGACGATACCTGTTGCCAGCTCGGCTTGAGAAGCCGACAGCCTTGCCGATCGCCAGTGACACGAATTCGTCGGATGTTCAATTCGGGGACACGGATTCACCGCTCCTCGCCCCCCTGCGTCCCGGTGGCGATGCTACTTTTTCCTTGGTCGGCGTCTCCCGATCCTGGGAGTTGGAATCGTTGGCTTTGAATGAGCAGCCTGATCCTGCAGCCCCGCGTGTCCACACTTTGTTGAAACGCCGTGACGGGAAGCCGTTGGTGACACAGCACGATGTTGGCAACGGGCAAGTGCTAACCGTCTTGATGGGGTTGGACGGGAGTTGGACCAATTGGCCCGGCGATCCGACATTCGTGGTGTTTCTTTTGCAATCCAATGCGGTGTTGTGGAGTGGAGTGGCGCCGCCAACGGCTAGGTTCGTTGATGATGAACTGGAGCGGTTGCTGCCAACAGACAACTACACCGGCGAAGTCAGTTACCTGCCAGCCACCGGGCAACCACCACGCATCCCGCTGGTCGTTGAGGCAGAGCAATTGCAGCCACAGGTTGCAGGCGATCGCCCCGTGTTCCGAGTTAGCATGGATCCGAGTGAGATGGTGATCGCAGGGGAAGCGAATGTCGCCGAAGCGCTGCGTACGGGAGTCTCTGAATGGATGCTGACTCGAATGGATGGTCGCGGCCAGGTGGTTCCGGTCGCTTCGGTGATCCGCCCCGGAGAAGGAGACTTGGATCGTGCCGATCCTGCTTTGATTCAACAGCAGTTGCAGCCTCTCGAAGTCAAGTTTGTTAGCAGTAACGCCTGGAGTGAAGAGAATCAGGCTGCTGGAAGTTCGACACTGACAATGCTGCTTTTGGGTTTGCTAGGGACGATTCTGGCGGGCGAACAAATGTTGGCGTATTGGGCCAGTTACCATCCTGCAGCCCGCGCCGTGGCTAGTCGTCCGGGAGGCCAACGATGAACGAAACATCAAACGGAATCGAGGACTCGCAGCAGATCGTTTACGAATTTGCGCGAACCAACGCGCTAGAAGGTTGGTGGGTTTGGGCGCTGATTTTGGTCGCCCTGTCGGCACTGTTGTTCGTCTGTGTCCGTTTCTATCGACGCGATGTTCAAGAGTTAGCCAGCCCGATTCGGATTGCCTTGGTCACCCTTCGGGTTCTGACCGTCTTGGGATTGGTGTTCTTTTTCTTTGACTTGCAGCGGCGAACACAGCGATTGTTGACCCGGCCTAGCGAGGTTGCTGTGATGGTCGACAACAGTCAAAGCATGTCGCTGCCAGCTGGTGCGCAGGGCACGAACCAAAGTCGGACGGCACGCGCCGCTCAGTTGCTGTCCCAAACGGACACCATCGACAAACTTTCTCAAGAGCACCGGGTGAGTGTGTACGTTTTCGGTGATCAGGCCGAACCACGATTGATCGAAACACGCGGTGGAGATTTGCACTCCGAGACAGAAACGGACGAGGGCCAAGCCAGCCAGGGCGATACGTCGACGTTGGCCGTGTTGGGAGCGGTTTTGATTGCGATCGGTCTTCTGCTGGCGGTTGTTTCGCTAGTGATTGGAGCGACCGGAAACGCGACGGGCGTTGGATGGTGGTTGGTAGCTGCCGCGGCCACGCTGTTGCCTGGCATGGTTTGTGTAGGCAGCGTCTACAGTGTGCGGACCGACCAAACGCTTGCACAGATTGTAGGCGTCGATGGCAACGACGCAGATCCGCAAGATGTGAAAGACGAGGTGGGCGTTCAGTCGCAGCCGGTCATACGGGTCACCGACTGGGGGCAGGAGATTGCTGCCTCAGCCTCGCAGAGTCGAATCGGAGACGCGATTCGCAGTGTGCTGACCGATCATGACCCCGCCACTTTGGCCGGGATTGTGCTATTGACCGATGGTCAAAGCAACGGTGGTACCGACGCGAACATCGCTGTTGCGTCGGCGCGGCGCAGTGAAGTCGCGATCTACCCGGTTGGTTTGGGAAGCAGCGAAGCACCGATCAACGTCCGAGTGGTCGACCTGGACGCACCGCGGCGCGTCTATCCTGGTGATAAGTTCGCTGTGACCGCCGTGCTGCAAGGCAGTGGGCCGCGTCCGATGGAAGTGGAAGTGCAGTTGTTGGACGGATTGGACGACCAGACAGAGCAACGTGACTCAGCGGATGGGAAGATCGCACCACCGGGCGATGTGATCGATTCACAGAAGGTCCGCGTGAAGAGCGATGGAACGCTCAGTGGGATCCGATTCGAACTCGAACCTGACTCGGTGGGACGTCGACGTTTGGCCATTCGCGTTGTTGCCCCTCCAGAAGATCGAAACGGTCGGGACGATATTCGGGACGCTCGCTATGAAGTCGTTTCCAGAAAACTTCGCGTGATGGCGATCGCTGGTGGTCCGACGCGTGAGTATCGATTTGTGCGAAACCTGTTGTACCGTGATCAGTCGATCGAGTTGGATGCCTGGCTGCAGACCGGTCAATCGGGAATGAGCCAAGATACCGATCGGCTGTTGACGGAGTTTCCCAGGACCGCCGAGGAGCTGTTTGAGTACGACGCGATTGCAATGTTCGATCCCAACTGGGCGACGATTGACGCACAGCAGTTGGAGTTGCTTGACCGTTGGCTGACTCAGCAGGCCGGCGGATTGATCTTGGTCGCTGGACCTGTCTATCACTCTGAGTGGAGTCGGAAACGCACGGACCCACGCACGTCTCGCATTGCAGGTTTCTTTCCAATCACTGTTTCGACTCGCAATCCTTTGATTGCCAACGGACGCCAGGGAGGAGACAGCGCGTGGCCGTTTGAGTTCACTCCGGAAGCCCGGCGGGCAGAGTTCTTGTGGATTGATGAGGACCCCGATCAGAGCTTCGAGGTCTGGGAAAACTTCGGCGGCGTCTTTGATTATGTCGATGCCAAAGGCGTGAAGCCGGGCGCGAAAGTCTATGCGCGGTTTTCAGACCCGACCACCGAGGTGGGCGGATCGCTGCCCGTCTATCTGGCGTCACAATTCTACGGAGCCGGCCGAGTCTACTTTCAAGGAAGTGGCGAGATGTGGCGGTTGCGAGGCGTCAGCGACACTTACTTCGATAGTTACTACACCAAGCTGATCCGCTGGGTCAGTGAAGGTCGCTTGCTTCGCGACAGCAATCGCGGCATCCTGTTGATTGACACATCGCGAGCGCTGATTGGAGACACGATCACCGTTCGCGCGGTGCTGACAGACGAGCAATTTGAGCCGCTTGATGTGGCAGAGGTGCCTGCCAAGCTGTTGGGCCCAAGCGGGCGGATAGATGACCTGAAACTACTGCCGCTCAAGGGCGAGCCTCGGGCAGGGACTTATGGTGGTCGGTTTGTGGTGCGCGAAGCGGGCAGCTATGAGATTCGTTTGACGTTGGGGGATGCACTTGGGGAACAGGTCCTTCGCCAGACTGTTCAAGTTCGATTGCCGACGATTGAGCTGGAGCGACCACGTCGAAACGACGAAGACATGCAGCAGATGTCCGAGGTAACCGGTGGTAAGTATCTTCCAGTCGATGCAGGAACCTCCGACCAGATGATCCAACAACAGCTTGTCTCGAACTTGCGTCCCCAGCCGCAGACGACGATCCTGCCCGGTACGCCGGATGTCGACTTCAACCAGCGTCGGAATGTCGTTCTGATGTGGCTGATAGCGACCATGTTGACGATGGAGTGGGTCACCCGGCGGCTCCATCGATTGGCATGATTACATTGCAACAGCAGCGGCAGTTAGACCAGCAAGGCTATGTCGTTTTGCCAGACGTGATCGCCGAGGATGCTGTCGACGCATTGAATGACCGGATCACGGCAATCTTTGAAATCGAGGGCGACCAGGCTGGCGCTGAGTTTAAACGCGAGCCTGGCTGTCTTCGTTTGGCCAATCTCGTTAACAAAGGCGAAGTGTTCCAATCCGTTATCGCTAACGCGAACGTGTTGTCCTGCGTCGGTGCGGTGCTTGCGGATTACAAACTCAGTAGCTTGAACGCGAGAGTGGTTCCCGCACACTGTCCAGGAGATGCGATCGTTCGGCAACCTTTGCATGCGGACATGGCAGCGGTTCCCGATGATCAAGGATATTGGGTTTGCAACGCTCTCTGGATGTTGCAAGACATTACCGAAGAGAACGGGCCATTGCGTGTGGTGCCTGGTACCCACAAACGAGGGCGACTTCCTCAACAGGCGATGAAAGATCCGACAGCAATCCACCCGGATCAAGTCTTGGTCACTGGCCGTGCAGGCAGTGTCGTTGTGATCAACGCCCACCTTTGGCATGGTGGAATGGAAAATCACGCACGGCAGCCTCGCCGAGCATTGCATGCTTTTTACTGCCGTCGCGATAAGCCTCAGCAGCAGTATCAGAAACGGCTCCTGGATGCGGACGTTCAAAATCGGCTTGATCCAGAGTTGCGAGAGTTGTTGGCTTTGGATGACGAGCACAACGATCGCGTCAGTGCGCATGTTGACACAACGAGTGGTTTTATCAAATGATCAAGTCGATTCTGCAGCGTGGGGTGTTCTACACGATCGGGATTGTGTTCAACCGTATCGTGCCAGTGAAGCTGTTTCGGTTTCGCATCTTTTGCGTCTATGAGTTGCAGCGTTCGTCGATCGAGAACAAACCGAATCCTCCAATGCAACTGAGTTGGTGTGAGTCCGATCGGGAGTTGGAGCAAGCGAAAGGGTTGACTCACTTTCGTACGAGCGAAGATTTAGTTTCAGATCGCTATGAAGTTTGTCTCGCCACTGCTGAGGGGAGTGCTGATCCAATCGGTGGCGTATGGCGAGCTCGCGAACAATTCGATGAAGAGGAGCTCGGGGTGCGGATCAAGCTGGATCCACAGCAAGCCTGGATTTTCGCCGCCTATGTCGCCAAGTCACATCGGGGGCAAGGAGTGTACGCGGCATTGCTAGAACACGTGCTTCGTGAAAGAGACCAAGTCATTCACTTTGCGTCGATCAACCCGACGAACAAGCCGTCCATCGCCGCGCACCGGAAGTTCATTCGAAGAACCACAGGGACTTGCGTGGCGATTCGAATTTTCGGAATTTGTGGTTGCTGGACAAGTGCGGGACTGCGAAGAGATCGAAGTGTCAGTTTCAGCTGCCAAGCAGTTCCGATTGAAGTCCGCTTTTAGATTGGCAACGCGATCAATCCGTTGGCGTGGAAGTCTTGGCTTGCGGCTCTGTGGCGACGTCCGGATTCGGTTTCGATTCAGCCTGCGAGGCCTCTACATAATGAGAAGTCTTGTGCAACATCGGGCGTTCGAGATAGTGCCACGAAAGCACCGATACAACGACGGTGATCGTCGCCCCCAATGCAAAGGCTGCCGGTGGCGAGTCTGCAAACAAGCCGACCGCAGCGATCGTTTGTAGGATCGGATAGTGATAGATGTACAAACCGTACGAGAAGTCTCCGTACCGACCAAAGTTGCCTAGGTACGGTGCAGCGACTGCGACGTAAAGCACTGCGATCGCAAGGGCAGCAGGGTAAAGCCAAGGCAATGCGTAGTAGGAATGCAGGATCAAAATGGGGACGCTGAGTGCCAGCAAGCGATGAGCATGTTTTTGAAACAACTCGAAGAAGTGGAAAATCGCGCCGCCAGCAACAAAGAAGGACATTTGACCGGGAAGCTGTCGGCCAAGAACCTCATAAAGTCGCTGGCCGGTTGGGACTTCGAGGTGTTCGAATCCGAGTCGCCATACCGTTGATAACAGGTAAATCACCGTGAACAGCGAGACGACACCGGTTCGTCGAGCGAGCCAAGCGATGATTGGAACCACGGCATAGAACATCACTTCGATTTTGATGGTCCACAGCGGCCCGTTCACATACTGAACGACGTTGCTTTCAAACACGCCCGGGAGTGTGCTCTGCAGGAATCCAAAGAAGGAAAGGTGGGCACCGATGTAGCGATAGACTTGGCTGTTGGAAAAATACTCCGAGGCCGACAGAGTCGAAACCGAGGCCAGCAGAATCGCGCACGCCAGGATCACGAACACGTAGGCTGGCAGGATTCGTCTAGCCCGCTTGCGCGTGTAGTCGCCCAGGCCCTTGCTACGATCCCAGCTCTTGAAAATCAGGAATCCACTAATCACGAAAAAACACTCGACCGCAGCAGTGCCAGTCAAGAGATCTGCCTTCAGAATCCAGTCCCAGCCCACCAAGTTGGCGTGCCATCGAAGTACGAGCAGCGCCAGAACAATTCGGAGAAAGTCGAAATTGTTCGATCGCATTGGGAAAGGTCTTCCGTCGCAAAATGGCCCAGACGCCCTGAGTTGAGATAGGCCAAGCTACTGAATGAAAAGTCGAGCTTGCGGGCCCTGAGTGGACAAATGACCATCGCGGATCCCAGGGGCAAGGTGTAAGTATAGTCAGTGCTTTTTAGAGCAATCAGCAGGTGGTGGGCGAAAATCTTGCTTTTGCCGTTAGTGCCGAAAGGTTTCACTTCACTCTGCGATTGGCGGTTAGAACTACCGCCGTACGATCAGCGACGGAATAGCTGTCACTGCTGATTTTGACCCCCGACCCGATATCGTTGGGCGACTCCAAGTCTGTATCGATGATTCGCTTCCAGGGATCAAAGTTGCGCGCCAGCGAAGGCAGTGCAAAATCTAACGGCTCCCAATAGGCGTTGAATATCAGGTGGTACCAGCGATGGGGAGTTTCGATGGTGAAGGCAACGGTGCGAGAGTCGTGTCCCCAATCGGGACGATCGAGTTCTGAACCATGCCACCGCACACGCGATCGAGAAATCACCTCGGTCAAGCTGGCTCGCGGATCGGCCCGCTCGGGTAGTCCTCGCCGATAATGAATCAGCTCTTTGACGAATCGGTGCACGTCGGCGTACTTTTCCAGGAGCGTCCAGTCGAGCCAACTGACTTCGTTGTCTTGGCAGTACGCGTTGTTGTTTCCGCCCTGGCTGCGACGAACCTCATCCCCCATCACCAACATCGGGACGCCGAACGCCAGCAGGTTGATTGTGAATAAGTTCTTGATCTGCTTGCTCCGCAGACGTTCGACTTCGAGATCGTCGGTTGGACCCTCCACGCCACAATTCCAACTGAGATTCTCATTGTGCCCGTCGCGGTTACCTTCGTTGTTGGCCTCGTTGTACTTTCTCTCGTAGGTCACCAAGTCGTTCATGGTGTAACCGTCGTGCGAGGTCACAAAGTTGATGCTCTGTTCGGGCTCACGGTTGCGGTGTCCGTAGATGTCAGGGCTCGCCAAGAAACGTTTCGCAAACGTGCCGGCCTGTCCGGCATCGCCTTTGATGAAGGAACGTACGTCGTCACGAAAACGCCCGTTCCATTCTTTCCAATGATCGCCGAAAAAGTTTCCGACTTGATAGAGCCCGGCTGCATCCCAGGCTTCGGCGATCAGTTTCGTTCCGCTGAGGACTGGGTCGGTTTCGATATCCCACAGAATCGGAGGATTGGCTTGTGGGTTACCGTGAATGTCGCGAGACAGCACCGATGCCAAATCAAACCGGAATCCATCCACGTGCATTTCTTCGACCCAGTATCGCAGGCTGCTCAAAATCATGCGTCGGACGATCGCATGGTTTCCATTGAGCGTATTGCCGCAACCACTGAAGTTTGCGTACCGACTTCGGTCGAGAGTTCCTGACTGAGAGTTCTCAAGAATGTAGTACGCTTCATTTTCAAATCCTTTGAAACAGAACGTCGGTCCAATTCCGTCACCTTCTGCGGTGTGGTTGTAGACCACATCTAAGATGACCTCGATGTCGGCCTTATGCAGAGCCTTGACCATGTCACGGAATTCATCCAAAGCTCCCAGCGGCGACTTGCTCGAACTGTAAGCGTGGTGGGGCGCAAAAAACGAAACGGGATTGTATCCCCAGTAGTTTTGCAGTCCGGGAGGAGACTCTTGCGGATCGAATTGAAACACCGGGAGAAGTTCGACCGCCGTGATGCCTAGCTCCTGCAAGTAAGGGATCTTCTCGATCAACCCCGCGTACGTCCCCCGGGTTTCAGCAGGCACTCCCGAGTCGGGATGCTGGGTGAATCCCCGTACGTGCATTTCGTAGATGATGGTCTTGTTGAAGGGCCGATACAGTGGCGTGTCACCCTCCCAATCGTACTTCGTGAGATCTGCGACGACGCTTTTCATCGCGAACGGAGTATTGTCGCCAGGCTGAGCGCCCGCTTCGCGATCGAATCTTTTTGGGACAGCAACCGCCCTGCCGTATGGATCGAGGAGCACTTTGCTGCCGTCGAACCGTAGGCCGTGCTCAGGAAGATTGGGACCATGGGCGCGATACGCATAGATCTGCCCGGCCTGGAGACCTTCGACCAACACGTGCCAATAGTGAAACGTGCGATGCCGAGTTGAGTCAAGCTGGATGGTGTGGGCTGGCTTGTCGTCATTCTCATCATCAAACAGCAGCAGCTCCATCGACGAGCAGCTCTTGGAGTGAACGCTGAAGTTGACGCCGCTTGGTGTCAGCGAGGCACCCAACGGATAAGTCGTTCCAGATGAAATGGTTGGGGTAGAGTCAGGCATGGCAGTGAAATCAAAGTTGGAAACGGCAGACTCGGTGTGAAGCGATCGATTCGATCGCATTCCGGCGTGTTAGGATAGCGGACTAACGCACAAACTGCTTCCTTGAACGAGACGTTTTTATGTTGCTGATCGCCACGGACGAGGCTGGCTATGGCCCCAAGTTGGGTCCACTCGTCATTGCTGGCTCTGCATGGCAGATTCCCTCCCCTTCGGCGACCGACCAAGAAATGGTGCGGCTATTCGCACCGCTGCGTCAGCGCCAAGTTTGCGAAGGAGCGTCCGTCGTCGTGGATGACTCCAAGGCCGTTTACTCTTCGACCTCCGGCCTGGACGCATTGCACGCCGTCGTCAGTGCGAGCCACCACTGGTGCGGCTACAAAGAGCCGGAGCTTAAGGAACTGCTGCCACGATTGGCCGCGGAAGATTCCGCCGTAATCTCAAAAACGCCATGGCTGGCCGAGTTGGGCGAACGCCCATTTCTGTCCCGCGATTCGACAGCTGGCCTGCTGAGTACCTGGCAGGAGACGGGGATCAAGCTCCTGGACGTTCGAACACGCGTGATCACCGCGCAAGCGTTCAATGATGCGTGCGAGCGAGGCGGCAACAAGGCCGATCTACTTTCCGAGTCGACCATGGGGCTGGCCAAGGAATTGATGGAACTGCATTCCGCTTCGTCCACGATCGTGTTTTGTGACCGTCATGGGGGGCGGCGATACTATGGCGGCATTCTGCAGCACCACTTTTCCGATGCTCAGCTACAGGTTGTTTCGGAGGCGAAGCTTGAAAGCTCGTATCGATTGATCTCCCGAGACAACGAAGTGGAGGTTCGCTTCACGGTCAAAGGGGATTCTTTCACACCTGTTGCGTTTTCGTCGATTCATGCAAAGTATCTACGAGAACGCTTCATGGAGTCCTTCAACCAATACTTTTCGCAGTACCACGCTGGTGAACTGAAGCCGACGGCGGGATATCCCGTCGATGCGGACCGATTTCTGGCAGAGGTCGGGCAAACGCTGACCAAGCTCAAGATAGGTTCTCGAGAGCTTGTAAGGTCTAGATAGTCTGCCCAAGATGTTTGATAACTTGCTCGGACACCGGTAGACTGCGGAGTCGGACAAGTGAATGCATTGATCCTAAAGCCATCCTCCATCCAATGCCCTGAGGGAACTCCTGATGACGTCTCGTACCGCTGTTGTATTGCAGATGTGTTTGTATTTATTGATGACCGTGATGGTTGGTGCAAACCATGCCCAGGCGCAAGATGCTGCAAAGAAGGAAAAAGAAGCTACAGCCAAACCGAAGGATGAAGCGAAAGAGGAGAAGCCGTTAGAGGAAAAGCCTGACCCGCTAAAAATTCCCGAGGAGGCTTCTGCGAAAGAGCTTTTGCGGTTCATCAGCAGTGCCAAGCGTCAACGCGGCAGAACGCTTCAGTCGGCGAGTAAAGCCGCGAAGGCGGTTGTCGGAGCGGCACAACAAGTCCGCGATCTTGATGGAGTGTTACTGGAAGATGAAATGAAGGCCATTCGAGAGCAGTTGGAGGCTCAGCGATTCCTGGCTCGTTTCAACGCCAGTGAAAAGGAAGTGTTGGAAGACTTCGTCAAAGGGCTCGAAGCGGATGACCGACCTGAGATCCAGCGAGTTGCTCAGGTCGAAGGGTTCAAGGTTCGATCAAGCACGGCAAGGTCCGCTTCCAAGGAAGAGCAGCTCGCGATGATCGACGAGTTGAAAGATCTTGTTGCAGACAGCGATTTTGACAAAGCGAGTTACGCATTGGCTTACAACCTTGCTCGTTCGCTGGGGTATTCAAGCAACACCGACATCGCGGCTTCGTTCTACGAAGACTTGGCGGCGATGATGAGTATCTCCAGCGAGAAAGACTTGCAAAAACGCGCACCGAAGATGTTGGGGGCTGCACGTCGAATGCGATTGCCCGGGAATTTCCTGGAACTCAGCGGCGAGACAGCCGAAGGCAATGAGTTCGATTGGGGGGACTATCGCGGGAAAGTTGTCCTCGTTGATTTCTGGGCTAGTTGGTGCGGGCCGTGTCGGGCCGAAGTCCCCAACATGAAACGAAACTTGGACCTCTATGGCGAGCGTGGTTTTGCAATCGTTGGCATCAACATGGATCGTACCGTCAAAGCCTATCAAGACTATGTCGAGAAGGAAGAGATTCCTTGGGTGAACTTGATGAGCGAAAACGAAGACGAACGTGGCTGGGACAATCCAATCGCTAGCCACTATGGTGTTTCAGCGATCCCAACTGCGATCTTGGTCGACCGCGATGGCAAAGTCGTCTCGCTGAAAGCTCGTGGCGGTGAATTAGATAAGCTGCTCGAAGAGCTGATGGACAAACCTGGGACACAGCCTGAATCCAAGGAAGACGAATCAGAAACCAAAGAAGAAGAATGAGCGGGGCCCACAGGACTCGATTCTGCGGTGGAGTTTTCGTTTCCATCGCCATCTTCTTTGTCCAGAATTCGGTTCTCGCCGCAGGCCCGTCGGTTACAGACCCGAGGCGTGATTGCGTTGCCAAGGCAATTCCCTATTTGGAATCCGAAGGCCAGAAGTGGATCGACGACCGAGGGTGTGTCTCCTGTCACCAAATTCCTTCGATGTTGTGGAGTCTGTCGGCTGCCCATGAAAATGGCTATGTCGTCGATCCAGATAAGTTGCAGCGGTGGCAGTCCTGGGCTATTCAAACGCCAAGTTTCGTGAAGCCCGAAGAGAAAGAGAATGTTGACACTGCGAAGACATTGGCCGCCAATATCGACACGATGAATGCGCTGCTGTTGGCATCGGACTCCGCTGCGGATTGGGAAGACTCGGGCTGGAGAAGGAAGTTCACATCTGCCTTGGTCGAAAATCAGGCAGACGACGGATCATGGAAAGCTTGTGGTCAGTTGCCAGCACAGAAACGCCCAGCAAAAGAGACAACCCAAGTGACGGTTCTCTGGTCGTTGTTGGCACTTGCCTCGCAACGCGTTGAAGTTGATCGGCAACAGGATGCTCTGGACTTCTGTCGGAACACAGATCCTAAGTCGACCGAATGGTACGTTGTCCGTGTTCTGTTGGCGGCGCAATTGGGCGACGATGAGCTGCAAGGCTTCCGAAAGCAACTCGTCGCAAAGCAGCGTGAAGATGGAGGCTGGGGGTGGCTCACAGGTGACCCGAGTGATGCACTGGCAACTGGGATGGCACTCTATGCGCTTCGCAAGACCAGCAGCGGTGACGAACAGGTTTCTGCGATTCGCTCCGCCTCATCGTTCCTGATCGGGACACAGCAGAAAGATGGATCGTGGTTGGTACCTGGAACGAAGAAGTCCACGAGGAAGAAGAACACCACGACGTCAAATTATTGGGGCACAGCCTGGGCGGTGATCGGACTGCTGGAATAGTTCGTCGTCGATTGGCTACTGAAACAATTCGCTATCGAGATCGACTTGCACGGGAGTCTGGATACTTGGTGGCAAAGTCTGCAACGACCCCGCGTCTTGGATCGGAATCGGCTTGGATCGAACTTGTGGTTTTGGATTCGAGTCTCTGAAGTCCGGCTCCGAGAGAATCATCTCGCCGAGACTGCGCTCCGAGGGACCCTTGCTTTGGGAGGAGGAAGACGGAAGTCGGTTCGATTCGGGAGTTAAATCAATGATATTGTCTTTGGGATCGTCGTCGGACGTTGAGTCACGATCACGATTGGAGTTGAAGTCTGGCGTTTCAGGTCCGCGGTCCAAGGCTGGATTCATTGCGATGCTCAGTTTCTCGTCCGCCCACTGACGCCAACTCGGACGCGTTTCAATCAGGATCAAGTCTTGAAGCTGCGTGATCATGTCGGGGCCCTCGTCCCCCAAACGCACACGAAGACGCACCAGGTTTCCCAGGAAGTTGGGATTGGATGGCTCCATCTCCACTGCCTGCCAATACAAGTCGAGCGCTTCGTCGGTTCGTCCCGCTGATTCTAGCGTCAACCCAAGGTTGTAGTAGACAATCGGATCACTCGGCATCAGATCCATCGCTGTCTCAAACGCCAACACGGCTTGATAGAGATTACCTTGTTCGTAATGCAGCAACCCAAGGTTGTTGTGGGCAGGACCATAGTTTGGGTCTGCATTGACCGCAGAAGTGAATCGCGCGACGGCGCGATCAATGTTGCCACCTTGCATCGCTTTCACGCCTTGCAAAGTCAGCCGACCGGCTTTCGCGGGGTCCTGTCTTGCCTGAACTCGGATGATGGCATCGTTCGTGGTCGTCAACGCGGCGCAGCCAACCATCCCAGCCGCCACCAAAATGGCAGCGCAGCATCGAGATAGCTGAACCGGTCGCCCGTGTTTCATCCGTGAATTGACCTTCCCAAGTTCGCGCAGAATCCTTGCGCTTTGTCGGATCGTTACTCAGGACTTTTCGGTGAAAAGATCATCTGGGTCAAGGTCAGCTGGGCTTCCCATTTCTCCTGGCCCCCGCGTTTTGCCCGAGTGCTGGCATTTTGCCTGCCCGACTCGACGACTGGTGGCGCGGTCAGAATGATGTCTCTTACCACCGATCCGGTTTCCACGTCGTGCAGGGCATCACAGAACTTCACGATTTGAGGCATGGTGCAGGCGGCCAAATCGATCGTCGTGGACCGCAGTTGATAGTCCGTTTTCTGAATTGGTTGGGGAGCGTCCGGGTTTTGATTCAGCAGTTCAGGTCCCAGACCGGCGGCTTTGAGTGCGGAGTCGATTCGCTTGGCGATGTCCCCCGGTGACTCTAGGTTCAGCGATGCAACTCGCGGAACGTTTTTGAGTTGTTCAATTTCTTTTAGTTTCACATCGGTTTCGCGCAGGTTGTCCCAGGCACGAGACAATCGCTGTTGCGCGTCCCTGGCCGCCATGACGCTGAAAGCTGCGTAGACCGCGAGCATTCCGATCATCAAGCCAATCAGCAATCGCAGCCGTTGCGTTCGTTTTGCTGCTTCGTTCATCCTGACACTCCCGTGACCCGCCGTTTGCGATCGACGCTAGCTCGATCCGCTTCACTGGACCGTTCATTCTGTTGGCCACCGATCCAGTCAGCTTCCAACATGCTTCCGACGGACTGATCGCCTTGTTCCTTTTTCGAGATTTGGGGCGGTTGGACAACAAATCCCGCCTGACTCAGCGCGTCGGAGATTTCTCCAGCGTCTAAGAACTGGCGGACCTCGACATCCAAAACAACATGGCCGTCTTCGACCCGAATGGTTTTCAGTCGAAAAGGTGTTTCTGTCGGGAGAGCTGCCATCACTTCACGCAGGACCATCGGAGCAGAAACGGGCACGTCCAGGTTTTGATTGGTCGCTCCTCGCAGTCCCATCAAACTTCGGTGTTCACGTCTGACGCGAAAAGCAACATCGCCACGGATTCGGGTGTTCGGAAATGTTTTCTCAAATAACTCGCGTTGCTGATCCTGAATCTTCCCGATCTCTGCTTCGATCTGCTGGCCTCGCCACCAACCGCCGGTGGCCAATACGATTAGAAACAAGGCCGCTGCAACAGTCGCAACGCGCAAATGAGTCTGGATGGCGCGTAGAGGGTCCGACGGGCCAAGTGTGTCACGCCGAAGGTCAAACCAGTGATCGGCGTGCTTCGACAAGGTAAGTTCTGCGCCATGAATCATGCACTCTTCAGTTGTCGTCGGAACGAATTCAACGTCAGGATAGGCTTGTCTGATCGCGGGTTCGTCAGGGGCCGCGCCGATCGCCAACGTTCGATCGATGTTCGTTTGTCCCACCATCAATGATCGGTGTCGTTGCAACAGCTTCGGATCAAGCCCAGCGTGCTTCCAAACCAATATCGTTTCCGCATTGACGGTGATCAGGTCACAGCTTTTGTCGTCGGCCAGCACCAGTTCGACGGTATCCGTAAGATTCAGTTCTCGGCAGAGCGATCGGGTCAGCAAGACGGCCGCTGGAACGATGGAACGAACTGGCAATCCGCGTTCTTCCAGCGCCTCGGCAATGGAATGCCAACGACGCGTCTCGATGGCGACAGCGGAAACCGTTTTGGGGTCGGATGTCGACGGTACGACTGAGAAGTCAGCCACCATCGACTCTGCATCGATTGGAAGATGGTCTTCCAACTCGTAGGTGAGTGCCGAACGATCGCGAATGTCGATGTCTTCGGTCAAGGGGAGTGTTGCAAAGAAGCATGACGTCGACGCGGGGGCCAGAACGCATTGTGGATTCTTGAGCCCAGACTGTTTGACAACGACGTCGACACAAGTGGCCAATTCGTCGGCCGACGCGTCGATCGCAATCGTGTCGGTTGCGTCTCCAGCGGCAATCCACCATTCACTGTCTCGTTCAACAATCAGGCAGTTTTGGAAGCTCATCGGTTGTTCCTCCGATTGTTCCGGTTGCCTTTTGGCGGAGCCTTTTTCTGATTCGATGCTTTCAGCTTGTGAGTCGACTCGCGTCCTTGAAACAGCAGGGTGACTTCGTCGGTCCCGATGTTCTTGATTTGAACCCCAGCCGGTGTCAGCTCCAACGTCTCGCCGATGCCTTTGACGTCAAACTTGTTGGTCGCATCCTCCAAAATCGCAAACCCCTTCCCCTTGTCTTTCAGTGTCCCGACAAGAGTCATGTTCAATTGGGCTGGTGGCGGTGTTACTTTCGGAACAGCCTTGCGCGGCTCTGTTTTCTTGACCGGTGGAGCTGGCGGTGGCGGATACAGCGGGCCACGAAGCGATGCGTTGAGGAGTTGGTCGTTATAGACACGCGGTGGGGTCTGGTTCGGGATGATCGCGTCGGAGCCTTGGTTTTGGCCGGCAGTCGACGCGACGGGTGGTGGAGTTGAGACGTCACGCAAGGACCATGCAGCGGCGCCAACGGTGCCCGCTAGGAGCGAGCCCGCTAAGATTCCAAGGCATCGGCGTTGCAAGGCCACGTTCATCGGAGTCGACCAAACCTTTTTGAAGTCAGTGCATGAATTTACTCTGCCGCGTGACTCCTTCGGAGTCACGCCGTGTCACAGTGAATGTGCGGACCGAACCACTCGCTCTGGAGGAGGCGTCGATCCAAATGGAAAAGTTTGTGCTCGCCTGCGAAAGCAGTTGCTTCAGTTCGTCTCGGTGCTTGCGATTGGAGACTTCCGATTGCAACAGAATCTCCAAGTCGACAAGCGGATTTTTTTGGTACCGGCTGAGGATCCGCTGTGCTCCCCCATCTTGAATGATCGAGCCGATAACCGCCAGGATTGCGTTGTCCGAAGCTCGCTGAAAATTCAGCTGGCCATTTCCCCAACAGGTCATGCTGGTTGTGAGGTTTGGGAGGCCCGCATCGCTGCCGACGCCGTGCTCGAGGTTGGCCAGATCAAAGACCTCACCCCAACTGCGAAAGGCGTCGGGGATGACCGATTCGTCATCCGCATCCTCCGGTTGTCGGTTGAGTCGCGTGTTCTCGCGGGCGATTTGCTGAGGCTTGCTGGCTGGCAGCATTCGAACGGCGGACCGGCCAACGGGACCAACCATCTCCAGGATAGCAGCTTCCGTCTTCTGCTGACCAACGTGGTGGTACATCGCGTTCAAGCTCAATTTGGCATCCTCATCACCCAGCAGTAGGTCGAAGGTGATGCCATTCAGCGTCAGCGCCGCGCGGATGGTGGAAGGTGGACGCACCGGGGGCGACTGTTGCTTGGCAAGCTCGTGTTGCAGTTCAAACACTTTTGGTGCGGCGTACAAAAGTTCTGTTTCTAAAGTCAAGGCACCCCATCGTTGTTGCAGCGATCGCTCAGCATCGGCCGCAGCCAATCCACGTCGCAGACTTTGCGTGGCGAGCGAACCCAGCACCGTGATCACGAGCACAGAGACAGCGATCACGACCATCAGGACGTATCCGCGACGCGTGGCGATTCGTTTTCGACAATCAACTTGCATGATGATGAATGACCTCCCGCCAGAGGACTTGATTCTTTTCATTCAGCAGCGTCACGCGGAATTTTCCTGGGATCGGAGGCAACCCACCCGAGACGGGATCGGGAACG
>JBGCGI010000329.1:0-3035 GCA_045110715.1 Rubripirellula sp.
GATGTCGTCACGGCTGTAGCCGAACGTCATTTGCGTCAGGTCATTGGTTCCGAAGCTAAAGAAGTCCGCGTGCTCAGCAACTTCGTCGGCAGTCAAAGCAGCGCGAGGAATCTCGATCATCGTTCCGATCGTGATGTCCAACTTGCCGCTGAACTTCTTGGCTGTTTTGGTCGTTTCAATCGTAGCTTCGACTTGTGCACGCAACATCGAGAGTTCCGAAGCTGTGCCGACCAACGGGATCATGATCTCTGGATGAGCCTTGATCTTTTTGCCAGCACAATTGATGGCTGCTTCGACGATCGCCCGGACCTGCATCTCCAGAATCTCTGGATAGGTGACGCTCAGGCGGCAACCGCGATGGCCCAACATGGGGTTGGACTCATGTAGCGCTTCCGCACGTGCGACGATGTCAGCGGGCTTCACGCCCAACTCCTTCGCCATCGCTTTTTGGGCGGCTGGCTCGTGAGGCAGGAACTCGTGCAAAGGTGGGTCCAACAAGCGAACGGTGACGGGGCATCCGTCCATCGCTTTGAAAATGCCTTCGAAGTCCTTGCGTTGGAATGGCAACAGCTTCTTCAGTGCTGCCCGACGATCTTTTTCGTTGTCCGCGAGAATCATCGAACGCATGTGGATGATGCGATCGGCATCAAAGAACATGTGCTCGGTTCGGCACAGGCCAATGCCTTGAGCACCAAACTCACGGGCTCGCTTGCTGTCCTTCGGTGAGTCCGCGTTGGTGCGAACGTCCAGGGTGCGATACTCGTCAGCCCACTTCATCAGCTTGGCGAAATCGCCTGACATCTTAGGCTCTTGAGTCTCGACTTCACCGGCCATCACTTCGCCAGTGGTACCATCCAAACTGATCACGTCCTTGACGCCAAATGTGCGGCCGTTGACGGTGATTTTCTTGGATTTTTCGTTGATAACCACGTCGCCTGCACCGGCAACACAGCACTTGCCCCAACCACGGGCAACCACTGCTGCGTGGCTGGTTGCACCACCAGTGCTGGTCAAAATACCAGCAGCAGCGTTCATGCCATCGACGTCTTCCGGACTGGTTTCTTGGCGAACCAAGATCACGTTCTCGCCAGCATCTTTGCGAGCTCGAGCTTCTTCAGCCGAGAACGCCAATTTTCCGACGGCAGCACCAGGAGAAGCGTTCAGACCACGTGTCAGCAAGTCGGCCGCGTTGCGAGCGGTCGGCTTGAAGCTTGGCAACAACAACTGAGTCAAGTCGTTGGCGGGAACGCGAAGCACTGCTTCTTTCTGTGTGATCAATTTCTCTTTGACCATGTCGCAGGCGATCTTGACCGCTGCGACGCCTGTTCGCTTACCCGTTCGAGTTTGCAGCATGTACAACGTGCCACGCTCAATCGTGAACTCGATGTCCTGCATCTCTGCGTAGTGATCTTCCAGAGTCTTCTTGATCGCAAGCAGCTCTTTGTAGACAGGTCGATTCCACTTCGGCATTTCGGCAACCGGTTGTGGCGTGCGAATACCTGCAACCACGTCTTCGCCCTGGGCGTTGACCAAGAACTCTCCGAAGAATTTGTTCTCGCCAGTGTTCGGGTTACGTGTGAATGCGACGCCCGTACCGGAGTCGTCGCCCATGTTTCCGTAAACCATCGACTGAACGTTGACGGCTGTTCCCAGCAGTCCACGAATGCCTTCGATCTCACGGTAGCGAACCGCACGGGTCGTGTTCCATGAACCGAAGACGGCTTGGATGGAAAGCTCAAGCTGCTTCAGAGGATTCTGTGGGAAGTCCTCTTTGGTGTGCTTCTTGTAAGCAGCTTTGTAGTCTTCGCAAAGTTGCTTCAGGCCTTCGGCGGGCACCTCGGTGTCCTCGGTGACCTTGTACTTCTTCTTGACCTTGTTGAAGGCAGCCTCGAAGACATGGTGGTCCATGCCCATCACGACGTCGCCAAACATGTTGATCAAACGCCGGTAGGCGTCGTAAGCGAAACGCTCGTTCTTGGTTGCCTTGGCAAGGCCTTGAGCAGCTTTGTCGTTCAAGCCCAAGTTCAAAATGGTGTTCATCATGCCTGGCATGCTGACCGCTGCACCACTGCGAACGCTCATGAGCAATGGATTGGCATCGTCACCGAACTTCTTGCCAAGTTCTTTCTCCAGCAGGGCGACGGCTTTCTTGGCCTGGTCCATCAAGCCGCTCGGCAGCTTCTCGCCCGACTTATAGAACGCGTCGCAGACCTCGGTGGTGATCGTGAATCCTGGAGGCACGGGCAGCCCAATGCTGGTCATCTCAGCAAGGTTCAAGCCTTTGCCGCCAAGCAACGCTTTGCCCTTGCCTCGACCTTCGGTTTTCGTCTTACCGAAGTAGTAAACCATCTTTCCAACGGACTGAGCTTTCTTGGCCATCTTGTTTCTCTGTGGCGGTGGATTGTTTGTGTCAAATGAATGAGAGAAGACGATGCGTGTCGTGCGCGAACGGTGATCCAAGTGGGATGCAATTGCTGCTGCCAAGGAAGCTCCCAACCAATCAAGGCGAGGTTCAACTTCTTGACTTGCCCGCCGAACACTCGGGTGAGTGAATGGCATTGATCCCGGAATTGAATTTTTAATTGCCGGGATGTTGAGGAGGTCAACAACCAGGGTTGCGCGACGAGAGGGGTGAATGGAAAGCCCATCAAAAATGCGGCGATCCATTCGGTTCAAAAACACGTCTTTTCGCGGCTAAATGTATTTGCAGAGCAGGCAATGGTCAATGATGGACAGCTGCGACAAAACGACGAATTTCGGCCGGGAAAGCGACAAGGGGCGCTGAGGGATTTGGGTTCCCGCTAGTCCCCTTTGCTGGTGGATAGTCTCACATTCCCGCCCGCCGCCCTCAGGGCCGCGAGCAAGAAATGCCCTGCTGTCAGCCCGATCGGGCCCAATAGCGCACGAAAAACGGCCATCGAGCTACCACTCTTGGCCGTTTCTTGGACTTTGTGAAGCTTGGGGGTGAGCCCCGCGATTATCCCCGCGGATGCTTGAAGAAGGTTCAAGCAAAGGCTCGAAGAAAAAGCCAGGGC
>JBGCGI010000330.1:0-7156 GCA_045110715.1 Rubripirellula sp.
GATTCGGTTGTTGCAGATCGCGTGCGGCTGCAATCCGAAATTGAAGAGAGCAATTCTGACGTTCGAAGGATCAGCACCGAGCTAGCCGCGACGAGGGATTTGGCAACGTCCACGCAGACGCAACTTGAAATTGCGGTTGAAACAGCCACGCAGTGGCGGGCCAAAGCGGAAGCTGCCGAACAGGCCGCTCAATCAATGGCCGGAGCCAAATCAGAGTTGGAAAGGCAGTGCGAGCATGTTCGATCGATTGAAGTGGAACTGTCGCAGGTGTGTGAGCAGTTGACTTCGGCAAGTCAGCAAAAGACCGAACTGCAGCACCACATGGCCGAGCTTCAATCGGAGGCGGCTGATCAACAGACGCTTCAAAAGGCTGCTTCGGAGGAGTGTGCGCGACTCCGCCAGCAGCTTGAGCAGGCTCAACGGCAGGATAGCGAGGCTCGCGAGCAATTGCGAATGGCCCACGCCAGTTTGGGGCAGTGGGAGCAGCGTGCAGCTGATACCAATTCTGAATTGGCGAAATGGAAACAATCGGCAGAAGCTCAGCATAATCGTGCGGTCCAAGCGGAAGTGCAGTTGACGCAGGTCAACACAACGCTGTCAAACTTCCAGAACGAGCTCGAGAGAGAAGGCTCGAAGGCAAGCCAGCAACTTCAGGATCTAAGAAGTGAACTGCAGAAGCTTTCCGAGCAAAGGCAGCGAGACGCAGCGACGATCGAGCAGCAAGCATCTGAAATTGCGAGATTCGCGGCCGCTCAGTCGGCGCTCAAGTTGGCAGTCGAGACAGAGGAGTCTGCCAAGCAGCAGGCGGCTGCGGAAGCCGAGCGATTGCGTGCTGCGAAGTCCAAGCTCGCTATCGAAGCCGACCAACAAATGTCGCTGTTCAAATCATTGGAAGCCGAGAACGCGACTTTGAAGGCTGCGTCCGAGCAACCTGCTCCTGCCAAGCCGGCCAGCAAGAATCCAGCCGGCACGACTGCAACGGGAAGCAGTTCCGCCACAAAGGAACCCACTAAGTCCAAGACAGCTGTCAAGAGACCGACGAAGAAACGGGCCAGTAAGAAGAGCTCGAGTAAAAAGAGTGCTCCTAAGAAGAAGGCCACCACGAAGAAGGCCACTAAAGGGAAAGATGACCTGCAGCGGATCGAAGGCATTGGGCCAAAGATCAAAGCCGTTCTTGCTGAAAAGCGGATCACAACCTTCAAGAAGTTGGCTAGCACGAGTGTGGCTGGCCTGAATAAGATTCTGAAAGAAGCAGGCTCACGGTTC
Organism: Rubripirellula sp.; assembly: GCA_045110715.1. GTDB lineage: Bacteria > Planctomycetota > Planctomycetia > Pirellulales > Pirellulaceae > Rubripirellula. The sequence goes on from JBGCGI010000330.1 coordinate 1,267, forward strand.
GCTGCTCACGACCCCACCACTTGGCCGGATCAAGCGAAGTTGGCGGCTGACGAGAATTGGGAAGAATTGAAGCGTCTGCAAGATGAACTGCACGGCGGTCGTAAGTCGTCCAGTTGAAACGATAGACAACGCCCGCCATTAGCTTTGGGAATCATGAACTTCAGTCAAACGACGCCCATCCTGCGAATGTTCGACGAAGGCAAGACGCGTGAGTTCTATCTTGATTACTTGGGCTTCACGGTTGACTGGGAGCATCGTTTCGAGCCGGACATGCCGCTGTACATGCAAGTCTCTCGTGCAGGTTGCGTCCTTCATCTGACGGAACATCACGGCGCCTGCAGTCCGGGAGCCGCGATGCGGATTCAGACTTCGGACGTGCGGGCACTTCACCAGGAACTGTCGGCGAAGCAATACGGTGATGCACGTCCGGGAATTGAGTGCACACCATGGGAAACCGAAGACCTGTCCATCACCGACCCGTTCGGGAACCGGCTGACGTTTACGACGGCTGTCAGCGCTTAGCGCTTAGCGCTTAGCGCTCAGTGCCGCTGCCTTCGGCTGAAGGCGGTGAGCGGAATTCGATCGCTTTGAATGATTCTGTCTCCGTGATTCGCTCTTTGTGCATGCTAGGTAAGCTGTTCCGATTCGGTAGTTGGTAACCTCGTGATGCGATCGTAGGAGATGGGGGGGCCTAGGTAGGCGCCGGATTATCGACAAATTCTGTGTGAGAGTTGGACGATAACTTCACGACGGTTCCGCCCATCCCTTCCATTTTCTGATCAGGATCGTGTATGCCTTTCCTTCGCGGTAGTCTTGGATTTGAGAGATTCAGTGTTGCTGGTTTTGAATCACAGTTTGATGAGGATCACATCGAGATTCTCGCTCAGAATGCAGCCGGAAAATTTGAGACCTCCAATACCGAAAACGTCCACGTGGGTTTTCTCGGTGGTGATCATCTCTTCGACCAAAGTTTCGATCTCGCCAAGAACGTGATCAATGAAGCCGTCCACGGATCGTTTCGAATCGACACGAATCAGATTCCATCGGCGATTCGCAACGCTTGGTTGCAAATGGAGCTGGCGGGAATCGCCAAGGATAACGAAACCGGCGTGCCAACCAAGATCCAACGCAAAGAGGCGAAGGAAGCCGTCGAGCATCGTTGCGAGACAGAGGCCGCGTCCGGCAAGTATCGCAAGATGCAGCAGTTTCCGTGGTTGTGGGACTACGGCCAAGAGATCCTGTATTTCGGTGGCAGCGTGGGTAACGCGGCCGGTCTCTGCATCGACTTATTGGAAAGAAGCTTTGAGGTGGAACTCCGCCGCGTGAGTGCAGGCACCATTGCTCAAGACTGGGCAGTCGAGGCCGATCGCTACTCCGAGTTGGATGACCTGCGGCCCGCCAACTTCGTTCCCGATGTGTCTCATGGCGAGCATCACTGGGCGAACGAGCATTCCAAGGCCCCCGACTTCCTTGGCAACGAATTCTTGCTTTGGTTGTGGTGGACGCTGCAGAACGATACCGACACCATCGCGTTGCCCGACGATTCCGATGCGGTTGTGATGATGTCGAAGACGTTGTCCTTGGAATGCCCTTGCGGTGAGTCCGGAAAGGAAACGATTTCGGCGGAGTGTCCAACGTCGCTTCCCGAGGCCATGCAGGCTGTGCGTTCGGGCAAACTGCCGCGCAAAGCCGGCATGACACTGATCAGTGACGGTCGGCAATTCGATCTCGTCTTGCAGGCGGAAACGTTTGGAATCAGCGGCGCGAAGATTCACTTGGAAGACGACGAGGAGTTTGAAGACGACGACCGGATCGATGCGATTCGATTGATGAGTGAAACCGTCGACTTGTTGTTCCATACTTTCTGCGATCGTCGAACGGCAAAGACTTGGGCGAAAGACCAGAAAGCGATCAGCAGTTGGCTGGCCGGAGCAAACCCGGGCAACCGCAAAGCTGCAGCGTAGTGTTGTCGTCCGATGAATCTTCCGACACTCGTGGAAACGAAGTCGAAAAGGCGGAGGAAACGGAGTTTTGCGGAAGGCGAGGAGTCTATCTTTGCTTTTCGCGGCGATGAAAAAATCGTTGCAGAGGATCGACGTAGTCTTCTCCGGTGCGGATCATGATCGGGGAAAGACGCAGGCGTCGAAACATTTCTTCACGCTGCTCGGCTTTGCTGAGGGCCATGTCACGATAGGCCGCACGATGTCTGCGGCTGGCTGTGTCAATGGTGACGAAGTCACCTGATTCAGGATCTCTGACTCTCAAGAGCCCCACGTTGGGAAGCTCCAATTCGCGACGGTCGGCAACCACGATTGGCACCAAGTCGTGTTTCCGCCGGGTGATCCGAAGCGTTTTCTCGAAACCCTGGTCTTGAAAGTCGCTGATCACGAATGCGACGGTTCGGCGGGATGACGTGCGATTGAAATGTTCCAATGCAGCATTCAGGTTTGTGCCGCGACCAACCGGTTCGCAGTACAGCAATTCGCGAATCAGTCGAAGGACGTGTCGTGTGCCCTTTCGCGGCGGCAGCGCCTTTTCGATTTCATTGGTGAACAGCGTCAGGCCGACTTTGTCATTGTTCTTGATCGCACTGAAAGCCAGCGTGGCGCCAAGTTCGGTGACCAGTTCGCGTTTGGTTTGCACGTTGGTTCCGAAATCCTGCGACGCGCTCAAGTCAACCAAGAGCATCACGGACATTTCCCGCTCTTCGCGAAACAGTTTCACAAACGGCTGGCCGGCTCGTGCGGTCACGTTCCAGTCGATCGTTCGCACGTCGTCGCCCACCTGATAGGGGCGGACTTCTTCGAACTCGATGCCGCGACCCTTGAATGCCGAGTTCCATTGTCCGGCAAGCAGGTCATCGACGACGTGCGAGGTGTTGATTTGGATGCGACGGATTCTGCGCATCATTTCGCGAGGAATCATCAGCAGATCACGGGACAGCGACGGCGTTGAGGATTTGCGCGACCATGTTCTCTGAAGTGATCTCCTCCGCTTCGGCCTCGTAAGTCACGATCACACGGTGTCGCAGCACGTCCATCGCGATCGCCTTCACATCTTGGGGCGTGACATAGCCGCGTCCTTCTAGGAAGGCGTTGGCTTTGGCCGCCAGGGTGAGGTTGATCGTGGCGCGAGGCGAGGCACCGAATTGAATCAAGTCCTGAAGCGGCAGGTTGTAAGCAGCCGGACTGCGTGTTGCCATGACGAGGTCAACGATGTACTCCTTGACCGACTGTTCGATGTGCAATTGGTCGACCAGGCGGCGGGCTGCCATGATCTCTTCGGGTGACGTGACTGCGCTGACTTCGATCGATTGTCGAGTGTTGGACATGCGATCCAAGATCTGCAGTTCTTCATCGCGGTTGGGATAGTCCACGATGACTTTCAACATGAAGCGGTCCATTTGCGCTTCTGGCAACGGGTAGGTTCCCTCCTGTTCCACCGGGTTCTGAGTGGCCATCACCAAGAATGGTTCTTCCAGGAAGAACGTTTCGCCACCGATCGTGACTTGCCGTTCCTGCATGGCTTCCAGCAGGGCGCTTTGCACCTTGGCCGGGGCGCGATTGATTTCGTCGGCAAGAATCAGGTTAGAAAAGATAGGGCCTTTCTGAACGACAAACTCTTGGCTTTGCGGGCGATAGACCTGGGTGCCGATCAAGTCGGCGGGCAGCAAATCGGGAGTGAACTGCAGCCTTTGAAAGCCAGTGTCGATTGCTTTGGCCAAGCAAGCCACGGCGGTCGTTTTGGCTAATCCGGGCACACCTTCGATCAGTAGGTGACCACTCGCTAGCAGGCCGATCAGCATTCGATGGATGAGTGCTTCCTGGCCGACGATCGTATTTCCGACTTCGGAGATCAATCGCCGAAAGGGTGCACTGTGCTTTTGAATTTCGTCTGTCAACGAATCGGTCGGATCGCTCATTTTCCTGTCTACGCTTGTCCTGCGGTTTCATTGCACGATGGGAGGATAGAGTAGCAGTCTGAGAGCGGATCCGACAAGATCTTCGCGCTGAACGTCAGATAACGGACATGCCACCGTCGGCGGCCAGGACTTGGCCGGTGATCCAATCACTGTCCGGAGTCAGCAAGAACGTCGCAGCGGTCGCCAGATCGTCAACGGTGCCCGTACGTTTGAGCGGGTACATCTCGGAAAGCGCCGCTGCTTTCGCGTCGCTTGAGAAAAAGCGGGAGGTCAACGGCGTCTCGGTCAACGCGGGGGCGAGGCAGTTGACGCGAATGTCGGGTGCCCATTCGGCTGCCAACGTACGAGCGAGTCCTTCCACGGCACCCTTGCTGGCCGCAACGGAGGCGTGTGCTGGAATGCCTTTGCCAACGGCAACCGTGCTGAAAAAAAGAACGCTTTTCGTTTTCTCAACATCCGATTCGGTCTTGAGGCTTGGCAACAACGCTTGCAGTAGCCGAACGGCTCCCAGCACGTTGAGCTCAAAGTCGCTCAAGAAAACTTCCGCTTTCAAGCTTTTCATCGGCCGTAGGCTCAATGTTCCCGGGCAGTAGGCGATGCCCTGCAGATTGCTGGGGACATCGTCCAGGTTGAACTCTTCTGCCGTGAGATCGCACTCAATGTGCTGTACGTCGAGAGTATTGAGGTCGCCGGCGGTGCGTGAGAGAACCGTCACTTTGTGATCGCGTTCGAGCAGACATTTGACCAAGCCCAAGCCGATTCCGTGACTACCGCCTGCTACCAAATAGTTCGACATGGAGATTCCCTTTGAGTCAAAGAAGGAGACTGTTAACGAACAATCATACGAACACGTGAAGTGTGTTTTCATGCATTCGGCGCAAGCGGAATCGAAGGTCGTCGATGCCGTTGGTGAATCGCTTTAAGAGCGATGATCTTGGTCCAATGAATCGGCAGCGATCCAACCGCTCATCAGAACCATCGGCATTCCGGGGCCCGGGTGAGCGGCACCACCTGCCAGGTAGAGGCCGTGCAGGTCCTTGCGGCGATTGGCGGGCTTGAACGCACCCAGGTACTTTCCATGACTTGCCAGTCCGTAGATTGCGCCATTGAGTACGCGATAGCGATTGTGAATGTCCTCGGGAGTTAACGCTGACTCGAAACGAATCGAATCGCGGATTCCTTCGAGTCCTGCCGTTCGTTCCAGTTTGTCCAGAATCACGTCCCGGTACGCTGGCAGCATGGCTTGCCAGTCATGGTTCGGACGTAAGTATGGAGTGTGAACCAACACGTACAACGACTCGCAGCCATCGGGTGCGACAGCGGGTTCGCTGATCGCTGGTGCGCAAACGTAAGCACTCGGGTCGGGGGCTGGCTCGCCGCGGTTGTAAATCCAATCGAATTCTTCTTCCGGGTCTTGCGAGAAGATGAAGTTGTGGTGCAAGAGTTGTTCGTAGCGACGGTCCAATCCGAGGTACAAGACGACGCCGCTGCAAGCAGGTTGATGAGAAGACTTTTTGACGAATGCAGTGGACTGGGGCGTGTTGTCAAGCAATTCACGATAGGTGCGAACCGCATCGCAGTTGCTGACCACTGCATCGCATGAAATCTCCTGCCCACAGGCAGTGGTCACGCCAGAGACTTGGTTGCCCGAGGTGTTGATCCGCAGCACGTCCAACCCCAGCCGGATCTCGACACCAAGCTCCGATGCGAGTTGAGCCAGTGCAAGCGGAACAGCTCTGGTTCCTCCGATTGGGTACCAGATGCCTTCGTCGGTCTGCATGTGCGCGATACTGCACAGGACTGCGGGCGATTGATAGGGGCAAGAGCCGACGTACTGCGTGAAGTGGTCCATCATTTGTGCAACACGCTTGTCCGGCACGTGTTTGCGAACCACCGAGGCGACGCTTTGTCCCATTCGCAGCGACAGGACGTCTTTCAAGACGGCTGCTGAGAACGCGCCGCTGACTT
>JBGCGI010000331.1:0-7201 GCA_045110715.1 Rubripirellula sp.
TTGACCACGAACGGATCGTTGACACCATTGACAGTGATCGTCACACGACGAACCGTTTCATTTCCGGTGCCATCTGAGATGAACGCATTCAGCACGACCACTTCACTAGCGCCTGGCCCCAGATCGTTGTAGTCACTCGGCTCAAGGGTGATCTGACTGGTCGCGGGATCGAAGAATATTCCGCGTGCATCACCAGAGACCCGTTCGACGAAGGAAACAAATGTCGTGGATCCTTCCGGATCAGCGGACCCTTGAAGCGGCAAAATCGTCTGCGTCGCTGCGTTCTCACTGAACACAAGGAACAGCGGAGGGTTGACGGTCGGTGCGAGGTTCGCTGCAAACACCTCCACGTCCACTTCCACTTCCAGCGACAAGGCACCAGTACTATCAACCGCGAAGTAAGAGAACACATCCGAACCAATGAAACCGGTCGTCGGCGTGTATCGAATCGTATTGCCGTTCAGTGCAACGGTACCGTTGGCAGGAAGCGTTGTCGTTCCCAACAGCGGATTGATCGTATCGGAGGCATCCAAATCGAAATCGTTGCGGAGCACTGGGATGTCAATCGCAGTGTCTTCGGTCGTATGAGCGATATCCCGAATTGCAGTCGGAGCGTTATTCTCGCCGTTGATCGTGACTTCGACGGTCCGAGCCGTGGTCCCACCCTGACCATCAGAGACGACGAACGTGTGAATGATCGTGGTGCTCTCACCGAACGCCAAGGACCGGTAGGCTCCTGGATCAACCACCAAGCTATCAAGACTTGAATCGAAGGAAACGCCAACAGCACTTCCTGATGTCAAGACGAGGCTGTCTGCTTGCAAAGCATCAAATTCAACATCTGTCGCGCCGGACAACAAAGGAACGAGCGAAACGGGATCCGATTCATTGAAGGCAATGGTGATCGTCGGCGTGGCAGCAACGGGGGCATCGTTGACTGCTTCAACGGTGACGTTGACGGTCGCTTCGGCAGAATTCGCAGTACCGTCATTGACGAGGTAAGTGAACGAGTCTGAACCGAAGAAGTTCAGATTCGGCGTGTACTGAATGGTGTTGTCTGGATTCACCGACACGCTACCGTTGGCCGGAGCCATCGAACCAAGAATGACATTCAAAACATCGTTCGTATCGATGTCGGTGTCGTTGTCCACGACGTCAATGGCGACGGAAGAGTCTTCGGTCGTCGTTGCGGTGTCGTCGACGGTGGTCGAACCGTCGTTTGCCCCGACGATGTTGACCGTGGCGACCCGATTGACGGCGTTACCGCTTCCGTCACTGACTTGGAATGTGAACTGAACGACCTCGGTCTCACCAGCCGACAGTGACTGATAAACCGTTGGATCAACAATCAATTCGTTATTGGATCGATTGAACGTGATTCCCTTGTCATCACCCGAGACGAGAATCAAGTTATTGACCCCCAGGGCGTCCCCGTCAGGCTCGGTAGCGCCGGTCAACAGATCGACCGGAGTCACCACCCCATCCTCCCCAAAGGAAACAGACACGGGCCCAGGAACCACAGGTGCTGCGTTGGCTGCAAAGACGCGGACGCTAACACGTGCTTCGGTGGAATCCACCAGTCCATCGTTCAGGAAGTAAGTGAACGAATCGGTTCCGACAAAACCTGCATCGGGAGTGTAAATGATGGTATTTCCAGGCCCAGCAGCAACCGTTCCGTTGGCAGGTGCTAAGGAGCCAAGGTTCACCGACACGGTGTCAAGCAAGTCGACCTCGGTGTCGTTGCTAAAGACGTTGATGGTGACCGGCGTTCCCGTGATGGCTTCCGCTATATCGTTGCGGGCAATCGGATCGTCGTTCACACCGGTGATCGTAATGGTTGCCGTTTGCTGGCTCGTACCGCCATTGCCATCGTCGAGCGTGTAGGTGTAGGTGATGACCTCCAACTGGCCTTCCGATAAATGCTGATACTGACTTGCGTCAACGAGCAGCAGGAAGTTGACATCATCATAGGTGATTCCACGATCGTCACCGACGAAAGACAGGTCCGTGATCGTGAAGACATCGCCATCTGCGTCACCGGACTGAGCCAGCAAATCGACCACGCTAACAGGGGTCGAGGCACCATTGAACGCGTTCGCGATCGCGCGTTGCATCAGGTCTCGGATCTGACGCTCTGTCATGTCGATACTGGCGTCGATGGCCGTCGTACCGAAGGAAACTCCAGGCCGCTCAACCACCGTACCGACAGGGAACCCAGAAGTGCCGACGACATCGACGCTGTTCGCACCGCTAACAATACTCAATCGCCCAGGGTTCAGCGGATCGATTGTCACATCGAAGAATGCATTCAGTCTGGCGGCGAAACTCAAGGCAACTTCCGCTGCCGAGTCCGTGACGTTGTAGCTGACGTCACGCGTGGTCAACACCGATGGAATCGCGTTATCCTTGAACGTGAAGACCTGCGAGGTCCCGAACACGCTGTCGCGAACTTCAATCGTACTTCCGTGCTCCAGTGCTCCGCCTCCAGCAATTTCCAGCACGAGGCCGTAGTCGAATTCAAACTCAACGGTTGAACCCTGAGAGGTGATCTGGAAGGAAAGGTTGTCCTCATCCAACATCAGCTGTGGTCGCACGGCTCTCAGTTCGAGAACGTTGACTTCCGGCTCACCAGCAGTATTGAAGTCGAATCGAATTCGAACATCGCTGTGCCCAGCCCAAGGAGCAAGTGCAATTCTGGCTTGCCGCCAATCGTTGGCGTCTTGCAAGATCTGGACGAACTGATAGATCCCGTTCTGATCGACGTAGCCACTGGATCCGATGTCGATTTCATCTTCTTCGTCAGTAAAGTCGTTTCCAGCGATGCCGCGTGGATCGTTGTTGGTCGCAGCAAGCGTCCACGCCCGATCCTGCTCACTGGAAATGTAAACCCGGAACGAATCGCGAGCTTGATCAGGCGAATCAATCAACGCGTTCGCATCTTCGGTGTCCAACAAGTAGTTGAAGTACAGCAGTGGGATATCGCCGGCAGAGTAGCCAGTCAAATCAAACCCAAAACTCTCCACTTGCCCCTGTGCACCACCGGGGAAATCGTAGGTACCGACCGATCGTTCTGGATCGAGTTCGCCTCTCCAGTCACCTGGCTGCGAATTGGCAACCACATTCCCGTTTGGATCGAATCCAAAGTACAGACTGTTCTGTCCATCGGTCTGCTCACGCACCCCATCGACGGTCGCTGGAGAGCCATGTCCCGGATCGCTACCCAGGTTGTTCGTTCGGTGCCACAAGTTGACGTCCAAGTTGCTGAAAGCCAAACCCGTGGTCCCACCCGTGTCGGTCGGAATGACACTTTGGCCCAGTCCAAGAATGTCCTGAACGTTTCCATCCACATCAAAGACGTGGATCTGACCGGCGGTATCGGTCGCAAACAATAGGTCCGCATAATCAGGTAGGTTACGAGGCCCGGCAGTCAATCCAGTGAAGGACACGCCAAGGTCTTGAACCAGCGTTCCAATCATCCGCGCATCGCCCAGACGCACGCCAGAATTGTCACCGATTTCCGCTGCACTGACAAAGATCAGTTGACCTTGGTCGGTCACGGCATACAGGTTGGTCCCAATCTCGGCCAAGCCAGTCACAATGAATTGCAACTCGGCACCCGGAACTGGATTCAATGGATCGAACAAACCGATTCGAGCGACCTCAATTTTATTGGTGCCAGCACCCTCGGTGCGTTGAGCCGCAGTACGATCACCACCGGTGGCAGCGTTCTGAACTTCTCCAGTGTCCGGATCCAATCGGTACAGGTAGTTCTGTGCCGGCACAGCCGGGTCATCAATTCCTACGATCGCGTTGGCTGCATCAAGCGCTGCCCGGGCAAACGTCGCGGTGTTGTTGCCACGACCGGCAACACCAAACAGCCGCAAGTTGGCGTTATTGTTCCCCGAAACATGGTAGCTCAGGGCGTGGAAGACCATTCCATCGCCGGCGTTGTTACCGGGGGTTGTCAGGGCTTGGAAGACAGCAGCACCATCGGTATCGAAGGTTTGAATCCCAGTGGTCCCTACTGCGGTCAGAGCGCCGGTGGCCTCATCCAACTGGTAGAACGAATCCGTGTTTCCGTCGTTCTCGATACGGTTTCCAGTCTCGATCAAGCCATCGGTTCCCCTCAAGAAACCATCTGGGTGCAAGGCAATCGCGCCAAGTCGTCGGAAACCACCACCAATCGAAGCTTCCCGATCGCCAATCTGCGGGTTGTGCGACGTCAGCTTGGAAGTCCCGTTGTCGTCGTTGCTCACAATGAACAGGTTCGCGTCACCCAAGGTGAACGGAATCGCATTGTCTTCGCCCTGGAAGACGACGCCCTGCGCCGGTGGAAGCGCAGTCGCTTCGCGAATCGTGCTGTCACCGAATCGTTCCTCAGCCAAGCGAATCACGCTGCTGACAGGCTCCAATCGAATGTCTGGGTTCGCTGCGCCGGCAATATAAAGCTGGTTCAATTCCGTTGGAATCTGAGCATTGTTGGTGACAACAATGTCGTAGTCACCGACAGCAAGTTCGACCGTTCCCAAGAACGGATCCTTCAAGCCTGCAGAACCGCGTGACAAGTCATCCAGGTCACCCAACTGGAATGGACCGGGTTGATCGCTCGCGACATTGGAATCGTTGGCAATCATCACCAACTGCGGCGGATCGGTTCCATCCACTCCACGGTAGTACAACAGCAGTGTGGTGTTGGGGCGTCCCAGCCCGTCGGCAAAGTCGATATCGAATGTCGTCGCGATGAAGGTGGCATCACCCTCCATCTGCACCGAGTCGCGTTCGACTCGGAAGGTGTACAAGTTCGCGTTATTGCCAGCGCTGATATTGCCGGACACGCTGATCGCAGCTCGATCGCTGCTGGCAATGTTCCCCAGATCGACGGGAGCTGTGGGACTGCTGCTCAATCCACCTTCACCGGTCAGCGGCGAATGTGACGGCAGACCGCTGGCCAAAATACCGACGTTGGCAAAGCGAATTTCACTGAAGCGTACGGTTGACCCACCGAACTCATCGGTTTCGCCAAGACGAATTTGAGTTTGGTAAACACCAACCGTTTCGTTGACTCCTGTAACCCTCAGGAAGAACTCTTTGTCCTCGCCAGAAGCACCGGGCAGTTGGACTCGGAAACCTGCATCAAGAGGGTTCAAGGTATACGTGTCTCTGGGTGTTCCCGAGATCACATTGGTAAGTCCAAAGGCGGACTGATTCATTGGAAGAGCAATCACGCCAGGAGCGGATTGCACCGTTCCGCCGGTCGAATTGTCGTTCCACGCAATCCGATTTCCATCACCATCGATCAACTCAACCATGCTGTCCAAGCTGGCGCCCGTCCGGTCAACGTCAATCCAAACCGTCGTTCCTGCCTTCGCATTGAAGGAATAGACGTCCGCATCACCGGGAGCTGCAATCGCACCATAGATCGAGAATCCAAGACGCAAGTTTTCATCGCTCGCTTTCTCACGCGTCGCGAGTTGTCCAATCGGCTGCGCTTTTCCGGCGACACCGTTGACATCCCCCAGCGCGCCAATCGCCCCTTCACGCTCAACAATCGTTTCAACGTTTCGGTCATTGCTGAACTCAAGCAATCGGATGCCTTGCCAACTGCCTGGTGTACCCACCGAAGGTCCGTTCCCGTTGGTGTCCAACAAGGGTTGCCCCAAAGGATCAAATCCAGCACCGATGGTATCGTCCTGAATGTCGGTCAGAACAACGGGGAAACCGGGCGCTCCGATCACATGCACCGAACCACCGATTCGATCGCTAATGTCCAAAGGCCGACCGTCGGCAACAATCGTGGAGCCACCGGTGAACTTCACCACCAAGCTCTCGTCGGCACGACTCTCCAATCGTAAGCCACCGTAAGTATGCAAGTCCGGAACGCGAATCGTTCCTGAAACAACATGGACGATGTCGGTATCGTCAAAAACGACACCAGTATTCAATGTCTCTTGGCGAATGCGCATGCCAGCGATTCCACCCGCTTCAATGCGGTTGCCTGAGATCAGCGGACCGTAATTCCCAGCAGGCGTCGCTACCTGGCCCACACTTCCAGTTTGCCGTCCATAGTCTTCCTGAGGTCTCTCGATCAACGCGTTCACATTGATGCTGATCACCGCGGTCTGACTGCCGAAAGTATCCAAGAACGTGTTGTCCACAATCACCGGCTGTTCGCCGACGACGTGAATCACGGCAGGTTCATTGCGTCCACGACCAACACGGAACGGCTCGCTGCCGGCAACGCCGGTTCCATGACCTTCAAAGGTGCTGTTCGCAATCCGGGCTTCCGCTTGCAAAATCCCGATCGCGTTGAACCCGACACTTGTTCCACCAACACTCGACTCACCGCCACCAAAGGCAACCACCGAGTGATCCAAACTCAACCGGCTAAACGGGTTCGCGAAGATACCGGCCCAATCAGCCGGGGCACCGGTAGTATCGCCGTTACTGGTGGTATCAAACGTTCCACCAGCACCATAGCGATCGTCGTTTCGACTGGTGAAGATCACTGGCCGTCCTTCCAGACCCTCGGCAATCAAGTCTGCACCAACGCCTAGCTCGATACGGACGTCATCGCTCTTTACCGTAACGCCGGGATCGACGATCAAACGCGCGTCAGGCTTCCCGCGAAAACTCAAGAAGGGATGAATAATCGGAGTGATCGCCTGTGGCGTGGTCAACGAATCCAGGTAGCTGTCGCTACTGCGATCAAGGTCGGCAACCAGCTCGAAGGGCCCCGTCCCGTTACGTTGCCGGTAGAGACGCCGCGAGAAGAAGTCACCTGTCGCCGCAGGTAGACCGGAAAACTGGACTCCTTCGCCAGTCGACAAAGTGATCGGGCTGGTTGGGTCGGTGGGCGACGTTTCAACACCATAGGAATCAACGTAACTAAGCACGTACGAGTAAGTGCCGCCCGGGAGACCACCAACGCCAACACTTTGAGCTGTCAGATTCGTCAGAGACAACGGGTCAGGCGTGATGCGCAACAGAGCACCACCGGGATTCCCCTCTAGCAACAGGTTGTCACCGAGCACGTGCACCACTTCGGTGTCATCGAAGCGCGCGTCAAACTGGAGCTTCTCTTTTCCGACGCCGGGGACCGTGTCCACGCGAACCAGCACGCCGTTGATCGAGTTATTGACCAGCGTGTTGCCGTAGATCACCGGACCAATTCGCTCGTAATCCGGAACGAACCGACTATCCC
>JBGCGI010000332.1:0-11284 GCA_045110715.1 Rubripirellula sp.
GATGTTGGCGTCGTGGATGAATTACAGTTCTTCAGGAATTCATCGACATCGGTATGCATGCCAATCTGCGACAGCGGTGGAAGTGCAGACTTGTAAAACGGTCCGGTTGTCCCGTTCTTGAAGGGTTGCAGAATTTTCGACAATGACCGTGACCCGTGCGTAAATTCTTTCGCGTGAAGGATTGCTTCGAGGATGCCTTCGTCCATATCAAGTTTTGCGTTCTCGTCGCACCGCAATTCCGATCGAAGCATCAATGCACGGCGAATCGGAAAGCAGACATCCGTCAAATCTGGTGGGCCCGGTTCGTATCCATCTCCGTCGGGGATCAGCGTCTTCTTCTGATTCGGTCCAATGACATTCAAATACCCATCAAGGCGACTTTTAAAATCGGGCCCCTTGGCATGCCGAAATTCTTCATGGGCAGACGTCGATGCTTTTTCGTGAGGTCCAAACGAATCAAACGTCCAGCTCGTTCCGCCAGCAAACACGAAAATGCACTTCCCGATAGGATGGGTGAGTTTTCCTTCCTGAAATTTCCCGTCCTGCATTGGAGCCAGCAGATACTGCAACCATTTCAGTTTTTGAGAGTCGAATTCGTCAAAGAACGCGACAGGTATGATTTGACGGAGTACGCAATCCCGGATCTGGTGGAAGGCACCGATCAAATCATCGGTGGAGGCAAACTGAGAAAGATTGAACTCCAGCCAACCGTTCTTCCCGCAGATCTCAGTCGCCATTTGCTTCACTCCGAACGACTTGCCGGAGCCCGGTGGTCCGAATACTCCTATCGACAGCGGCTTGCTGCCGGAATCATGGTCGCGATAGTTCCTCATCTGATTCATCAACGCTCGCAATGCTTCAGTTTCATAGCGATCGACGGATAGCAGGTGCCCCACACGAACACTGGGAAGATTCTCCAGAGCAATCGGCCCACGCAGGGCTACCAGGCGAGCAGTCTCGAAAGGAATGTCCGAAGCGCCGGACGTATGGCTCGTCTTGGCCGATTCGGACAGCACGCTCCACGAGGTTGGCAGTTCTGAATCTGGAAATGTGAATCGTGCTCGCGAATACCGGTGGGAAGGGTGCCGAATGTCTTTTGCAAGTCGTTCTGCAGGAAAGCCCGACGTTGCTTCCGTTGCAGGGCCATGTCCCTGCTGGAGCAGATTGTACATCGCAGATAAACCGCCTTCGCAGCCAGTTTCCAGGTTGGGAGTTTTATCGCGACACACGGCATTAGCGACTGCAGCTGTTAAACAAGACTGAAGCCCGAACGCAGTCCCCTGAACACTGAGTGCATGATCCCCCTCGATGACGCCGGGGTCGAACAGAAAACTGGCGTGCGCGGCTCCACTCGGATCACCAAAATGAATCCACAATGCGGCCTCGGAACCGAACGAAACAATCAGATGGCGGCAGTGAGTGAGCCTTTCAAGAGCATTACCGGCCTGGAGTTCGTTGATGACGTGTCGCAGCGTTGTATCCCAGGACAATCCCCGGCTGATTCGAGCTGATGTGCGCCTGAGATCATTCACGGAGACAACGATCGTCAGCTTATCGCGGTAGCCATCTTCGTCGCTGGAGATCTCTTCCCATAGTTTGCCCTGCATGAGCGGCCCTGAAGACTTCAGGATAATCGAGCTTGCGGCTTTCAGTGGCAGATGCTCCCATTCATCGCTTTGCCGAAACCCCATGCCGCCTTCCGAAATCACGACGACATCCGCAGGCTCAGAGAGTGAATCGGATTCGGGGTAGGCAACATGCTCGACGGGGGGTGATGCATCTGCCCCGAAACCCATTGCTTCGCTAACGCGCCACCAGGATCTCCGGCCGAGCTGTCAGAAAAAGGTCGCCAGAAGGCAAAGGCACTGCGTGACTGATCGACATCCTTCAGTGCCGCCCCTTCGGGTAGAATTCGGGAAAGTTGTGGGGTGTAGACAGACGTGTCCTCCTTTGTGGTTCTTCCCGCGTCATCTGAACTTTCGACCGTGTCGATCGAAAGTCCTCTCAGTAATTCGAAGACAAGATTCGCTCCTCCCATTTGCCGATGCACCTGGACGCCGGGATTGGCGATGTCGCTTAATTGGTGCCGGCTGCCCTGGTAAACGTGATGGTCCAGAACAAAGTCACCAGCAACGAGGATAGTGTTTGACATTTGTGTTACTTCTGTCGCGGATGCAGACGGGTACGGGACGGTGGCGAAAGTCACTAGCAAGCTCCCAAGATGATGAAGATCGACGGGTATTGCAACTGTGCGACGGTCGCGCGAATCGGTCTGGCAATACGCTTCATACTGAACTCTTTGCGAAGTCTCGCTGGCAGCAACAATGCAATCGAGTCGCCGCTTGAACGTATGCCAAGAAGATGTGGAAGCATGTCAATCTCGCATACGTCGAAGGCCATCATTGCAGATGTAGTCGAAGCCTACATGCTACTGGGTATCGAGTGCGATGAATCCCGTATTCATTGGCGGCGATTTCGAATCACGTCACCTAATTACTGTCGTTTTGTGCGTGCTATTTAGGGCATGAGGCGAACTTCAGTCAAAGTGTCACGGTGGCCAATAGCTCTATTGGTGGCGATTTGTTCAGTTGGTAGTTGAGGAGGGCCTATATGTCCGTGTCTGACATGTTGGGAGTAGTTGCATTCATGACCGTCGCGATGTCAGTGCTCGCAGCAGTCGTAGGTGGGATGAATCAAATCGGCGGCAGCACCTCAGATCGTAATTCGAGCAAAGCGGCCCCCTCACGTCCGGAGCAACAGATCCACTGCATCTGCGATAATTGCCAACACGTCAGTTTTGTATCGGAAAGCCTAATCGGCTATTGGCATTCCTGCATCGCGTGCGGGCAACAGTTTAAAGTGGTGGCTGTGTCGGCTGCGAAAGAGTCGCGGAGTAAGGGGAAGATCTGGTTGTGTCGCATCGAAGGAGATCAGCTTGGCCCAATGTCGACAAACGAAATGGTGGCTCTTGCCCGTTCTGACAGACTCACTGGAGCGGACGGCGTCAGAAAACGTGGAGAGGATCCAGCCGACCCGTCACTGATCCCGGGCGCGGGCGGAAAGCCTCGCGATACGATGGTCTGGCACTTTCCCAACAGC
The DNA here is from genome assembly GCA_045110715.1 of Rubripirellula sp. Taxonomy (GTDB): domain Bacteria; phylum Planctomycetota; class Planctomycetia; order Pirellulales; family Pirellulaceae; genus Rubripirellula. Next base: position 3,100 of record JBGCGI010000332.1, read on the forward strand.
GTTGCACTGGAAAGCACGATCCGTATCGGCGAGTCGAGTCCACCGCCTTGTTCGCAACGTTCCATCTATTCAGAGCCCTGCACTTTCCTGAATTCTCGAAGGAACACGATCTCCGCCCAGATGGGTTTGTGATCAGACAAAGGCTTCTCGAGTTCGATGATGCCTCCGTCTTTTGCGCGGGCGCCAGCCGAGGTGTTGAATAAGATGTGATCGATAACCCCGAGATTCTTTTCGGGGTTTTGGGCGTTGTATGTAAACTCCTTAGCGACATCAATCTGCAGATCCTTCCACGTTGGTCTGAATCCTGCCCCCTCGACCGTTTCCATGGCAGCGTCGCCGATGTTGTTGTTGAAATCCCCGACGACGATAACCCTCTCTGTGATCTCTTTCGGGAGAACCTCGTTTGCAAGGTTATTGGCATGACCATTCGTGGCGCCCGACTTACAAATATGTAGCGAGTAAAATGCGAATGAAACTCCATCAATCTTAGTCACAGCTCTGATAACCGACGCGGGATTCCAGCCACGGCCAGTGAGTTTGTGTTCTTCAGTGCCTTCCAACGGCGTCCTGCTAAGAATCGTTTTGTATTTGTCCTTATGATTTGCCGAAGATATCTTGCCTACAAAACTGTGATGCATGCCCAGTATTTTTCCGACGCGAGCCGTCCAATCGCCATCTGGAGCTTCGTCAAAGCCAATGATATCCAGCTTGTATGGCTTGAACATCTCACCAATCTGTTCAGGGGTCGCACTTCTGCTGAATTCAACATTGAAAGAAGCAACACGAACTGTAATGGGCTTGTTAGGGACTGGAGCGGCAAGACAGAGTGTCGCTCCGGACAAGCATGTAGCGACAAGGGAGAGTAATTTAATGGCGCTCATTCTAAATTCCTCCTAAGAGATAGATTCTCTGTTCACGCGGCCTCTGAAGGAGCAACACGTAGCGGCGTCTTATTTTTTCTCGCCTTTCCAACTGACCTGTCTCCGATCATCGTGCTGCTTGTGATTGCGGTTGATGCAGTGTAACTCCAGGTCAGCGGAGGTTTTAGTGAGCTTCATATCGACCCAGCCATGCGCGTGGCCTTTTCCGAAGTAGTGCCCTGGCCAGGTGAAGCGCTGAATTTCTCATTCAGCGTGTAACAGAAAAAGGGTGCAGGTCATTCACTTCATGTAGTTCCATCAATCATTACCCTCGTGTACGTTTTCTCGGCGAAGCGCAATGACTAAAGAGACGCAGCTCAGTATCAAGACGATGGTGAGCGGCAGTGCTGCGGCAAGCGAAGCGGCCTGAAGCGCTGCTAAGCCTCCTGCGGTCAGCAATGCGGCGGCGGCCAGTCCTTCCGTGATGGCCCAGAACAAACGTGTGCCGACGGGAGGATCGGGGTTTCCCCCGGAGGCGATGATATCGATGACCATCGACGCCGAATCCGATGAAGTTACGAAAAATAGAATGATGCACGTCAGCGCGATAGCAACACCTATGTACGTGATGGCTGCGGACGCGAACAACTCGTCGAGCAGGACAAAGAGGACCGTAGGCAAAGGCTGGATGATCGACTTTCCGTCATCCGCAACGACGCTCGACGTGCGGTAGTCAACTACCGTCAACGCTTGCTCCTTGGACGCAATCTTTCCTTCGCTGTCTGTGATGGGCTGGGAGTCATCATCGAGTTGGGCTACCCGGTAAGACGGAAGCGATTCGTTTGGCGATTCCTGATGCGTCAGATGTTTCCGCAGCGTTGTACCACCAAAGGCTGATAGCCAGATGATCGCGATTCCGGTTGGTACAAGCAAGACTCCGATGATGTACTCGCGAATCGTCCGCCCCTTCGAGACTCTTGCAATGAACAAGCCAACGAAGGGCGACCAGGCGATCCACCAGGCCCAGAAGAACACGGTCCAGCCTGTTAGCCAGCTCTTGGCCTCCGTGTCGACAAGGCCGGTGGTGACCGAGGCGCGTGGCAAAAGCTGCAGGTAAGACCAACTGCTCGCTAAGCAGCCCGTCGCGAATGAGGCGACTCCACCTCCCAAAATAACCATGACCATGAGCAGCACGGCCATGCCCATGTTGAATTCACTCAAACGCCGAATTCCTGCGTCCAATCCAAGCACCACCGAGACGGTTGCAACCGCCGTAATCGAGGCAATTAGGATGACTTGAGTGCTGACGGAATCCGGCAGCCCAAACAGAAACGTGAGTCCTGCGTTGACCTGTTGGGCTCCAATGCCCAGTGATGTGGCCACTCCCGTCAGTGTTGCAACGATTGCCAATAGATCGATGCAGTCTCCGAGTCGTCCCCATACTCGATCGCCAAGAATGGGTTCCAAAACAGAGCGAAAGCTAAGTGGCATGTCTTTGCGAAATCCAAAGTATGCCAGGCAGAGTCCAACCACGGCATAGAGTGCCCAAGGATGCAATCCCCAGTGGAACACGGTCATGGCCATCGCAAGTTGATCTGGCCCGCCCGAGACACGATACGTCGGAGGTGGTGACGTGAAGTGATCGATTGGCTCGGCCACGGAATAGAACAGCAAGCCAATCCCCATCCCCGCACTGAACAACATGGCGAACCAAGAGATGCGACTAAACTCCGGCCGTGAATCATCGGTTCCAAGTCGCAATTGTCCGTAGCGGCCAAACGCAAGCCAGATCGCAAATATCAGGAAGCCCGACATCGTGCCGACGTACAACCAGCCGAACCATTGGCTGATCCCATCACGAAGCGACTCAAACAGCGTTGAAAGATCTTCCGCTGGGAAGACAAAACAGATTGAGATGAGAGAGAGGATGATGAACGCAGCTGCCGGGAACACAACGGCATGCATTTCAAAGTGATCTCCCCACTGAATGCGCGGCAGAGACCTTGGATCCTGAGATCTACTTTCGTCGGTGGGACCGTGTGGCGAACTAATAACAAGCTCTCAGCATTCAGTGCGATGAATCGTAACTCACTCAGGTTTTTGAAAGAGGAAGACTCCCCAAGTCAAGTGATCAGCCGAACCACCATCGATCCAATACTGGAGGCCTCGCTTCATTCGCTCGATATAATCAGCGGAGATATTCTCGAGGAGTTGTGACTCTAGCGTTTGCATTCGAGCCAAAACACTGGAGTAGTGTTGCACCAGATGCTCGGTGAACGGCTGAAACCCAAGGTCTTGCCAACCAAGTTCGCTTGCATAGCCTCGGTAAGTCTGAGGAGAGCTGAGGTCGCTCAGGTGCAGCCGGTCGAGGATCGGCTGGAGCACGCCGTCAGGACAAGAGTCTGCCTTCATCGGATCCGTCATCACAAACTGGCCGCCGGAGCGAAGGGCCCGGTCGACTTCTTGGAACACCCGCTTGCGATTCCCCGAATGCAAAATAGCATCTTGAGACCAAACGAAATCGAAGCTCGCATCTTCGACCGGGATCGCCTCGAAACTTCCATCCACGACCCGGATCTTCTCAGCCAAGCCAGCCGCATCGTTGAGTTGACGATTACGTTCGTTCTCGACTTCGGAGAGGTTCAAGCACGTGACATGGCAATGGAATGTCTTAGCAAGATAGCGAGCCGCCCCACCGTATCCCGATCCGATATCCAGCACCCGACTGTCTGGCCCAATGCCTTCAAGTCGCTTGCTTAGGTGTTGCACGGTCCGATGGCTTGCGTCGCCAATCGGCTCGTCCGAAGCTCGGTACATCCCGACGTGAATGTCCTCACCACCCCAGACTTGGGCGTAGAAGTGGTCCGCATCGGAACTGTTGTAGTAGTCGCGTGCAACGGTGGCTGCAGATTCAGCATCACTCATTTTCCGTTGACCTCCGCAACCTCGGTGGCACCTGGTTCGACGTACTTCTTTTCGGCAACGTGAATAAAGAAATCCGGGTCCGCCTCATGATAGGTTTCCAGGAAGTCGCCATAGGTGTGGACAGTGGGAAAGCCAGCTTCCTTGATCAATCGACGGGTGTACTCTTTGCGAAGCGGAAACATGTTCAGGTGATACGTTGAGCCATCCGAGAACTCGTACTGAAATCGTGCGAGCCCCTCGTCGACGTGCTCCGGAGCCGCGGATACTTTCTCGCCGCAGTAGTAGTACTTGTGCTGAGAACTAAAACCCTGGTCGAGGATCGAGTCGTAATTGCGCTGATCCAGAATCAACATCCCGTCGTAAACCAGAGCGGAATAGAACTCGGCCAAGGCTTTACGGCGGTCGACCTCTTCAAACAAGTGAGTAAACGAATTTCCGAGGCAAATGACCGCATCGAATCGGCCATCACAGTCTCGGTTAAGCCATCGCCAATCGGCCTGATTGGTGCGGAGGACGTGCCCCCGTTTACGGCCATTCTCGAAGGCCCGTGCGAGCATGTAGGGGCTGCCGTCCACGCTCACAACGTCAAAGCCCGCCTCGAGCAACCGGACGGAGTGAAAGCCGGTTCCCGTGGCGACATCGAGGACTCGCTTCACGCCTCGGGAACGCAGTTCCTCGATAAAGAAATCCCCCTCGGATTTCCAGCGTTGCTCCCAATCGATGAGCTCGTCCCATTTTTCAACAAACCCGCGCACGTATTCGTCCGTGTACTGATTTGTATCGCGCACTTCCTTTGGGTCAGAACCATAATCTTGTTCGTGGTATTTTAGGAGTGACTTGGCTGAAGTGTTCATCTGCTCGGAAATCCTCGTTTTTTGTTTGGTCTGAGCCGAAGATTCTATCGGAAAATGCTTTCTGCTGTAAGCACCGAAGCGTCGAATTGCTTTCTGCCGAAAGCACTGTCAGTGCTGGGTCGAGCCAATCGCACCGTGCTTTTTGGTAGGCTTTCACCGCTACCGCCAAAGCCTTCCTGTCAAGCTGAGCCTCCAATGGACTTAAGTCACGAAGATCAAATTGTTGCAGCGATTCGCCAGATCATCCGCGCCGTCGACCTGCACTCAAAGCATCTCGTCCAAGACCATGGTCTGACTGGCCCACAGCTCGCGGTGCTGCAGGAGATTTCCCGGTTGGAGCCCGTTTCTCCAAGCGTCCTCGCCCGTTCGGTACATCTCAGCCAGCCGACGCTTAGTGGAATCCTCAAAAGGCTGGAGTCCCGTGACCTCGTTAGCCGCCAAAAAAGCGAAAGAGACCGTCGTTCGGTCACATTCGCGATGACCGATGAAGGCAAGACAACACTCTCAGCATCTCCATCGTTATTGCAAGATGATTTCCGAACGGGTTTGTCTCGCCTGGAAGAGTGGGAGCGTTTGCAAATTTTGTCCACACTTCAGCGCGTCGCCTCCCTGATGAACGCAGGCCACCTCGAGGCCGTACCCCACTTAACGCCGGGCGAAATCCGTGCCGATGACACCCAGACGAGCAATGAGCTGAGTAGCTTGCCGGAACGCAACCAATAACCAGTGCTTTGTCCTTGCCATCGTTCCCTGTTTGGTTTGCAGATGAGCCAACGAGACATTGAAGCACCGTTGTGGCGCGGCCGAGCGAAGCTATTGGTCGGTGCTGGTTTTTCTGTCGTCCCGTCCGCCGGCCACCTCGACAACGCTGGCGTAGGCGGGCTTGGCATGGTTGTTCGCGTCAAAGAGCAGCGGGTGTTGCCCCCATCGCCACGTGCGCCGATCTTTCAGGCCCCAAAAGGTAACGCGCTCAATGACATCTTCATGCTTTTGAAAGATGGCGAACAGCTTGGCGTAGTCGTCAGCTTGTGCGTTCAGGTCTTCGACCGAAGGCAGCGCACTGCGTCGGAATCGGCCGCTTCCGAATTGTCCACCGGACTCACCACGAATCGTGACGTCGAGCTCCGTGATACTGACTTTCAGTCCAAGCGATGCGTAGTCGGTGATCGCCTTTTCGATGTCCTCGGACGGACCTCGACCGCTTCGCCAATGCCCCTGAATACCAACGGCATCGATCGGGACTCCGTCGGCAATCAGTCGCCTGAGGAGCACCATCGAGCTTGCATGCTTGGGGCCGGATTCGATGTTGTAGTCGTTGTAGTACAGGGCCGCATCAGGATCCGCTTCTCGGGCGAAGTCGAATGGGATCACACATCGCAGCATTGGACCGCAACACAGGGAAGGAGCATTGCAATGGAAACAACCCTCGAACGAACTGCAAAATGGCACCGTCGCTTTGCACGGCAAGCACGCAGGCAAGAATTGCGGCGTGGAACTGCAGTTCACAACCTGGGGAGCGATCATTGCTGGATTGACCGTGGGGGCGTGTCTGGGCGCGTGCAACGGACAGATGATCACTCGGCTGAAGATCCCACCGTTTGTTGCGACGCTTGGCATGCTCAGTATCGCGCGCGGAATGACGATGCTTTGGACCAAAGGTTTTCCGATCACCGGCCTGGGTGACGGATTCGCGATCATCGGAACGGATTCGTTTCTAGGAATTCCGGCCCCTGTGTGGATTGCCGGAGTTCTGGTCGGTGCGTTCGTTTTGCTGACCAAGAAGACGCGAGTGGGACGTCACATCTATGCCGTTGGAGGCAACGAACAGACTGCCCGATTGTCCGGTTTGAACGTGAACCGCATCAAGGTTCTTGTGTACACCGTCGCGGGAGCTCTGTCCGCAGTTGCCGGTCTGATCATGACCTCGCGTCTGGATTCAGCGCAGCCCAATGCGGGAACTGGATACGAACTGGACAGCATTGCAGCAGTCGTCATTGGAGGAACATCGCTCTCGGGTGGTCGTGGAACCATCACCGGAACCGTGATCGGCTGCCTGATCATCGGTGTCTTGAACAGCGGCCTGGTGCTGCTCAACGTTTCACCCTTTTGGCAACAAGTGGTCAAAGGCGCCGTGATCCTGATTGCGGTGGCGATCGACCGAATGCGTGAATCGAACGATTGAACTAAAGCAATCCGACGCGCCAATCAATTCGCACCACTTGCATGACTGGTGTTTGTTCACGTGATTCCGAATGGCGGCGCCACAGCGCGATCCGATCGAAGTCGACCTTAGGATGCCGTGATAACTTAGCCGAAAACAGGGGGAAATTGCTGCGGAACTAAGAATACATTGGTCCGACTGAGACGATGCGGTCTGCAGCCTCGCTGCAATCCCCACACCAACGACTGCAGCACACAAGAAGTTCGCAACACAGGATACGAATTGATCATGAGAATACTGCGTCGTATCCAGAAAACCTCAGCGGTGAAAGCGGCAACGTGCCTTGCTGTGATTCTGTTGGGAACCATCTGTTGGCAGAGCACGACACTTGCGGCCAACGAACCTCAGAGGCCGCGGATACTCGTGACGAGCGACGGTGAAATCGATGACCAGTGCTCGTTGGTGCGGTTTCTGTTGTACGCCAATGAGTGGCAAATCGAAGGCATCATCACGTCAAGTTCCCAGTACCACTGCCATGGTCACAAATGGCCTGGCGATGATTGGGTTCAGCCTTACTTAAAAGCCTATGCTGCCGTTCAACCAAACTTGGTTCAGCATGATCGTCGTTATCCGACCGCGGCTTTTTTGCAGGCACGCACGTTCCTGGGCAATGTCAAAACCGAAGGCGAAATGGAGGAAGTCACGCCGGGATCGCAACACATTGTGAAAGTCCTGCTGGACGAATCAGATGACCGCCCAATCTGGATTCAGGCGTGGGGCGGCACAAACACCATCGCACGTGCCCTGAAAACGATCGAAGAAGACCATCCAGACATGATGGCCCAGGTGGCAAAGAAGATGCGGTTCTTCTTCATCTGGGAACAGGATTCGACCTATCAATCCTACATCCGGCCGCACTGGGGCAAGTACAACATTCCGACGATCATTTCTGATCAGTTCATCGCCATCTTTTATCACTGGAAAAAGTACCTACCGGCGGATCAGCAGGCCGTGCTTGCTGGTTCGTGGATGAAGCCAAATATTCTTGAAGATCACGGCCCGCTGTGCGCGCTCTACGAAGCTCATGACAAAGGCGACAAAGGGTTTGATGCCGACGACTTTCGATCCGAAGGTGATTCACCCGCGTTTCTGCATACGATCCCCAACGGATTGCGAAGCATGGAGTCGCCGGACTGGGGCGGTTGGGGCGGACGCTATGTCAACGTCCGCGACAACACCTGGCTCGATCCTGTGGCTGATCCGAACTACAAGTATCCCCTGGGACGGTGGTACGGAAATTCGGCTTGGGGACGCGAGCGTCTTCGAAAGGGAATCTCAAACGACAAGGAACTGACGCAGTATCTGAAGCCAATCTGGCGTTGGAC
>JBGCGI010000333.1:0-13280 GCA_045110715.1 Rubripirellula sp.
CTTGATGAGACCCGATACGAGATCGGATGCCGTCTTCGTATGATTGCTCGCGGAAAATACCTCAAGCGCCTCGTCCGACATCAGCCCACAGGCGCTCACGCCATCCAATAATTCTTGAATTGTACCTGTCAAACCCGACCTCGAACGAATGCCTTGGTGAAATGAATTCGGAATGTTCGGCTACGAAAATAGTTGTGACTCTGCTTTGTCAACACCCATGCTAGTGTCATTGGCTCCCGTAATCCAACAAGACCCAAGGTCGCCTACGGTTAGTGATTTGAATCTCAGTTGGAGGTGCAGAATATAGGAAACCGGTTACTGCTCCTATTTGGCTGGTGAAGCTTGGCGGTTCGGCAGTAGGCATTTGACCGATGATAGCCGTTTCTTGGAGAATAACACTCATCCGGCGGTCAGACGCCCTATCGAAGACGGCGCCCGTGTCCGTTTCTTCCTTGGTGCAGATCACTCCACTTGCTACTCCAACATGCCTGTGCCTAAAAGCCGGGCTAGTGCGGTCTTTTCATCTGCAGGAGCAGTCTCCGCTAGGACCGACTCAATTTCTCGCGCCGTCAACACCAAACGGATGTGATTCGGCTTCGACGGATCGGGATCGACAAATGTCAACGCCTGCTGCAAGACATCCCAGGATTCCTTGGCCTCACCACGAGCAAACAGACAACGCGCAGCACGACACAAACGGTCCGACGCCAAATCGAACCGATCGACCTGTTGGTACGCGGCTGCGCAGATCTTCAAGACTTCGGGAAGCTTTCGGTAGTTACCTGCCAAACGAAGGTGCGTGACTTCTCGATCGAAATGCGCCGCTGCTTGCAGAAACTGACCCTCGGCCAAGTCGATCATCGCGGCGGCATGATGGATCTCGCCACGCAGTTCGTCGCTACAGACCTTGGTTGCGAGCGCACTGGCCTGAACAAGGTGCTTGGACGCAAGTGCCAGATCGTACTGGTCGGTCGCCAGACGCGAGCGAGCCAGATGCACTTGTGCCTGATAGTCATCACGACATTGCTGCGATGCCTTTTCATCGGCGATCTTTTTGCCCAAGCAGGGCACACAGCTTAGCTTTGATTCTTGACAAGCGGTGCAGGGACAGCTTTTGTTGGCCGAGTCAGTGCAAGGTGGTGGACTGCAATTCGCTAGACCAATCATGCGACTCGCATCCTGGAAACGTTCTTCGGTTTGAGCAATCTTGGCTTCTAGCAAAAACGTATTGCCAGCAGATTTCCCTGCGCGAGCCAAATCGACACGTGCATCGACCAACCAATCGAGTGCATCAGCATGCTTACCTCGGTCGAAAAGCACAGCCGCCAAGTTGTAGGCATTCGTCCCTGCGTGATAGGGATCGTCAGCGGCCCAAGATCGATGGATCGCTTTTCGAAAGGTCTGGATCGCTACTTCGGTGTCACCCTCTGCAAAACTCTCCGCAGCGGACTCCGAATAGCGCATGACCTTCGCGACAGTGGACGATTCGATTGGTGCAGACGAACGGCAACCGCCGACCATCACCACCAGGACGAGAAGGCCGATTTGAAGCAAATCGCGTTGATCAAGTCGCCAGGCAATCACGGCCGAACACCACCCCCGCGACTCTCGCTGCGAGCACGCGAATTACGCAACAGCCAGTGGCCGCGAATCTCGCCGACCAAATCTTGAGTGTCGCTGACCGTCTCATTCAGCCGCTCGGTCGTGCCAGGCAGATCGTCGGCCTCGCCACGCACGATGCGTACCAGTTCCTGAGTTTGTACCGCCAGTCGCTGGACCTGATCTGCCGCATCACGAAGCGAAGCCAAAGTCCTGGCGATATCCTGATTCGTTTCATTGGATGTCTTCGCAACCGAATCCGCGGCAAGCCGGACGCTGTCAGCTGATTGGGCCACTTCCTTGGAAAGGAGAGTGACCTTGTCTCGCATCGATCGAGTCGCCTCCTGGACCACGTCCATCGTTTCGATGGATTTCGGACGCAAGGCTTCGTTGGTCTGTTGGAAAGAACTGGCTGCTGTTTCCGATTCGCGTAGCATCGGTTCGGCGTGAGTTTCAAGGGTGCTTTGCAATTGATCAGATGCCGCTGTCATGCTCAGCAGCGTCGGCGCCAAATGTTCTTGCATCAGGCGAATTGACTCGCTGACGGTTTCTACCTGGCCGGCAACTTTGTCCAACCGATCCGACTCACCCTCGTAGTTCTCCAGCCTGCTTCCCGGCAGCAGCGGCTTTCGCATATCGCCCGACGTGTCCCCACGTTGGATCATCAAGATCGGTGTCCCCAGCCCAAACTTGCGATCTTGACGCACGATCGAATCGGCGAAAATTTCTCCACTCATGTCGGGATCGATACTCAGATTCACGCGGACCTTGTCCGTTGAATCGATGTACCGAATGCTCTTGATTTCGCCAGCCCTCTCACCCAGGATCATCACCCCAGCGCCCTTGTACAAATCTCGAATGTCTTCCTGTGGGATCTCGATCCAATAGTGGTCCTTTTCCACGAGGTAGTCGCCAGCGCGCAGCACCAAGATCGACAGCAGAATCAGAAACAGCAAGATCACGAGTAGAAAAACACCCACCGCTTGGTTCGTGTATCGCAATCGATAGGGATCGCTCATTCCTTACCTCCGGCATCTTGATCGCCAGTGTCTTCCTGCGGCGAAGCGATCGCCTGGTCCTCCGCAACACGCCGCATGTCCAGAATCGCGTCAGGCGAAATGCTGTCCAAGTTATCGCCCAGCGTACTGCCCGCAATCCAAATCACTGCCGCACCACGCTGTTGCATCTGGTGGACAGACGCCAAAAAGATCTTGAACATCTGTGCTGAAACTGATCGCATCGGTCGTTCCAGAATGAGCAAGGCGGGTTTGCCAAGATAGGCGCGAATCCACTGATGAATCTGCAGACACGAAGCATCGACACGAGCGGGACGCATACGCGAAATGTTGCCTAATTGGAACCAATCCGCCCAGAACACCATCTCCTCTTCAATCGCATCAAGATCCGCATCAAAGTGTTGTTTGGCAAGCAACAAATTCTCTCGAACATTTAGGTTCGCGAGCCATCCTTGCTGATCAAAGACGCGTCCAATCCTACTTCGCATGGAAAACTGAGTTTGCGAGTGCTGTGTCGCCCAATCGCGCCCGTTGAACAGAACGGATCCCTTGCTAGGTCGTACAAGTCCCTGCAACATGGATGCAAAGCGTCTTGTGTTTTGCGATGCGTTCGTGCGAATCATGACAAGATCACCGCGGTGCACGTTCAAGGACACTTGGTCCAGGCATAGTGAAACTTCCGGTTGATGGCCGATCGTGACGTCGCGCAGTTCCAGCACTCGACGTCGCGGCTTTGTTTCCGCGGTTTCTTCGTCATTCAGCGATGTGTTCAGCGCACTCAATTCAGTCTTTCAACCAATTCGGAAGGCTAACAGGCGGCCGTAAATCAGGATGGAAAGTATCGCTGACACAGCAAACACTGCGGTCAACGCGCGAATCGCACTGATGCTCGAGACACGTGGCACGTCCGTCAGTGTGCCAGAAACACGAATCCCGTCCAAGCAACAGATGGCACCTGCAAAAGCGCCCGCGATCATTGTTTTGCTGCCAAAGAACAACAGGTCCACTCGATTGAATTCGCGCAGAATGTCATCCAAAAATAAACTCCATGGCATACGAATCGCGCCCATCAACCACCCGATGGAATAGCCCGTGGCAATGATCGCAAACGACAGCACGATGGCGAGCGAAAACACGCTGATGACGACCGCCAAAATTCGAGGCATGACAAGATAAGTCATCGGATCGATGCCCTGCGCATCGAGCACTTCGACCTCGCCGCTAACCACCATCGTCGCTAGCTCGGTCGAAATCGCAACACCGCTGCGGCCGATCACGACCAAGCAAGCCAGCAGCGGTCCCACTTCACGTACCGCGGCACGCCACAGCATCGGGATCATGACGTCCGTCGAGACGCCAAGTGCATCGATCCACAACGCTGCTTCGACAATGATCAGAATTCCGACCGCCGCGCCGAAGCGAATGACCAGAGGAACTGCATCAACAGCAGTGAAAAACAACTGCCGAGACATCACCGTCCGCGTCGGTGCGGTCCACGAAGATGGCCGAATCGCCAACATCAGGGCTGCCCATAGGACCGCCAAGACAGAAGCCACGGTGCCACATCGGCCAAGGAATTGTCGCCCAAGGAACTCGGAGAGCCGTAATGGCCATCGCAGCAGCCACCAATGAAGCGATGACGACATCTCGCGAGCAGAGGACACCATGTTTTCCGTGAAGTCTGATGGATCGACGAAATTCTGCTGTGGCAATACAGCACCCTGTATTTCATCGTCCTCGCACGACCACACAACCATGAAAATCCATGTGGGCATTACAGTCTGAAAAGTCCGCCATCTTGGAAGGCAGGTTTGCTTCGCCAATCGTCAAAGTTTTCCAACTGCAATCGCAAGCAGGCGTAACCGGTAGGTCCCCTTGATATCGTCCCGGTCACCTTTTCTCGTCCGCATGAACAACGTGTTACGCTATCACAAGCCGAATCAACGAACACCATTGCCCCCGTCCCCTTTTCTCCTCCGGCAAGCATCGATGCAAACAAACGAGGCTATTCGGGAGGAGCCAACGGGGAAAAGCCGGTCCATTCAGGAGAACGCAAGATGAGCAAAACCATGATCAATGCGATAGGTAAATTTTCGGTGCTGTTAGCCGTGGGGGCGATCATTCCTTGCCATACACACGCTTCCGATCGTGCGGTCATCGAAGTCCGCGACGAGCCGGAATCGGAGGTGATGTGGTTCCGGCCACGCGCGGCGCTTTTCACTAACCGCAGTTACCGTCTAGCAGAATGCCCCGCGAAACTTGCAGGAGAGAAGTTCTTGAGGAGTTCGATTGATTCCACTCACTTCGACGTCGTCCAGGACGGCCGCCTGATCGTGCTCACCCCTCAGTCGGTTCCCCGTGCCGCCTCTCAGGGAAAGGCCCTTCAGGAACAGGGGTTTTCGCAAATGAGAGACGATCCTTTTCAGTTGCTCGGGGAGGACGAGAGAGATCTGGTGCTTGCCTATGAAAAGCATGTCGCGTCTGGAGAGTCCTATCGGTTCGGGAAATGGGTGGTCGTGCTGGGATTCGATGATGCTCGGTCCGCAAGGAACAGGCCCCGTGCTGCTGACGGCAAACCATTTCGCGTCTCTCCTGCGGACATCCCCAACACAGGCATGTTGTTCGCGGACCGACAGGCGGAAGGCTATTCGGGACACGGCAACAACTCGGTCACTGAGTGTCGCAACGGCGATGTTGTTGCCTTCTACAGCATGACGGGATCCGGTGAAGACCATTGGAACGGACATGGCGTGGGCGGATGGTCGGAATATCGTCGCTCAACCGATGGTGGCCTGACGTGGAGCAAGCCCGTGGTTTTGGACTATTCCAAGCGAATGTGGGATGAGGATGAGGTGTACTCGGCCCTGGTGTACTCCCTCGTCACCGCGCCAAACGGAACTCTGATCGCGACGGTGATACGTTACGCGAACGAAAAATGGGAGAAACAACGAACTCCGGTCTATCTTCTCAGCGATGACCACGGCCATACCTGGAAGGGACCGTATGAGTTTGATGAGTCTGCCACTGTCGATGATATTTCCTACACGATGAACACATCGTTTGTGCATGATGGAGAAGTCTTCATCGTCTTTCGGGGCGGAACCTCGAATATGACTCCGGGAGGGCAGCAGACACTGTGGGTTTCGGGAGACAACGGGAAATCATTTAGCCAACGCAGTATCCTGCCCTTCGACGACGCCAGCTACTATTGGGCCGCTGGCGCACTCGATCACGGCCGGATCATCGTCTACACCTACGACGCTCACCTGAGGAGAGACGACCGAGCCGCCGAACAGAATATTCCCTACGTGATCAGCACGGATGGCGGACGGACGTGGTCGGACAGGCAGACCGCGCACTTCGCCAAGGGCATCCGCAATATGCAACTGTCTGGAAAAGTGGGCGAATGGTACTTCATTCAAGGACGAAGCGGCAGCAACCCGAGAGATCTAGTCGGTGACGATCCAGGGCCGCAAAACTTCGTACTCTACTCGTCGCTGGATGGCATTCACTGGGATGAGGGAATGGTACTGTTGAGCAGGCTGCAGACTCCTGGCGGAGGCGATTGCTATTCCGCCAACGAGGTCATCGGCAAATACGATCCCGCCACGCCCGAACGGCTTCTGATTCATTCCGACGTGAGCTACGCGGGGGGCAGGGTCACAAACATGCATCAATGGCGGGTGATAATGAATCCACCGAACGAGCTGAATCGCCAAGACTAACCACCGCTGGTGTGACAGCCGAAAAAAGGAGACGGGGCAATAGCGTTCGGCAGGGCGGTTGTGCGATAGCCCAAGACTGGTGGACTGACGAAAGTGCGAATCAAGCTGCGCAACGAAAAAGCCTCGCTTGGTTCCCTCTCGGAATCCGGCACTCTACTAGCTCGGGTAGTCGACGTGCTGAACGCGATTGTGACCGGGGGCCTTTTTGTGCATCGAGGTAGGACGATTCTTTCTGACCTAACGCTCCTGTTGACCACCGGCTAAATTGAGGGGATTGGTTCTGGTTCTCTTGATTTGCTTCTTATGGTCGACACTGACGTTTCCCTGCTCAATCGCGTAATCCGGGGCGATGACCGCGCTTGGGAGGAATTCGTTCGCTGGTATCTTCCGTTGGTGTATCACTGGTGTCGCCAATGGAATCTCAGTGCTGATACAAGTGCGGATGTCACTCAAGAGGTGTTTTTGAAGGTCAGTCAAGGTTTGCCAAGAATCGAACGAGCGGAATCGTTTTCCAGTTTTCGTGGTTGGCTTCGAACGCTTGCACGAAACGTCATGATCGACTGGCTCCGCAAGCATGGCGATGAAATTGTCGCTCAAGGCGGGACGACGGCACAGCAAATCCTAGCTTCGTTTGAGGCGAATGACGATTCGTGTGGCAGTTCGCCCATCGATGAAATGCGTCTGGCGAAGGTCGATGAGTTGCGAGCCACGTTCTCGGACCGCGACTGGAATGCCTTTTGGCTGACGACGGTAGAGGGCCTGTCCGGACAAGAGGCGGCTACCGAATTGGGAATGCGCCGAGGCGCGATCTATCAGGCCAAATACCGCGTCCTAACGGGGATTCGAGCCGTTTTCGACGATTTGGCAGAGGAATAGCACGCCATCAAAAAATTTCTTGTGAGATGAATACGTCCTAGATAGGTGAAGACAAAACGGTCAACTTTCGGAGAATAAGATGCACGGTAACCAGGAATTGCAGCGTTTCCTGGAGGATTCGCTTTCCGAGCATGATGCCTCTTCGATCGAAGCGTGGCTCGACCAAGATCCAAGTCGCTGGAAAAGAATCGAAGAGCTGGCGGACGATCCGGCGTTGGTCGCCAAACTGCGTGACAGCCTTCCCGCGGTGATGTATCAAGGCGAGCCGGAATTTCAACGGGTAATGGCTGAAGCGAGCACGGCGGCTCGGTCGGAGCCACCCACGGTCTCGCAGCATCTCGCGGCTGGTGAGAAACCTGAACCGGACGACGTTAGCTTGGACGGGTATCGGGTGATTCGCCAGCTTGGCAGTGGCGGCATGGGGGCTGTCTATGAGGCCGAGCACGAGCTGATGCAAAAGCGTGTCGCCATCAAAGTCATGTCTCCCCGATTCCTGCAGGATGTAAACGCGGCAGAGCGGTTCATGTCCGAAATGGTCGCCATCGGAAAATTGAATCATCTCAATTTGGTGCGTGGCCTCGACGCACGTCGCCAAGACGGCCGGCTCTATCTAATCATGGAGTATCTCGAGGCCGAGGACCTTGCCGCGTACCGCGCGAAACGGGGGCCACTGCCAATGCATTTAACGTGTGACATCGTGCGACAGGCCGCCTTGGGTCTTGCGCACGCGCACGATCAGGGCATCATTCATCGGGATATCAAGCCATTGAACCTGATGGTGACCGACGAGGGCGTCGTCAAAGTCCTCGACCTCGGCTTGGCTCGACTAGAAAACACGCAGGCCACGACACACCTTACGAGCGACAGGACGATCGTTGGCACTCCCGACTATCTTTCGCCCGAGCAAGTCCAAACTCCGCGCGACGTCGACGCCCGCGCCGACATCTATAGCTTGGGTTGCACGTTGTTCTTTTTGCTAACCGGCAGAAGCCCCTTCCACCAGCACAAGGACGCGATGTCGAAGTTGATGGCTCACGTCAATGAATCACCGTCATTGCCGGCGGATACTCGAGAGCGACTGCCAGATGCGTTGGCGAAGATCCTTTCAAAGCTAGTGGAAAAAGATCGTAGCTTGCGATTTCAGACCGCTCGAGAAGTCGCCGAAGCGCTCACTCCGTTCTGCGAGCCATTGACTGAGAGACAGTCGTCGCAAAGAGATTCTGGACAACCAAGTGACGTCGAGAACAAAACACTGGCAGCGACGCAGGCACAGAATGTTCCTGAGTTCCAGCACGCCGCGGCATCGAAATCAGAGCGTCAGCGACCCTCGAAACAGTGGCCCATTGCGCTGAGTGTGTCTGTCGCCTTGATGCTGGTCGCGGCGTTTGGAGTCACGCTACTGATCAAAGCTCAAGACGGTACCATCGAGCTTCAGTTCGCCAACAGCTCGCTGCTCGCAAAGATCGATGTCGACAAGAATCATACGGTCACGATTCGAGATCCGAATGACAAGACTCCTATTACGATCGCAGTCGACCGCAAGAACGGGATGCTGCGACTGCGAAAGAAGGGATTCGAAGTCTTGACCAAAGATTTTCAATTGGACGTTAAAGGACAAAAGATCCAAGTCTCGTTCATACCTCTTGTGCCAGCGACGGAAGAGTCCGACGCGGTCGATTCCGTAAACCGAAATCGCGTTGCCATTTCGCACGGAGGTGGCTGGCAGATTGATCGTGATGAGATCGTCCAAACGGAAAAGAAAGTGCCAGGTCAGATGTTGAGGTTCGGTGACATGGCATGGTCCGAGTACGATTTTTCATTCGAGGGCCGTGTTCCGAAACAAACGCGAGTCCACGGATTCAGCGGCATGTTCCATCTCCAGTCGCCGATCGATTACATCGCCTTTGGTATTGGCATCTACTACAACCGTGGACATGAGGTCAGCCGATTGGTCGGTGGCAAATGGCATCGCGCTAAGGGGATGTACGCACAGGGCGCGATCGAGCCGGACAAGTGGCATAAGGTGCGGATCCAAGTGCGCGGCCAAACGACGCACTGCTACCTCAATGAGCGACTGTTGTTTGTGAGCAACGAGCCTTTGTTGGAATCGGGGCAATGTGGATTGGCCACGTATGACACTCGAGCTCGATTTCGTAATCTTCGAGTTGAGTCGCCAGACGGCGCGGTCCTTTGGTCGGGGCTTCCAACATCGATCAAGAACGCGGACTCAAGGGAAACCATCAAAGGCAAACTTGACGGTTCCTAACAGACGCGTGAGCCAACGAAGGAGTACATCAAATCACCATTACCCAAACCAAATCAGTCATGTTTCAAAATCGTTGTTCAGCGGCCTCCGGAATTGGGCTCGCCATTGTCGCCATATCACTTGCATCGAAACCAGCCGACGCTGCGCTCGTGATCAATCTCCAAGAGGTTGGCAGCGACCTTGTTGCCACCGGTTCTGGAACCGCAAACTTGACCGCGCTCACTTTTGACATTGACGGCGGCACTGGAGTATTCATTGACCCGTCAACCGCGGAGATTCTCATAGGAGCTCCTAGTCCAGTTGATCAGTACATCTCGATTACTGGACCAGCAAGTTTTGGGCCTGGGACGGTTTTGACTCCATCAACGTCAGATTCAGCGACTGGCCTGAAATGGGGTGTTACAGGCAATTCATTGCTGGTGCCGGATGGATACATATCGGGGGCTGCCCTCTTTAGTACCTCAACCTGGAACAACACAACGCTCGCGGATCTCGGAGTCACTCCAGGAACGTACACATGGACCTGGGGGTCGGGAGCAAACGCGGACTCGCTGACGTTGACCGCTGTCGCAGTTCCCGAACCCTCTTGCGTGGCCTTGGTGGGCCTTGGCTGCTTCGCTCTTGTTCCGCGCTTCCGCAGGAAAACGCGAAATCAAAGGGGGCGGGGGCCCGTCCGCTTTACTTATCTTTCAGACTTGTCGGGCAGCGCCGGGTTGAGTGCTCCCTGCGGTAGGGCGTTGCGAAAGTCATTCAGAATTTCTGTTCGCTCCGACTGACCTGACAAATTGGTCCATTCATAGGGATCGCGGTTCATGTCGTACAGTTCTTCGCTTCCGTCTGCGTATCGGATGTATCGCCACTGTTCGGATCGGACCGTCACGTTGCCCCGATCGAAAACCGTGACCACTTTGCGATTGGTTGGGTGTGACGGATCGCGCAGCAGGGGGACGAGCGACTGTCCATCGAGCCCGTCAGGTTCTTTCACGCCGCACAATTCGGTTAACGTCGGGTAGAGGTCAGCCAGGCTCACTGGACGACGACATCGCGAGCCACCTTCGGCGAAGCTTCCACCAAGACTCTTAGGCGGAACGACGATCAGCGGCACGTGCGTTGAACGCTCCCAACCGGTCCACTTGCCCCAGTGTTGTTTTTCGCCCAAATGCCAGCCGTGGTCGGACCAGAGAACGATCACCGTGTTGTCGCCGAACTGACCTGCGTCGACCGCGTCGAGCAGCCGCCCCACTTGATGATCCACAAACGTCGTGCAAGCGAGATACGCCTTGACCGCCTGTTTCCACTGACCGTGTTTGACGGTGGTCGCGTGCAAGCCAGCGGTCACCGGCTCAATCGCCCATTGTCGTGCGACCTCGCTCAAGTCACTCAAGTCGTCTTCCGTAAATGGCGGGAGTTGGGTATCGACGTTAGCGAACCGCTTGAAGTAACGAGCCGGCGCGAACAGCGGAATATGTGGCCGATAGAAACCGACTCCTAGGAAGAATGGTTTTCCATCGAAGCCTGCCCTCAGCCGTTCGATCGCCCAATCAGTAATCTGCGTGTCCCCCATGGCCGAGTCAGGGACATCGATGGGGCCCCAGTCAAACGACTCACCGTCTTTGCCGTCTGGTTTACGATCCGAAGGCATCCGGTTGAGTGGCAACGTGACGGACTCGCGGCCCGCTCTATCAATCAAGTGGCGCGGGTTGCCCGTGCCTTTTGACGGCAGCTCGTCTTCGGTGTAGCGGACTTGCTCGCGCGTGAACGGGCTCCACCGCTGCTCGGGGTTGAAGTGGTGATCGAACATCACACGATTGGCGGTACCGCTGGAATGCATCAACTTGCCAGTCCCCAGCGTGATGTATCCAGCATCACCGAACGCGCGCGGGATGACGCGTGCATCAGGATGCTGCTGAAACAGTTTCTGACTCCTGTTGGACCACACGCCGGTCTTCCAAGGCATCATGCCACTAAAGACGATCGCTCGCGACGGATTGCATGCAGGCGAAGCGCAGTGGGCGTTGGCAAACAGCGTTCCACGACTCGCGAGCCGATCAATGTTTGGCGTGTGAGCCTGTGGATGTCCGTCTAGGCATCCGATCCAATCATTCAGATCATCAACGGAAATCAAGAGGACGTTTGGTCGTTGCGCGGCAACAGCTGCACCAGACGTTATCGAAAGCACCAAAGCCCAAAAGAAGAGGATGCGTTTCATCAAAGGATTCCCGCTTGAAGCTGTTTTCAGTTTGATAAAGTGATGCCCCCACAAAGAGGCTTGCTCGATGATCGTGCTGCCCATCACCGAGTGTGAGCCAAGGTCATTTACATCCGTATCAATTCCCAGCGTCCTAGAGCAACTTACGCAAGAAAGTCTTGAACGACATGGCGATGGACCTGCCAATCGATTCTTGTTTCCTACCCGCGCTATCCCGCATCTCGCTCGGAAGCATACCTGAGTTTCTTTGGCGGCTGGATTTCGCCGATTTCTTCCAGCAAACTCTCGATAGCGCGGTCAAGCTGTCGGTCGATTCCTTGCGGCAATTCTGCTGGATTTGGCCAAATGACTTCATGCGGCAGACAGCCATTGCGCTCCATGTCTTCGCCATCGTTCAATAGGAACCAGCCTCGAAACGGCACACGAATTCGACCGACGTCATTGATCGTTGCAGATCCTGTGCTAACCACACCGCCTGCCGTTTGAACTCCAATGACTTTGCCACGCCCCAATGTCTTGATGGCGTGCGAGAAAATTTCAGCGTTACTATAGCTGTTCTGATTGCACAACACGATGATTGGTTTCGACCAAGAAGCGAAGACGGCTCGATCCTGAGGATAGCCTTGCCCTCCGCCGCGCGGCTGAGTGATCGCGTGACGTGGTTGCGTCAGTGCAGTCAACAATAGATCCGTCGTTGATCCACCGCCGTTGTCCCGGACATCGATCACCAATCCCTGCCGACCGTAACCCACGTTGTAAAGCTGACGCTCGAATTCGTAGAAACTGGACATGTTCATCGCACGTATATGCAGGTAGCCAATCCTTCCTTCGCTGGCTTTTTCAACCAAAACACGATTGTGATCCAGCCAGTGTTCGTAAAGTAGCGAACGAGCACTCGAGTAGGAAATCGGCCGAATCACAACATCGAACTCTCCGTCTTCGCGCTCCTCATCGTCCTTGCCGAGGACCCTGTTGCCGCGTTTCACACGCAGCGCGATATCGCGATCAAGTCGTCCGTTCAAAATTTCTGTTAGATCCATCGCTGGATCGACGATGGTTCCATCGATCGAAAGAACCACATCGCCAGCGGCCAGGCGACTCTTGGAGCGATCAGCGGGGCCATCTTTCAATACGTCGCGGATCATCAAACCGGGGCCTTGAAAGTCGTCCTTGAAACGAACGCCGAGATGCGCCGTCGTGTCCTTCCAGCCCTCGACTTTGTTATCTCCTGATTCATCGTTGGGATAGAAGCCCAGGTGTGAACCATTCAGTTCACCAAGCATCAATTCGACAACTTGGCCAAGCCCTCTAGTGTCATGCATTTGTCCGGCGACCGCGGCATACTTCCGCCGAATTTTGTCCCAGTTATGGTTGGCGAATCGTTCGTCATACCAAGCGTCACGCATTGTCAGCCAAGCTTTCTCAAAGCCACTCTTCAACCAACCTGAACGCGAAGCCAGTTGCGGAACTTTGAAACTGTACGTCTCGATTTTTCCAGTCTTATCAATCTTGGCAGGCGAGCCATCCTGCAGAAACAAGATGCCGTCGGCCTTCTTGTACCAAACCGCTGCAGATCCTTTGGAAGTCGT
>JBGCGI010000334.1:0-3962 GCA_045110715.1 Rubripirellula sp.
GCTCTTCCGATCTGTCTGACTGCCCAGCCCATAGCTCATCCAGGCCCCCATGCTGGGACGATCGCCAATTCCGGTTCCCGTCAACGCGATGCATTCGCCGGGTCCATGCACGGGAACCCGGTGATTCATGCTGCGAACAACGCAGAGTTCGTCAACGAGCTTGGCGGTGTGTGGATACATCGAAGACACGGGGATGCCGCTTTGACCGTACTGTCGAAACGTAAACGGCGATGCAAAGAGCTTCGAATCGACACCTGATCGAGGAATGTTGGGGATCGTCGTCGCGATGGACTCCGGTACGCGTTGCCCGTCCAATTCGTCGAGCGCCGGCTTGGGATCGAACGTGTCAGTCTGCCCAGGCGCTCCCGACATGAAAAGAAAAATGATGCTCTTTGCCGTTGGCGCATGATGAGCCAGCGTTTGTTCCATCGTTTGTTGATCGGATGCGTGTCCGTCATCCAATAACAACGACGTCAGCGCCAAAGAGCCAAAGCCCAGCGCGCTTTCCTGCAACAATGTGCGGCGAGATGTTTTCATGGGTTCAAAATACGACGATTCGCAGTTCCGCTTGGCATTGGTTCTTTCACCTCCCCAAAAAGCGAGGTGCAGGTGTTTCTCTCACTGTCTGCCAACAAATGGCAAGTCACGGGATGTAAACGAATTCGTTCAGGTTCAAGAGCGCGTGGCAAAGTTGCATCAAGGAATGTTGGCCCGACTCCGCCTTCACGATTCGTCGTGCGAACACCAGTTCGTCTGAGTCCGGCTTACGAGACAGCGTGCGGAGGAAAGCGAGTTCGATTTGCTGATCCGCGTCTCTGGTAGATTCGGCCACCACTTTTGCGAGCGCTGTCGCACGTTTGGCCATGAATTGACTGTTCAGCATGAACAGCGGCTGCAAAGCGACGGTCGAAACGGCGCGACGCGAACAACTGGTGATGCCTTCGGGCGCGTCGAACATTGCCATCACGGATGGCATCGCGCTACGTTGCTGGAACAAATAGATGGTGCGACGAGGCTGCTGCTCTTCTCGTTCAGGCGGCAAGCTGACACCCCCGATAGATCGCTCAAGCTCTCCGGTGGCAACCAAGACTGAATCTCGAATTGCTTCGGCACTCAGTCGCCGTCGCGGCCATTGCCATAAAAGCTTGTTGTCGATATCGATCGCAGCGTTGCCTTCATGGTGCAGACGTTGTTGGCGATACGTGCTGGACAGCAGAATCTGTCGGTGGATGTACTTGCTACTCCATTGGTTGTTCATCAATTCCGATGCCAGCCAGTCGAGCAGTTCCGGATGAGTCGGCCTGGCACCTTCGACTCCGAAGTCACTTGGCGTCGCTACGATGCCGCGACCGAAGTGGTACTGCCACAGACGATTCGCCCAGACGCGGGAAACCAGTGGATTCTTGGCGTCCGCCATCCAATCGCCCAGTGCCGAACGAGGCTTATCGCCAAGGGACTCAGGCGTCGTCCCAAGCACCTCCGGCCAGGCGTTGCGAACAATCGGTCCGGGCATACCCGCGTCTCCGCGAATCAGCATTCGAGCCTCTGCCTGTTTCAACGACTCTGGTTGCCACTTGATGGGCTTTCGGTTGACGACGGGATAGCGAGTGATACCAGGATCACCAGTCGTGGCAGACAAGTATCCCCAGGTGCGAGGCTGGTCATGAGGCTCGTAAAGCTTCTTCTTGACCAGCGTTTTGACTTCCTTCAGATAGAATTCAAACGCTGGTTTCGGAACCCACTTGCCAACATCAGTCGGGTTATTGACGTCAGGATTTCGCAACGACAAATTCCCAAGTTGCCCCTTCACGAAAAACGCCTGCAGCTGGTAGTAGTCGCGTTGACTGATGGGATCGAATTTGTGGTTGTGGCACTGAACACATTCGAGCGTGAGTCCTAAGATCGCGCTGCCGGTCGCATTGACGATGTCGACCAACACATCGTTGCGCTGGATCGCTTCGTCTTCTTGATTGCCGCTGATCCGAGCGGCAGCCAGGAATCCGGTGGCAATCACGTTTTCGTCCGAATACGGCTGCAACTCGTCACCGGCAAGTTGCTCCTTGAGAAATCGATCGTACGGTTTGTCGGCATTGAAACTATCGATGACATAGTCGCGATAGCGCCAAGCGTACGGTCGGACGATATCGTGCTGATAGCCCTGACTTTCCGCCCAACGCGACAGGTCAAGCCAGTACCGCGCCCACCGTTCGCCATAGTGGGGCGACAACAGTAGTTGTTCGACGAGCTCTTCATAAGCGGTCTTCGATTCGTTCCGCACGAACTCTTCGACCTGCTGCGGAGTGGGCGGCAGTCCGATGACGTCCAAATACAGACGCCGAATGAGAGTCTGCTTCGACGCTTGCTGGGCATGCGTAACCCCCGCCGAAACATGAGCCCGCTGAACGAACGCGTCCACGGGAGTGCGAATCCAAGTCGCGTCGCTGGCCGCTGGCACTTGCGGGCGAACGACTGGCTGAAAGGCCCAGTGATCCGATTCTCGTCGGGGCGGTGGGAGCAGTTCGTTGTCCCACTTCATGCCTTGATCGATCCAGGCTTGGAGCATCGCGATCTGCTCATCCGTGAGACGATCTGATCCCTCCGGCGGCATCCGGTCTTCTGCGGACTTCGTAGCAACGGCTTCCAGCAATCGACTATGCCGACTGCGTCCTGGTTCGGCCAACACTTCACCCGAACTGTAACCCAGCAGCTCTCGATAAACGTCCAACCGATAGCCCGAATCCGGGTTATCACCGGCGTGACAATCGAAGCACTGCGACTTCAACAATGGATACACGTCTCGCTTGAAGTCGACCTGCTCGTCCCAAACCACTCCGTTATGACCACGAGGATTGGTTTCAACGATACTGGTTGCCGAATCATCAAACACCGCTTCCCAAGATTCTGTTAACCGAAGATCGCCAATCTGAATGCGGTCCGAGGATTCCGTTTTTAGACCGGTAGAAAATCCAATCCACTGCACCACACTGATGCTTTGTCCGCCAGAAACACTTGCGTCGGGAGAGGTCAACTCACCCGCGGTCGGATCAATCCACATGTCCAATCGGTTGTAGTCAGCTCGATCGCCGGCTTTCGATTTCGACAGGCGAGCGACGACTCGATAGGTTCGATCTTTCTGAACTTCAACCTTGCTCCAGGAGATGTTCGACGGACCGATTCGAATCATGAAGACGTTGCGGCCCTGCTTAGGACCACGATCGGCAAGGTGTAGCCCAATGTTGGGCACGTTCGCAGCGTGAGTCGACCGATCGCCGCCATCCAGTCGATCCAGCCACAGGACAAGGAACTCCGGATCCACCTTTTCAGGCTGGTTGGATTCGCCAAGGTATCGAAGGTCAAAGCGAACAAAGATCTCACCGTGAACGAGCGGTTGCTTCAATGGTCGACGCAAAGGATTGTTGCGAGCGCCCGTGCCGCGAATCTCCAGCACACGTTCGGCAGCGTTCGCCAAAGCGGCAGTCGCCTTGAGTGAACCGTTAACGATACTAGGCGCCGCGGAGCGAGAGACGACCCAATCCCGTTTCCAACCATCGCCAAGATCTCCATCACGAAGCAGCCCAGTCGAGTAGTCAAACGAATCGAATGCAATCAGATCAGCGGAATGTGACTTGGCACTGGCACGATCGTCGGCAGCGAAGCTTTCTGCTTGAAAAAGAAGGAATGCCAGAAACGCCGCGAAGCAGAAAACCAGCGTGTTCAACACACTGCACCAACGTCGATCGACGCCGCGTTTGCCCTTTCTCTGCTGCTGACTGATTCCTGACTGTTCCAACGTAGACATTCTTTGTGATAGCGTGGCGTATCTGAATTGCTTCATGATCGGTCATAGCTATTATCAGCTGAACGTGACGCTCATACAACTCTTTTGGGTCTTCATCGATGATTACATTCGGGAAATACTCTTCACTTGCCGTGATGTTGCTCTTCGCCACGACCACTTGTGG
>JBGCGI010000335.1:0-3137 GCA_045110715.1 Rubripirellula sp.
GTCGCGTGAGTCACATCCACGGCGATTCCAACATGCGGATCGACGCCAAATGCACTAGTACGTGCTCCGCGAAGCCCAATTTCTTCGGCCACCGTCGATACAGAATAGACGGCGCAATCCAAATTGGGGCCGCATCTCCGCAAAGCCTCTAGCACCACCCACAGACCCGTGCGGTTGTCCATTCCAGGTGCATTGGCCAGTCGATTCTTCATCGCTTGAAAGCCAAGTTGCAACGTTACGCCGTCGCCAATTTGGATCGTCGACAAAACTTCTTCCGACGAACGCGCTCCGATGTCCAGCCAAAGGTCTTCTATCTTCACCACCTGCTTGCGTTCATCATCCTTTAGCAAATGAATCGGCTTGCGGGCGATCACGGCTGGAACAGGTCCGTTGGCACTCCAAATGGTCATACGCTGACCAATCAGTTGCTGTGGATCCCAGCCGCCGATCGTCTGAGCGTAAATGTACCCGTTATCGTCAATGTGCGAGACAATCATGCCGATTTGATCACAGTGACCTGCCAGCATCACTCGGAGCTTGCCCTTGGGATTGCGACATGCGATTACGTTGCCATGCAAGTCGGTTTCGACAGTGTCGGCAAAATCGGCAACATAGGACCGTACGAGCGCCTGAATACGCTGTTCAAAACCAGACGGACTCGGCGTTTCAACAAGTTGCCTCAAAAAGTCGAAGGGGTCCTTGGTCATGCTTGATCCTGTTCCGAAACAACGAACTAATTCGGGTTCGTTTTAATGTTTGTTCTTGTTAGTTATCGCAAGCGCGAGTTCGTCTGAGCGATTCAGCCGTCAAAGCGTGGTACACGAGGTTTCCTATCGCAAGCAGGATGCGGAAGTCGGCCGACGCGCTTGACGCTGATTCATCAGGCCAATTACTATACCCGATCCATTCTTTTGTCAGCGAGGCCGCGTTGAAGTCCCAAAAAGTCGCCATTATCGGACTAGGCACCGTCGGGTCCGGGCTTGCCCAGATTCTGCTCAATAAAGATCAGCGAGTCGATCGATACTTGGTCGCACCGATCGAACTCGCGCGCGTTGTTGTCCGCGACAAAGGCAAGTCCCGCGATTGCAATGTGCCTGTCGAGATTGTCTCGGAGGACGTTAAGGATGTACTGGCGGATGAGGACATCAAGATCGTTGCACAACTGATTGGCGGGACGGATACGGCTCGAACGATCATGTTGCAACTGTTGGAAGGCGGCAAAGATGTCGTCACAGCCAACAAAGCATTACTGGCCGAGCACGGTCCGGAACTGTTCAATCGAGCCCGTGAACTTGGTCGATCGATTGCTTTCGAGGCGGCCGTGGCTGGTGGGATACCGATCATCGCCAACATCAGTCAATGCTTGACGGGGAATCAAATCACGTCACTCCGCGGCATCTTGAACGGTACCTGCAACTTCATTGTTTCACAAATGGAAGAGGGCGGACGCAGCTACGCAGACGCATTGGCTCAAGCACAACAGTTAGGTTACGCCGAGGCTGATCCGACGATGGATGTCGACGGTACTGACGCGGCTCAGAAGCTTGCCATTTTGGCTCAGTTGGCTTTTCGAGCTAACGTGCATTGGGCCGATATCCCTCGCCAAGGAATTGCGTCGCTTGATTCCATCGACATGAAGTGCGCAGCGGAAATGGGATATCGCATTCGGTTACTCGCCGTGGCTGAGTTGCGTGACGAAAAATTGGATTTGCACGTTTCTCCCACGCTAGTCCGTAATGGTACGCCTCTGTCGGAAGTTCGCGGAGCGTTTAATGCTGTCAGCGTTGTTGGCGACGCTGTCGGTCCCGTCTTCTTCCAAGGCCAAGGAGCCGGCCAAATGCCAACCGCGTCGGCCGTCGCGGCAGATGTGATCGACACCGCCGTGGGGCGAGCGGCAATTACGTTCAACTCGCTCGATTTGTGGTCGGCCAAAAGGCCACAGATTGAGCTCAATGATCCCAATCAAACAACGAGTCGTTTTTATCTGCGAGTCCTCGTTCGGGACCAGCCAGGCGTGTTGGCGGAAGTCGCTTTTTCGTTGGCAAACCAAGGCGTCTCAATCGCGTCGATCATTCAGCACGAAGCTGCCGAGGCACCTCAAGGCGGCTCGACACCTATCGTTTCGCTCGTCATTATGACCCATTCGGCCAAGTTCGGATCGATTTCGAAAGCCGTTGCGAAGATCGATAGTTTGGATGCGAGTACAGGTACGACCGTCTGTATGCGTGTACTGGAATAGACCAAGCATGCCCCAGATCTGTTGCTGCGATCGACGGACAGACGGAGCCGACAAATACACGAAGAACATTCCTCGTCACTCGGCAAGTTGACAGGATGGAATCGAGCGGCGTTCTGAGATCCGGTCCAGATCAAACGCACCCAAAACACTAACGCCAAACCAGTAAAGCACACCCATGAAATACGTCATCGTCATTCCCGATGGAGTCGCTGATGAACCTCAGGCATCGCTCGGAGGCAAAACACCGTTGCAGGCAGCACACGTGCCCGCGATGGACGCGATTGCAGCTCGGGGTGTCGTCGGGGCGTCGAACAACACGCCCGAACATCTGCCTGCAGGTTCGGCTGTAGCCAATCTGAGTTTGCTGGGCTATGACCCGAATCAGTATTTCACGGGCCGCGCGCCGCTGGAAGCTGCAGCTCAAGGAATCGAATTGGCGGACAACGATTGGGCCATTCGTTGCAATCTGGTTTGTGTTCAAGACCAAGCCATGAAGAGCTTCACCGCCGGACATATCTCCAGCGAAGAAGCAGCCGTGATGTTGGCTGACTTGCAAAAAGAGGTCGCGCCCTACTTAGAATTCAAACCCGGCGTCAGTTACCGAAATCTGCTGCTCTATCGCGGCGACCAGCACGCTCCGCCGTTCACGATGGATACACGATGCACTCCGCCCCACGACTTGACGGACAAATCGATTGCGGACGATTTCCCTCGCGGGCCCGGCAGTGACGTGCTCGATGCGATTATGGAACTTAGCAGCGAATTGTTCGCCGATCATCCCGTCAACAGGGCTCGCGTTGCGGCTGGTAAGTTGCCGGCCAGTAATGTCTGGCTTTGGGGCTGTGGCAAGGCACCCAAGCTGCCCACGTTTGAAGAACGATTTAACAAAACAGGCGCG
>JBGCGI010000336.1:0-6528 GCA_045110715.1 Rubripirellula sp.
GGGATTGCGAAGCGGTATCTTGCAACAACCATGTTGCTGCTGACCGCAATTACCGTTTCATTTTCTTTGTTGATGATCGTTGCTGTAGGGTTCTATGCGATCCCTAGCGATGTGCGATCACTGATCGGCCAGAACTGTCGAAACTCGCGTGGCCGATGGAAGTTCAAATACTTCTTTCGCGAATTAGTTGCTGTTGGCAACTTTTATGGCCCTTTCCTGCTTGCCGGTGCATTGCTTGGCGCTGTCTTCTTGTTTCTGGCGGGTTTGGTTGATGAATACGTGATTCCGCTCGATATGGTCCATACCGCTGTCGACAATGCAGATTTGAATGTCGAGCAATGGAAGGCAAACTTGCTCGGTGGCGTGGATAGCGTTCAGCAGAGACATCAACGATGGCTGCTGGTGAACGGTTCAACCAAAGAAGCAGCCGTTCGTCTCCAGCGAACTCTTTGGCTCTCCATCCCCATCGTTGTGTCGCTCGGATTCATTACCTTGATCATGGGCTTCAGTGCGATGTCGTCGCGATTCCAACTCGCGATGGAAGAACTCGTGGCCCGAGAAGCGGATCGAGATCGACGACGGATCGCAGAGGAATACCTGCGCAACACGGCCCAAGGGGTTGAGCGGCGGCGCCGGCACACAGAGTCTCACGCAGGAGAGTGAGTCCTGCGTTTTTAGCCAGCAGTTCATGCGAGAAGAACAGCGGCCTGCGGAAGGTTTGCCGGTTGTCGTGCTTCGTTCTGCTGCGTCATCGCGTTTGCTTGCGTTCAGTCTGCTTGAATTTGGGGTCTGAGCTTCTGACCGGCTTGTGAATTGATCGACCGCGTTTCTGAGTGGCTTTTCTCTTTTGCTAGCGATACATGCGATAGCACGAGACGATGTTCTTTTCGTGGAGAGAATCTGCCAAGGCTTGGCTGTTTGTCTCCACAGAACGGAATCACCTTTAGGGTACGGACCACCCACCTTCCAGTCGGTTCACCGCATCAAACGGTTTCCCTCACACGAAGCATGCTTCGGGCACGCTCCCGCCAAACGGTTGGATTCAACGATTGAATTCAACGGTTGTCTCCCTTGGGGACGTGGTCGGGGCACGCTTCGGGCGTCGTACGGTTTGATGAAACAAAAGAAAAGGATTCAATTCTATGAGAACCAATCTCCTGCGTGCTTTCGCAGTTACTATCGGTCTCGGTGTTTGCACGGTCGCACAAGCACAGACAAGCTATAGCTCTCCCGCCAAATGGAATAATTTCCGACCCGTCTCTGATAAAGCCGTCGCAAAAGAAGCTGCCAAAGACGTTGCTGCGGCTGCAGACGAAGCAACGAAGCATCTTCCAGCACCAGTTACTGAGCCCATGCCTCTGCACTCGTCGATGCAAAGTGCTCCGATGATGGAAGTACACAACTCGGCTCCGATCGGATCCAGCTGTGCTCCGTGTCAAAGTGCACCAAGCGCCTACAGCCAAGCGGCTTCGGCTCCCTGGTCGGGCTCGCAAATGGCTTCCTGCGGAAGTTCCCGGCCAGCATTGAATCGTTGGTTCGGAAGCGCGAACTTACTGTTCCTGACATTGGAAGAGGGTCGAGGAAATCGAATTGCAACGGGCACCGGCCTGGGCAGCGATTTCAACACGTCGCTGGTGGATCCTGATGCGTCGACCGGTTTCGACATCATGGCTGGCCGTTATCTGGACTGCAATCAGTTTGGTTTGGGGATCGGATACTTCTTGTGGAACCCGGGTGCCGAGCAAGTTGTTCGCAACGGTACGGTCGGGACGATCCGAGCTAACAACGTTGGCTACAACGACATCTCGGTCGACGCTGGTGTTGGCGTGGAACCGATCTACGACATCGTCAATGGTTCCGGCGGATACGCTGGTGCGACGGGCGTTCGCGTGACACGTGACCTTCGCTTTCAAGGTATCGAGGCGAATCTGTTCAGCTTCGGTCTGATGGGTGCTCAACGAGTTGCTCGCTCGGGTTGCAATCATTCGCTGCTCGGAAAGCATGGTCTGCAAGGTGGATTCGGTGGAGCAAGTGGCCCACTTCGTCGTCCAGCGACTGGACGAGTTCGAGTGATGACCAGTCACGGCTTCCGTTGGATGCAGATCGAAGACTCGCTTGAGTTGGCCTACAACGTCGATGGAGCAGCCGGATACGCAGCAAACGACATTTATGACAACGTTGACATCGAGAACAACTTGTTCGGTTATCAGTTCGGCGGACGCTTGACCTACTGCTTGAGCAGCCGCATGAATTTGAACATCGGTGGTAAGTTTGGCATCTACGGCAACAACGTCGAAATGCGTCATCGTTTGGGTACCGAAACCACCGCAGCCTACATCACGACTGCAGGCGTCGACGATATCGATACCGAGTCGTCCGACACGGTGCTGGCAACTTTGGGCGAGTTGGACATGGGGCTTGGCTATCGCTTGAACAACGCTTGGACCGTTCGAGGCGGATACCGCTTGATGGGTATCACGGGTGTTGCCAACGCAGTCGACTCGGTGCCTAGCGATTACTCGTCGCTGGCCGCAAGCGGTCAAGTCGATGCGAACGACAGCTACATT
Organism: Rubripirellula sp.; assembly: GCA_045110715.1. Classification (GTDB taxonomy): domain Bacteria; phylum Planctomycetota; class Planctomycetia; order Pirellulales; family Pirellulaceae; genus Rubripirellula. Next base: position 2,568 of record JBGCGI010000336.1, read on the forward strand.
CTGCACGGCGGATACGTCGGACTTGAGTTCAACTGGTAATCCCAGTTGGACCCAAGCGTGATGAAAGAATCGAAGCCCCGCTGGAGTGAAAACTCGAGCGGGGCTCTTTTTTTTGTTCGAACTGGATTGGTTACTGCAGCTGCCTCGCGAACGCGAACGATTGGGTGGAAAACACAGGGGCACGGAGCTCAAGGAGGAATTCCTAACGGCGTTGAGCATCCGGCTTGGCTGTTCGATGTGTTTTGACGAATCCGGTACACTCTTGGCGCGTCCGTTGCTACTTTTGCCCTGAGGTTCTTGATGAATAAGATCGCTACCGCTCTCGCTGTGATACTGCTCCCTTCCTTTGCGTTTGCTCAAGAGGCAGGCAGCCAGATCACCGAAGACGCCATGCGCGGGCACATTCGTTTCCTGGCCGACGATCTACTGGAGGGCCGGGGCCCGGGGACTCGTGGAGATGCGATCACACAGGCCTACGTTGCGACCCAGTTTCAAACGATGGGATTGCAGCCTGCTGCCGCGGACGGAACCTGGCGACAGCCCGTTGCCCTGGTCGGCGTGCAAACTCACGCTCCTTCCTCGGTGCGTTTTCAGAATGGTGACCAAACGCTCGAGTTGAAGTCGGTCGACGAGTTCATGTCAACGATCGGGCAACCTACCGATCGTGTGAAGATCCAAGCCGCGGAGTTGGTTTTTGTTGGTTACGGAATCCAGGCTCCCGAATACGACTGGGATGACTACAAAGATGCGGATCTCACTGGCAAAGTGTTGGTGATGATGAACAACGATCCCTCGACGGATCCAGAGCTGTTCGCAGGTCGTCGCCGTTTGTACTACGGGCGTTGGGACTACAAGTACGAGAGTGCGGCGCGGACTGGTGCTGCGGGCGCCATCATCATCCACACGACGCCGTCGGCGGGTTACCCGTGGCAGGTGATTCAAACCTCGTGGGCAGGCGAAGAGTCCGAATTGCGAGGCACGGAGGGTCCGCGGATGAGTTTGAAGGCCTGGGCAGTCGAAGAAGCTGCACGCAAGCTGACGGCTCTTGGCGGGCATGACTTGGATCAGCTTCGTAAAGCCGCCGAGTCCCGAGACTTTCGTCCGGTGCCGCTGGGAACCACGCTTTCGATCGAGCTGACGGCGACCGTCCGCGAGCAGAATACGGCCAATGTATTAGGAATGCTGGAGGGCAGCGACCCAAAGCTAAAAGACGAGGTCTTGATCTACATGGCGCATCACGATCACATTGGTCTGGCAGCTGAGCGAGACGAGAACGGCGACAACATCTACAACGGTGCGGTCGATAACGCAGCCGGAATGTCGTCGCTGTTAACCATCGCGCGAGCGTACAGCAGCATGTCCCAGCGTCCCAAGAGATCGATCCTGTTCGCAGCCGTGGGTGCCGAAGAGCAAGGCCTGCTTGGGTCCGAGCACTTCGCAGCGGATCCACCGATCCATCCCGGCAAGATGGCCGCCGTGATCAACATGGATGGGACCAATGTGATCGGCAGAACGCACGATGTGAATGTGATTGGCAATGGTAAGTCTGACTTAGACGCGATCGTCGAAGCCGTCGCGAAGCTTCAAAGCCGGATCGTAACCCCGGACCACTTCCCCGATCGCGGGTACTACTATCGATCCGACCAGTTCAGTTTGGCGAAGATCGGAGTGCCCGGGATCTATCTGCACCCAGGAATCGAAGTGGTCGGCAAGGAAGCAGGTTGGGGGAAGCAACAGCTGGAAGAATGGACCGAGAAGATCTACCACCAACCGAGTGATGAATACCGCGAGGACTGGGACATGGCGGGCGCCGTGGAGGACACGCGTTTGCTATTCGAAGTCGGGCGGCGAATCGCGAACCAGCCTCAAATGCCTCAGTGGAACGCTGGAGACGAATTCGAAGCGGCGCGCAAGGCAGCGATCGCAGATCGCTAAAGATCGCAGTTCCCGCTAGCTGCCAACGGGTTGTTGGCGTGAGTCGACGGATTCGCCGCTGGTCCACTTGGTGAAATCGTTTTCGTCGCGGTGAATACGGCGATAGACGGTATCGCGTTCGATTGGATCGCGGCCAGCTTCGGCTATCAGATGTTTGATGTTGTCGACCGACAAACACTGCGGCGTCGTGGCGCCAGCATCGTGATAAATCAACTCATGCCGAACGGTGCCGTCGATGTCATCGGCACCGTACGCCAAAGCCGTTTGCGCTGTCTCGATGCCCAACATGATCCAATACGCCTTGATGTGTTGAACGTTGTCCAGCATCAGGCGACTGATCGCCATCGTCCGAAGGTCCATCAAGGCAGATGGTTTCTTGATGTCCGAGAGTTTGGTGTTCTCGGGATGGAACGCGAGCGGGATGAAGACTTGAAAACCACCGGTTTCATCTTGAAGATCACGCAAGCGAATCAGATGATCGATTCGGTGGTACGCATTTTCGACGTGCCCGTACAGCATCGTGCAGTTGGTGCGTAAACCGATCTCATGAGCGGTCCGATGGATATCCAGCCAAGCATGCGTGTTGGCTTTGTGCTCGCACAGTTGATCACGCACTTCTGGATGGAAAATCTCCGCTCCACCACCAGGCATGCTCCCCAATCCGGCCTCTTTGAGATCCTCCAGGACCCAACGCACGGACTTCTTGGTTTGAAACTCGAACCAATTGATCTCGACGGCGGTCCAGCCTTTCAAATGAATCTGGGGATAGTGCTCGGTCAGCAACTCAATCAGGTGCCGGTACCACTCGTAAGGTTTCTGGTGATGCAGTCCGCCGACGATGTGCATTTCGGTGCACCCGTTCTCGGTGGCCTCGCGACCGCGTTCCAACACCTGCTCGTCGCTCATCACGTATCCTTTCGGATCACGCAAGTCGCTTCGGAAAGCACAGAAGCGGCAGCGATAGACACAGACGTTGGTTGGATTCAAGTGGGTGTTGATATTGAAGTAGCCAACGTTTCCATTCATTCGCTCACGAACCAAATTGGCTAGCTCGCCGACTGCTTGAAGTGGCACCTGAGGATCGTAAAGGAAAATCCCATCGTCCAACGTCAATCGTTGCTGGGATTCAACTTTGTCACGAATCTCATTGAATCGAGCGGTTCGTTCAGCAGGGTTCATGTCAGTCAAAAGAACGTGTTGTGAAAGCGATTGAATTCGCGGGAAATCCGGCCTGTGGTACAGCAGTCTAACCGGCAGCCCAACCGGCGATTAACAGCCTGAAAAGGTTATCGGATTCCTGCAAAAGGCGGAACCAGTGATCTGCTTCAGTCGCGCCACAACGGCATCGGATCAGCAGGGCCTCTTTGTGGCAACGCTGATGACCGGAAAACCGTTGAAAGCTCGCTTTGCCGGCCGTTCCTGCTAATATCCTAGCTTCTGTCGAAATTTGAATTGAGTGAGCCGATGGTTCACGATCATCAAGTCGCTCGCCCCTGCACGGTTCAAAATCGTTCCACAACTTCTCGAGAGTCTCTTCATGCACCCCAAACGGACCATCCTGTTCGGTCTTGCCATCCCGTTTCTCTTCGCGACAGTGTTCAGCATGTCGGCGGAAGCCAAGAAGCCGAATCTGATTTTTGTGCTCAGCGATGACATCGCGCAGGGTGACTTGGGATGCTACGGACAGCAACTGATTCAAACGCCGCGGTTGGATCAGATGGCTGCCGAGGGCACACGGTACATGCAGGGTTATTGCGGAACCAGCGTTTGTGCTCCGAGTCGGTCTTCGTTCTTCACCGGACTGCACACCGGGCACTGCCCTGTTCGAGGCAATTACGAATTGCCGCCGGAAGGTCAGTTGCCGCTACCTGCGGAAACGGTCACGATCGCTGAGGTTGCGAAGGCGGCTGGCTATGCGACGTCAACGTTCGGGAAATGGGGCATGGGATTCTTCGACACCACCGGGAGCCCCATGAAACAAGGCATCGACCGATTCTTTGGCTATAATTGTCAGCGCCATGCCCAC
>JBGCGI010000337.1:0-6326 GCA_045110715.1 Rubripirellula sp.
ACCCGATGCATGGCAACACCGTGACCACAGACGAAGGAATCAAAACCCGGCACTTCGATCAAATCCTTGATGAAGTGAGGCAGTCGTTCACGATCCACGCCGATCATGGAACGATCGTCGGCGGCATTCACTTGGAGCTAACTGGCAACAACGTCACCGAATGCATTGGAGGCGCTGGCGGACTCAGCTCGACGGATCTGGTGCGTGCCTACGAAAGCAATGTCGATCCCCGATTGAACTACGAGCAAGCGATGGAGATCGCATTCTTGATCGCGAGCCGCGCCCGCGAGGAGTAAACAACACATGTTGACTCCGCTTCAGCAGGGAATCCTGTCCGCGGTCGAACTGCTGGAGAGCGGTGAGGTCGTTAGTTTCGGCGACATTGCCGCGCGCGCGGGACGACCGTCCGCGGCGCGTGCGGCTGGAAGCACGCTGGCCGCAGCTGGGGACACCTATCCGTGGTGGCGGGTCGTCTATTCCGATGGCCACCTGCCTCCCTGCAACCCCAGCCTGCAGGCCGAGCGTTTGGCCGAAGAAGGGGTCGAACTGGCGGGATTTCGCGTGATCCACTCACCACTTGGCCGATTTTCAAATTCTTGAACGGGCTGCTAATCACGATGCCTCGCAGTTAAGATAGCCCGTGTTCACGCATTCTATGCACGCTACTTGAGACACTTGATCATGCCCTTTCGCGTCACGCTCCTTTGCCTGTTCTCTATCGTTTCGATCGCCGCGAGGGCGGATGACGAGCGTCCAAACATTCTGTTCATCATGTCTGATGATCACACCGCACAGGCGGTGGGCGCTTACGCGACATTGCTGAAAGATCTGAATCCAACGCCGACGATTGATACGCTGGCAAACGACGGAATTTGCTTCGACAACGCGTTTTGCACCAACGCGATTTGCACGCCTTCAAGAGCCTGCATCATCACAGGCTTGTACAACCACAACAACGGAGTCTTCGATTTGGGTGGCAACATCCCACCACCCAAGCAGACGTTGCCAATTCTGATGCGAGCAGCGGGTTACCAAACTGCAATGATCGGTAAGTGGCATTTGAAAGTCGAGCCGAACTACGATTACTACAAAGTGCTGCCTGGACAAGGAAAGTACTTCAACACCGAGTTTCGTATTCAAGGCGAGAAAGACTGGCCAAAGAACACCATCAAGTACCCAGGCTCGCACTCATCCGATGTGATCGCTGATGCAACATTGGACTGGTTCAAGAACGAACGTGATCCAAACAAGCCGTTCTTTGTCTGCCACCACTTCAAAGCACCCCACGATTACTTCGAAAGCAATCCACGGTACGACGACTACCTAGCGGATGTTGAAATCCCCGAACCCGATTCGCTGTGGCACAAGTCGGACACTTGGGGATCGATTGCGACTCGCGGACACAACGACGAATTGATTCCGCACATCGGAACCTCGATTGGTCGTCGCAACCCGCGCCGTTCCTACGCCGCTGACTTACCAAAGAAGTTTCCGAATGAATTCAAGTGGGATTACAAGGATCCAAACTTGACCGATGCCCAAGTCAAACGCTTGTCTTACCAGGCTTACCTGAAAAAGTATCTGCGCTGCGTGAAAGGTGTCGACGACAACTTAAAACGCATCCTTGATCACTTGAAAGCGGAAGGTCTCTACGACAACACCGTGATCATTTACACAGGAGACCAGGGATTTTGGTTGGGCGAAAAAGACTATCAAGACAAGCGATGGGCCTATGATGAGTCCATGCGGATGCCGTTCATTGTTTGCCATCCGAAGTCGATTCCAGCCGGCAAGCGAAGCGATGCGATTGTCGAGAATGTTGATTACCCCGCTTTGATGCTGGACTTTGCAGGAATCGAGACTCCTGCATCGATGCAGGGGCGTTCATTCCGGTCCATCTGCGAGACAGGAAAAGAACCTGCCGACTGGAAGCAAGCCGCCTACTACCGTTATTGGATGCACATGGCTCACCATGACAACCCTGGCGAAATGGCGATGCGTACCAAGACCCACAAGTTGATCTTCTTCTATGGTTGCGACTACAACGGCAAGAACCTGACTCCACCCGCGTGGGAGTTGTACGACTTGAAGAATGATCCTAGTGAATCGAACAATGTTTACGACGACCCTGCCTACGCCGACGTGCGAATGGAACTCAAAGCTCAGTTCGCCAAGCTTCGTCAGGACATTGGCGATGACGGATCTCACTATCCCGAGTGCGAGAAAATCGTCCAGGAGTTTTGGGACGACGATGAAGCCGACCGCAAGAAGGCGATTGCGATCTCAGCTGAGTTTCGGCAACGTCGCGAAGCTGAACTAGCGAAGTAGCAGCAGCGTCGATTGATCAGATGGCGAATATCGGAGGTCTGTGACACCGGTCGGCGCTGCCAACCTATATTGAATCCTTCTCAACCACATGGGTCTTCGTTGGATTCAAGCATGCTAACCCGCTTTCTTTTCATCTGCAGCTTGGTGTTGAGCGTCTCGTCTTCTGGCTGGACGCAGGATCATCCTCGCCAACAGGCGCGAGCCACCATCAAGAAGGCGGCTGACTTCTTTCACAAGAATGTCGCCCGGCACGGTGGATACGTCTATCACTACTCCCTCGATTTGCAGCAGCGCTGGGGCGAGGGCGTTGCCAGCAAGGATCAGGTCTGGATCCAGCCACCGGGCACCCCCACCGTCGGAATGGCCTTCATCAAGGCATACCACGCAACTGGCGTGACGGCTTACCTGGACGCAGCGACCGAGGCGGCCAATGCGGTTGTCTATGGCCAATTAGAGTCGGGTGGTTGGACCAACAGCGTCGACTTTGATCCGTCAAGCAGATCCACGGCACTCTATCGCAACGGACGAGGACGAGGCAAAAACAACTCTTCGCTGGATGACGGCCAAACACAATCGGCGATCCAATTCTTGGTGCAAGTCGACAAAGCGCACAACTTCAAGAATTTGCCGATCCATGAATCGGCCATCGTTGCCTTGGACGCGTTGTTAGCCGCGCAATTTCCCTGTGGTGCCTTTCCGCAAGTCTGGACCGGCCCAGTTAAGCCACAGCCGAAAGACGTTCGAGCCAACTATCCCGAATACGATTGGCGCACCGAGGGTCGCCTCAAGAACTACTGGGACATGTACACGCTCAATGACAATGTCACCGGTTACATCGCTGACGCGTTGATCGAAGCCTCGGAGGCCTACGATGATCCGAGGTACACGGTCGCACTGCAACGTTTAGGTGACTTTCTATTGGCGGCCCAGATGCCTGAACCACAACCGGGCTGGGCCCAACAATACAACTACGAAATGCAGCCGATCTGGGCGCGCAAGTTTGAACCGCCCGCCCTAGCGTCGGATGAGACGCAGGAGGTCTTGGCGACTCTGATGAAGATCAGTGAGTTCACCAACGACCGCAAGTATTTGAAGCCCATTCCAAGCGCCGCAGCTTGGCTTCGACGATCAATACTGGCAGATGGTCAGTTCGCGAGGTACTACGAATTGAAGACCAATCGTCCGTTGTACATGACTCGCAGTGGAGACAAGTACTCATTGACGTACGATGACTCAAACCTGCCAGCTCACTATGGGTGGAAGATGCCATCGAAACAGAAAGAACTTGCGACTCAGTTTTCCACCGTCCGATCCGAGAAGCCTCTCAGTTCTCTCGTGTCTCCAAGAGTCAGAGCACGGCAAGCGAATCAAGCGATCGCTGCGCTCGATTCGATGGGGCGTTGGGTAAGCACTTTCCAAAGTGGTGATCGTTTGGTGGGTCAAATGAAGCTGGCGGCGGGAACCAAGTACATCAGCAGCCAAGTATTCAGCGACCATTTGAACGCGTTGAGTGATTTCATCGAAGATAGCAAGTGACATTTGGTCTTCGAACGCAAGCGATGCAGAGCGATCAAAGCGACGAAAACGATCTACTAAGGGTTGTCGCAGACCTGTTCGCGAGTCCGCAGGTTGTGCTTGCGACTTGCCAACATGAAGTCACCGTTCATCTGCGTTCATTGTCCGTCGACACAAAGTGATCTCCGATAGAACCAAGGTGGGGTGGTTCTTCTTACGCGCCAAAAATCTGTCGGTAGCTCCAAATCACGATTGCCGCTGCGATCCAGATCAACACCGAGGTGTAGATCGTGACGATGATCGACCAGACGATGCGTTCAGTCGGACTGAACTTCTTGTTCATCCAGAGCAGGGGAATGCCCAGGAATCCGGTCACCAAGAACAACATTGCCAGAACTGCCCCGCGGCTCTGCACGAAATTCGATTCATTCTCGGGCTGATGGCCTGGGACCGGATCGACCAACGTAGCTTCGATGGGAGTCTGCTGATTGTCGACGTCCGTTTCGTTCATGGCGATTCCTGTCCTCCTTCACCAGCCAACTTTTGCTGTGCTTTGGCAATCAACGGTGCCACGTTTTCATTGCCACCGTACAGTTCTACCAGGCTGTACCAGATCTTTCTGGCAGCGATCACCTTCCCCGATTTCATCAGTTGGTCTGCATCACCAAGCTTCGATTGGATGATCAACGCAGCTTCGTCCGCTTCGACACCGCTGTACTCAATCCTAGCGATCTGTCGCCGTGCCAGATTCACGAAGGGCGCATATTGAGGATTGTCGCTTAGCAGAGTCTCCATGCTGCGGTACTTATCGAGAGCCGTCGACGTATCTCCGAAACGCTCATACTCGTTGGCTTCAGCATAGAACCGCTCTCCCTCATTCTTTAACGGAAGGTTCCGTTTGAGTTTCACTGACAAGGCGTGTTCGGCCTGTACCATTTCGACACGTTCAATCTGCTCTTGAGCCCAAGTTGCATGCTCACCCTCGGGATAGCGTTCTAGCATGGGACGCAAGAATTGAGTCTTTGCCTGATTCAAGGCATTCCGCGTGTCTTGAAGCAGCAAAGCTTCCGCTCTCGCCTGCATCTGATCCTCATTCAAGGGCCAAATGAAATAGCCAAACAAAGCAACCAACAACAACAAGCCGGTCACGAGAACCCAAGGTCGGTCATGCCAATCGATGTGATGCTGATCCGCTGAATCCTCAACCTCGATGTGGCCCAACAATGCCTTGGCTTCGTCTCGTTCTTTTTGATCGTTGACGTTCAAGGGACTGAAGCCAGCAGAGTTGTGTTCGGCAACACCTGCGCGGGACATCGATCGGCGTCGCACTTCGGCCAACCCCAAGGCAACGGCAGATGCACCATAAGGACGACGGGCAGGATCCTTTTCGATCATCTGCATGACCAACTTGTCCAGCCAAACCGGGCAGTCGAGCACAATGGACGCCGGACCTTCCGGAATCTCCGTGCCAACATTGGCGGTCACTTCTTCGATCGTTTCTCCGGAGATTGGTCGTCGCCCCGTGATTGCCAGGTAAAGAGTGGCTCCGAAAGCATACAAATCCGACTGGGGTGATCGGTTGGAAGGTTGCGACACAAGTTCGGGCGCGATCAGGGCGATCTCTTCGGCCGATGGCGGCACGGTCGTTCGAAAGGGTGTATCCGCTCGATCGACGCGGACATCGATCAGCACAGGACTCAAACCTGCAAACATGATCTTGTCGGGTCGGATGCCACCATGAGTCAGCTCTCGCTCGTGCAGGTACTTCAACGCATCAATCAACGGTTCGGCCATGTCGAGCACCGTTTCCCAAGACAATCGGCCACGTGTTTCTAGCTGCGATGCCAGGGTCTCACCGTCAATGAACTCGTACGCCAAATATGCATCGCGTTCCTCGAAGCCCCCACCGTAACAGCGAGCGATGGCGGGATGCTCGATCTTCTTCAGTTTCTCCCATTCGCTGGCAAACCCAGCTCGCGCTTCCGGCGTTGCACCAAAGGGCGAAGAAAAAACCTTGACGGCGACGGCTCGCTTGAGCTGCACATGGATCGCGCGCCAAACCGAACTCTGTGACGGGTGATCGCCCAGCTTGGATTCGATTGCGAGTGGTCCGAGTCGGCTGCGAGGCATCGTCGAAATCACAAGTGGAAAGAGAAGTTGAAACGATCAGAAAAGACAATAACACCGAGGTCTTGGTGCCAACCTAGGGTCGATCCAACAGTATACCTTTCTAGGTACCTACGAAGCAGCCCATTTTGCGTCAGAGACCAAAGGTAGAACGCATCGCTTTGCGTCATTCAGACTCGCCAGCGTGAAATGCATCGATTTGGTCTTCAAGATGCGCGAAGAAAACCGACTTGTCAGATTGGTAGGCTGCATAGTCTCCTTGCCCGCTCTTCCAACGCGCAACCTTTGCTTCCTCGAACCGGATTGCCACATCAGAATGGCTGCGCAACCAGTCGCGAATTCTCAAAACGCGCCCC
>JBGCGI010000338.1:0-3582 GCA_045110715.1 Rubripirellula sp.
CCGGTTTGAAGCGGAACCACGTTCTGTGTGCAGCGGTGAAGGCATTGCGCCACAGAGTTTGGAAGATGCAATCAAAAAACGGTTTGCACGACAACAAAGTCCGAGGGAAACAGCATCGTAAGTCCGGCCTCAATCAGGGAGACCCGACGCACCAAACGTCCTGACACAAATCGGATCAACCATGGTTACCGACGTTCATGACAAAGGCATTTCCGATCACCCGTCAACGAACGGTAGGCATAACCGGGCGACCGCAATCCGGTTTAACTCCCGAAAAACACGATCGGTCGCTCCGTGTTCATGCCATGGTTATGCGAAACAACTGTTGACAGTGTCCGCAATCATCTATTGTTCTTTCATCACATTGACTGCTTCCTCTAAGGCTTCAATTCTTGCCTCGTGGCTGTCCTCACGCGGAGCTGTTCCTACGTCGTTTCCGCGAATCGCGTTTTCAAGTTCATCGATTCGCTTTTCGTGATTAGCGAAGTCGTCGTTTACTTCGTCACGCAGCGCGCTGACGCCACCGTTGGCGAGCGCAACGACAAGGGCAATGATGATCGCAATTTTCCACCCAAGCGAAAAACTATTGGAAGTCTCTGACATTTCAATCCTTGGTGCAAATGAGTTAGGTGTCGTCTTTCGATCGCATAACGAATTGCGATCTATCCGGTTGGCAGGATGCGGACGGATAGATCGGGCGTTGAACTTGACCGGTTTGGGTCTTGGAGATTCAATCGAACAACGAATGCTCTGGTGTCGATTTTAGCGTTGCCGAAGCGCTTGATGCAAACATCCTTCTTTGAGCCGAGCAGTCACTGGGCGCGCCCATGCGTCGTCTTGGTCAAGAACTTTGGTTGCGGCGCAGCAGCTTGACCGACCGGGAACGCCGATCTTACTGGAAGTTCGATCAGCAATTGAGTCGATCATCCGCTTTCTCGATACCAGCGTGGACGGTGGGTCCCAGCCATCACCTTGGACCAACTTGGTTTGTCCGTCTCGGCGACCAGCAGCATCGGCGCACCACACTCGCTGCAACGGTGTCTGGGCTCAACTGGATCATCGTCCAGATCGCCCGCTGTCGCCGTTTCGATCGGATCATCACCGAGCAGTTGCTGGCACCGAGCGACAAAAGACTGTCGGTGACGATTGCTCCAGCCTCCGTAGCGGCGGCAGCGGACATAGCCCTTGGGCAAGATGTGAAGTGACCAACGACGAGTGAACTCCACCCCGCTGAGTTTCATCGGGACGCTTTGTCGCTGCCGATCACCACCGTTGATCTTTCCCTCGCGGGCCCAGAACCTCACCGAGGTTTCATCAGCCGAGATCAGTCGTTTCGACGAGATCGGGCCACCGGTCAAGTATCTCGCCAGGTACTTCAGCAGTATCGCTGACTCGCAGTTGGCCTGCGGAGGTGGCTGGATATTCAGTCCCCAGGACACACTGGCCAGCTTTTTCAGAAAGCTCTCAAAGACGGCAGCATTCTTCAGCTCAGCGAACTCGCCTTCGAGCTTCAGTCCACTGCGGTTGTGGATGTGACGTAGGCCTTCGATGAATCGATCTCGATAACGGCGACGAAGATCGCTGACGTCAACCAAGTAGAACGGAGTCTCACGACCGCGGCGCATCGTTGGCTTCCAGCGATCGGGATCCCCAAGCGAAGGACCACCTGCGGGGACCACCGCGTGCACATGGCCGTGCGCTTCGAGTTTCTGGTTCCAAGTGTGCAGCACCATCAGAGCCGCTGCCTGAAAACCCTGCTCGTCTTCAATCGTCTCTCGCAAGGATCGCCAACTGGCCGTGAACAACAAGTCGTAGATCTCTCGGCGGTTGCCCAGCGCCAGTCGCGACAGTTCGCTCGGTAGAGTGAACACGACTTGAAAGTAGCTGGTCCCGGCGATCAACAATGACTCGGTACTATCGAGCCAAGCGGCTCGCTTCGATCCGCTGCACTGCGGACAGTGGCGATCACCGCAAGAGTTGTAGACCTTGCACGCGCTGTGACAACTTTCGCAGCGGTAGTGCCTATCTCCCAACGCCGAAGTTCGACACAGGGACAACTTGGCTAACGTACTTTGAACCTGCGGAACTGCCTGAGAAGGATAATTCTGAACGTACTGCGGAGCGAACTGGCGAATTAGATTGGCAACATTTAGTTGCTGTTCTGACTCCAGCCCGGTAACTGCCTGACCGGCAACCAGTCGATCGGACTGGGCGCCGACCCCAGATGAGTTCTCCGCACATGCAGGTAGACCATCGTGGTCGCGAAACTCTTGTGTCCTAGTAGCCGACTGATCGAGAGCAAGTCGACGCCGGCTTCGAGCAGCCCGGTCGCGTAAGAGTGCCTCAAGGTGTGCGGACTGATCGACTTCTTGATGCCGGCTTGCCTGGCTGCCGCCTTGATCGCCTTCTGAATGCTGGTGCCGCTGATCGGGCAGTCGGGGTGCTTGCCGGGGAACAGAAAGTCCGTCGGCTTGTAGACTTTCCAGTACTCGCGCAGCTCGTTGAGCAGTCGCGGCGACATCGGCACCATCCGCGTCTTGTCCCCCTTGCCGTGGTTGATCCGCAGTTGCATCCTGCTCGAGTCGATGTCGGGAATCGTCAAGTTGGATCCCTCGCTCAGTCGCAGTCCACCGGCATACAGCGTCAGCAGGCAAGTTCGATGTTTGAGATTTGGCACGCACTGCAGGAGCTGATCGACTTCATCGTTCCCCAGCACCGTCGGCAATCGCTTGGGCCGCTTTCCAAACGGGATCATCGCCACCGGCCACGGCTTAGGGATCGTGACCCGGTACAAGAAACGTAGGCCACAAACGGCCTGGTTGAAGCTGCTCCAGCCGACCTTTCGCTCCTCAATCAGATGCAGCTGAAAGTCGCGAACACGCTCGGGCGTGGCTTCCTGCAACGAGGTCTGACCGAGAAAGTCTGCGAATCGTCCGACGTGATAGGTGTAGGCATCGATCGTGCTCTGAGCGAGATGCCGGATCTTCATATCACCAGCCATTCGCACGGTGATTTCGGTGAGTCGGTTTTGATAAGGAGTCATGTTGCGTTGCCTGAGCCTTCGGTACTGGAGAATTGAATCTCTCCAGAATGCACGGCGCCACAGAAAGCGCAAGGCCCTACAACCGAAACGTTCGTCACAAACGGACACCACGGAGACTCGCACGCAGTTGGCAAGGAAGCCAACTCAAACTCCGCCCGGATGGCGCCGCGCGCCAACGTCCGAGCAACCGAACTGAAGAAAACCGCCACTACAAAGAAAGCGTCACCGACCCAAACCGGTTAGGTTCAACGTCCCGGATCAGCGGGGACCATTGAGCATCCATTCGTGAAAACTGACCACCGGTCCTCCCCTTCATCCGATGGTCATTTGCTTTGTAGCGACGTAAAACGGTCTCCCGATTTAACTCACCACGCCCCATGTACGAAGTCTCGCATTTCATCGAGAAGTCTAGTCGCCGCGGGACACTCCGTACAGCCGGATGCAACCACATTGCTGACACATGAAGGCATTGATCGTTCCTTCAATCGGGTAAGCCGCCGTCCATTTTCCTCTTTCCGAGTCTGCGGCTGCATAATCCA
>JBGCGI010000339.1:0-13772 GCA_045110715.1 Rubripirellula sp.
CTCGGCAACGATCGTCGGCAAAGCGGTTGCGTCCTGCAAATACACCAACATCTGCGACAACTCACGGTCGACGGGATGATCCCCCGTAGGAAACTTGCCACCGATCTGTGCCAGAACGGCCTTGGCATCTTGGCCTTGAATCTTGCCCAACCGAATTCCAATCAAACCATACGCACGCAGGAGATCGGTGCGTTGACTGGACGTCAGCTTGTCCCAATTCAACGAAGCGAGCGCTGCCAACGCGTCTGCCTTGTCAGCTGCTTTGCCGTGCCTGGCCAAAGCGATCACACCAAGAATCCGTGCCTGTTCGTTTTCATGCGTCAGGACCTTGTCGCGCCAGGTTTCGATGGGCTGATGCTCAAGAGCGATCCGCGAAACGAACTGGATGGCTCGATCCGCGTTTCCAAGATTCTCCAATGCGAGGGCCAAATTCGCATCCGACGGCTTGGCCAACTGAGTCTTCTCGATGCGTCTGCGTAGGTTCCGCAGGACACGTGTGCTCGACGCGTTGTTGACGCTGTCCTTGTCATTGCCGACGTCGCTGCCGGTGTAACGAATTCGATACAAACCGCTCTGAGTTCTTCGTCCGCCAATGGTAAAATACAACATGCCGTCTTGCGGGCGAACGACAATGTCAGTCACCGGCAAAGGGGCGGCCGTCGCAAACGTCTCGTATGACCCGCCGTAACTGCTGCCCTCTTCATCCAAGTGAACCGCGTGGATGTTTCCATAACTCCAGTCACAAATGAACAAAGCATCCTGGTACTTCTTGGGATACTTGGTGCCGAAGCCGAAACAAATGCCGGTCGGTGATCCTGGTCCGATATCGACCGAGGCGCCAAACGAATCGGGATAATAGGCAGGCCATTTGCCTGTTCCGTTGCGCCAACCAAACTCGGCGCCGCCAATCACATGATTGATCCGTGTGGGCCGGTACCAAGGTGTACCGACATCCCATTCCATGTCCGCGTCGTAGGCGAACAACTCGCCCGCGCGATTGAAGGCGATGTCGTACTCATTGCGAAAGCCAGTGGCAATCAACTCAACGTCTTTGCCGTCTTGATCGAATGACACAACAAACCCACCAGGAGCCATTCGACTCGCGTTGTGACCGCGGGCATCCGGCATCCGACCCAGCAAATGATCTTCCTGCCAAACTTTTGGTACACGACTGCGGGCAAGATCTTTTGGCAAGTCCGTGTTGTTGCCAGCGCACGTGACAATTCGTTTCCCGTCCGGAGTCAGGATCAACGCGTGGGGCCCATGCTCGCTGCCACCATTGAGCGGCAGGATGTGTTCCTGCTTGTCGTACTGATCGTCACCATCGGTATCGGTCAGCTTCCAAACGCCCGCGCCCTCTTTCAAGTTCACGTTGGCGTAGAGTGAACCGAACGCACACAACAAACCTTGTGCACCCTGAAACTCGATCGCAAGTTTCTCGACCTTCGTCTCCGATCCCGATACGTCAATTCGATACAGAGCACCGTATTGATCACAGGTGATCAATCGCCCCTTGGGATCAACGGTCATGCTGACCCACGAGCCCTGTGTTTCTGCCGGGACTTCATACAGCAACTCAACTTCAAAGTCCTTCAGGGTGCTGAACTGGTCCACCGCAGTCACCCCCAACCCACCTGCCGAGGCATGTGAGACACTAAGAACGGGGAGCATCAGCAAACAAAAACACAAAAATGCGCATCGCATGGAGGGCGATTCCTTCATCAAAGATCGGGGCTATTGGCAGCAGGAGCGGCCATGATAACCGCACAACGGTGCTTCCTCCAACGCACCGACGGGCAAGGTCCGCAAATCAAATGCGATTTGCTATGTTTGGGGTCTGGTTCGTTTGCCCGCTTCACGACAACGAAAGCACGGAGTTCATCGCTTGTCATCTCTCATCAAAGACCCAGAAGAACTTCAACGTGCGATTGGCTGGGATCGGACGCTCGCCGAAAACCCCACTGCACGCGGACATCTGCGGAGCTACATCGCATTCCAAATGGCTTCTGCTGGCCTTTCGCCACCCGATGCGGCGACCAACTCGGACTCGATGGCACAATTTTCCGCTGGCATTTTGGACAGTCTGCGAGAGAAGAATCGATTGTTGGCGGAACATCGTGCGCCGGTGGATTCGCGAATCGAGACCTTTTTGAATCAGTATTGCCAGAACGAGATTGGGGACGAACCGCTTCGCCTGCCCGGCCGATCTCTGACATTGGACCGACATGGCATGGCGCGCGAATTGAGTTTGCCTGCCAATGGACACCAATTCAAAAACGAATTGGTCAGCACCTATCGCTGCTCCAATGGCGTCCTGAACAATCCCAAAGCAGATCGCCGAACCACCGCAGGAACGTTCCATGTCGTCGAGGGTGGATTGCCAATCCCGCGTGACAAGCGTGTTGTCCCAATGTCAGCATTCGTGGGCCTGTTTCGCGCCGCGATCAATCCTCCGCAGGAATCGATGACCCTGCCCTACATGTCACAGTCCGCCAAACCAGCCTTCACTTGGGTCTCGCTGCTGCTGCGGCCACTGGTCTGTCCGGAAGTACCAGGTTACTGCGAATCGAAGTCGCTGGAGGTTCGATTTTTCGCGCCCGGCTCACTGGTCAGCAACCTGGACTTTGTCGAATCGATTTTTGGAAACGGCGGCGATGCGTTGACCGCAGCCAACGACGCAGCGCTGGACGTTCGACACTGGAGTGGTCACACCGGATGTGTGATTTTAGCGCCTCACTTGATTCACATCACCAAGAAAGAACTTGGCCTGCCGCACTACGATGATGCCACCGAGCGGCAGCGTGAAGATTCGATGTGCTGGAAAGACGCTTCTGAAAAGTACAACGATGGCGGGGCGTTCAAACTGACTTGCCGAAACGAAGCCGGCGTGATCGTCACCCTGATCGCCGACAACTACTACGGCTACTGCAAAAAGGAAGTCAAAACGCAGATCAGTTACGCTGCCAACTTGATGGGCAATGCCGAAGAAGAGCACGCCGGTGGTGCACTGGCGTTCGCGTCCTATTCGCTTGGAGAAGAATTTCAAGTCAACAGCCGCCGCTACAATGGCCGCTCGTTCGATGCCATCAAAGAGAGTTACACCTCTTTCGTTGACGTTCGTCCGGAAGGTTACGGGATCGACAAGATCCACCCGTCGGTGATCTACATTCCCGAAGACGCGCGTGCCACGCTGGCCGAACGCTGCATCAAGTGGACCAGCGACGGCAAAGAACAGCGAATTCCGTTGTCGCCGAAGAACATTTACATCGCCCCCAGTGGTTACAAAATCCGTTTGGCAAAGCACCCTTCGGCGCCTTCCTGGCGTTTGATTGGAACCGTCGGAGAAGGTGTTTTCTGCCACAAGCCGTGCACGGTCAGCGGTGGTGGCAAGAGCGAGATCAGCAAGAGTCTGCGCGACTACATGATCTATGGCCCCATCTTTGTTGGGGAGATCGACCAAGATTTCGCGAAGCTTGATGAGATCTTTAGTCGTGAGTACCAGAACCGTTGGCGCGCCGACATGAAGGACAAGCCGGACTACAGCAATCGCATGAGCCGCAGCGTCTTGGATCCCGAACGTAGCATTGGCAGCGTGATCCAACTGCTGACGCCACAGCCAAACTTCTCCGATGAATACACCGAGTGGCTATCCTCGATCCCGGAGCACGTCTATGCGTTGGCGCTGATCATCAAACGATTCGTGCGACCAGGCATGGAAAACGATTGGAAGAGCTACTTTGGTGTCGACATCGTGAACGGGTCACCGGGGCACGAGCTAAAGATGGGCACTCGATCACTCGTCGGATCGTACTTGCGTGTCGGATTGGATGAAAAGCGTTGGCGTACGTTCAAACTTCGCCAGGACTTCACCGCTGCCGACAAGGTGCAGCGTGAAGACGACATCAGCTGCAGCACGGTTGTGCCCGCTGGCGCGATTGGCAACGTCGGCCCCGCACTGGCGAAAGCTGGCAGTTACAAGTTTGTCGAGAACTGTGAGTACCGTTTGTTCCAACGTCCCGACGATGCGGTCCACCGCGGCCTGGACACACAGACAGAATTGGATCTGTCGAAGCCTGGGAACTTCATCAGCAACTTTGAACCGCTCTCAACGGAAAAGGCTCGTGAAATCGTCGAAGACGCCATCGAGTTCGACAAGTTCAGTGGCCCGATGGAAGACCTGCTCCTGCACGCCGCGGCGCAAACCGACGGATTCGTCGTCAGCACTGCCGACCCACGCATCGTCAACGGCCAACGCACCAAGAACCCACGATATCTGCAAGACCGCCCTGACATGGTCAACGATCGCGACACCTACGTCGCCATGCGCGGCATCCAACTGCATCGCGGCCTGTCGGTCGACGAGCCCGTGCTGGTTCCCGTCGGCGCGGTCCTGAGCGGTCGCCGCAACAATCCACCTGATCCAGTGGCAGGCTTCCGATCACTCGCGGTTTACTCGCCGCTGCACTATCAAGAGTTGCCTGAACTGATCATGGATTACATCTGCTCGCTGACGGGGAAGAGTCCTAGCACGACCGGCGCCGGCAGCGAAGGCGCGCTGACCAAAGCCCCCTTCAATGCACTGCTACCGACCCTCGATTTGAACGCGATGGCCGTGTCGATGATCCTGACCGAACTGGGCGGATTCAGCACGCCTGCGGGACACGTTGGACCAAGGTTCGAGGTTGGCCACGATATCTCGCTATTGATCCCAGAAGTCTGGTGTCGCATGGGACCAGGAGAAAGAGATCCAAACCATATGATCAAAGAAGGCATGCTCGAACGCGTCGAGGACTTCGATCACGATGGCAACAGCATTCCGGCTGGCCGACTTGGATATCGAATCACGCGAAAGTTCGTGCGAACCTATCTGGGACGGGTATTCGACAATCCAGCCCGTGTGTTCACCGAGGAAATCCTAAAGCCAGAACTTCAGGACATGCCTTCGTTCGCGGACGGCATTCAACACATCGCCGAAGCGCAAAAGAAGGTGGCGTTGCTGTACATGGAAGACGGCGGATACGAACTTGCCTGCCCGCCTATTCAAGCCGCCCTCAGCATCATGGCTTACGGCGAGTACGAAGGAAAAGCTGCCTCCGATCCTGAGGTCCGAGCACTGTTCACACGCGAGTACCTCCTCGAAAGTGATTGGTACAAGCGTCGACTGAGCGCCAAGAAGCAACGTGACGTCCAACATTGGAAAAGCGTGCAGGCGAGACTGTCGGAGTACCTTGCCAGTGAAGAAGACGGTGAATCCGCCGAATCGCTGGACATCCGCGGTCGATTGGAATATGCCCAAGAGCAGCTACAGAAAGTTCAAGCCGATGACTACGAAGCTTCCTTGGTTGGCACGGCCGGCGTCGATCCGATGCAGCCCTCGATGAGTGATCCAAGCATGATCAATCGGCTCGCCAGCGTGTGAGAGAAGCATTTAGAGCAACCAGTCGGACTCCCTCGCTCGCAGTGCGAGCAAGGGAGCAAGGGAGCAAGGGAGCAATTGCTCTGCTTGGCAAGCCCGCGTTTTTAAAAGAGACCGGGCACTGCAAACAACAGGCTTTCCTCGTCATCCTGATCGGCGAGGAACCCGCCATCGCCTAGCTGAGCGATCGCCTCATCGACGGCTTCGGTGGACTCGCCATCTGCAGACAGCGAATTCACTTGACGTTGCAGGTCATTGATCACTAGCAACGCATCAAGCGACGATACCTGTTCGTCCCCACCAACGTCGAGGTCCAAACCCGTTGCCTGTGCCTCGTCAGAGATCGTGTCCTGAGTGCCGAAACGATTCAGGAAGTTGATGATCAACAACGAATCCAGTGCCGATACCTCACCATCGCGATTCACATCAGCAGAAAGTTGGGAGTTCTGCAGGCTGACACTGCGAACTGAGCAAGCACCATCGACGCCGCTGCACACACTCCCCTCCGGATCGAATAGCGATATCGTGATCGTTGCAATTGGAACCAGGTCGCTGAACGCAGAGCCCAGCGTGCCGGTGGGAACGCCCGTGCCAATGAACTCGTCCAAGCCCGAGTGACGGTGAATCACTCCACCCTCGTCAACAGAGTCACCACCTTCGGTCGAATAGGCGGCACCCCCTTGTGGATCGTTCACCTCGGTCCCGGCATCCAGAATGTCTCGGCCATAGATTGTGATCTGCCGTGCACCGCGGAAGTTGCCCAGCGCATCGAACAATTCGTATTGACGAGAATCACGGTTGGCGACGAAAGCATCGTTGGACGGTATGACCATACTGGCAAAACTAAAGAAGCGATTCTCACGCGAGTCTTCGACTTCGATGATCTGGCTGACAAATTCCCCTGGTTCAAACACGGGCGCCCCAGGAAACCCTAAAGGCGCTGTGATCACATCGCTGGTGCCGCTCGTTTCCGCCTGGAATCGTGCGACCAGTTCGCTGGCGTCACCTTCCTCAGCGATCAGCTCCAAACCGCCAAACTCCGAGGCAAACGCGCCGCCACGAGCTATCTCAAACGCTCCGTCATGGAAGCCAACGAAGAACGGCGTCTGGGCAAGCCCGCTCGCGGGCGTGAGCGACTCAATCTCGACTTGCAATCGCACGCCAACGTCCACAGTGAAGTCCCCGATCGCCTGCGTTTCGCTTCCACGTCCCGAAGTATCGTTGACTTCATTCGACAAGACGCTGATCACATATCGGCCGTTGTCACGCGCCGTAAAGGGGCCGTCTTCGGTCGCGATGGTGTAAGTCGCGGTCACGGTATTGGGAGTCGTGCCCACTGCGGCGTCTGTCACCACACCGACAACCTGCAGTGCTTTCCCAAGCGGCCCAACAACCTGCAAGTCACCCGTTCCAATCGTGGTGGGATCGATCCCCGAAGGATCGTGATAGGTCACCTGGACTTCGTGTGTCGCTGTGCCAGCATCCAACACGCTCTCGGATGTGACGGACGCGGTCGGTCCGGCTTGATCGATTGGAGCCGAGCTTCCGTCAGCCAAGCTGATCGTGATTCGAGCGAGTGGTGTTTGGCTATCGAATGCTGATCGCAGTGCCTCGCCCGTTGGCAAACCCGATCCCACAAAATCATCCAATCCCAAGTGCCGTCGGATGACGCCGTTTTCGTCAACGCCATCTCCACCTTCCGTCGAGAAAGCTGCTCCACCGCCGACTTGATTGACTTCGGTCCCAGCGTCCCAAACGTCTCGACCAGTCAGCACAATCGTCTGCTCGCCCAAGAAAAACCCGTCCTCATCAAACAGCTCATATGCTCTTGCGTTCAGATTTGCAAAGAAGGCGTCATTGGATGGAATCAGCATGCTGGCGAAACTGAAGTATCGGTTCGCATTGGTGTTCAGCACGGACAAGGTTTGCGAAGCGACTTCGCCGGGCTCAATCACCGGTGCCCCTGCGAAGCCACCGGGCGCAAGTACGGCTGCATCCACTCCACCCGATTCCGCAGCGAAGCGGGCAAAGACACCACTGACATCTCCCTCTTCAGCCAAGCCTTCCAATCCGCCAAAGTCGGCCGCGGAAACACCAGCCCTGGCGACTTGGAAGTTGCCTTCATGAACACCAACCCAGAAAGGCGTCTGTGCCAAGCCACCGTCCGGCGACAGATTTTCAACCGTCACAATTAGCTGAACGGGCACGAGCACCTCCAGTGATCCTAAGCTGGCGGCTTCCACTTCGTTGCCCAGCGAGTCGCCAACCGCGTCCTCTTCCAACGTGATGGCATACAAGCCGTTGTCAAAAGGGGAGAACACTTCCCCATCTAGCGGAGAGATTTGGTAGGTCGCGGTCACCGTTCGTGCTAACTCGCCGACTGCAACATCAGTCGTGACGCCAGTGACCGACAGTGGCGCGTTGAACAATCCGGTCACACGGAGATCGCTCACATCAATGCTGGCAACGTCAACGCCGGATGCATCGCTATAAGTGACGCGCACCTCATGAGTGGTCTGCCCGGGAATCGCTAGAGTCGCCGTGTCGGCAGTCGCCAGTGGAGCTTTGTTGTCGATCGGGTCCGAAGGCAAGTCAGCCAAACTGATCGTGATTCTTCCAATCGGGGTCATGCTCTCGAAAGCTGAGCCGAGTGTTCCCGTCGGCACGCCGCTGCCGACAAATTCGTCCAGTCCGCCATGGCGGCGAATGACGCCGTTCTCATCGACAGAGTCGCCACCTTCGGTACTGTAAGCGGCCCCTCCACCAACGGCGTTCACTTCCGTTCCGGCATCCCAAATGTCTTGGCCGTACAACGTGATCGAGCGAGCCCCGCTGAAGTTACCCTGCAGATCAAATAGCTCGATGCCGCGTGGATCAAGGTTGGCTACAAAAGCATCGTTCGACGGAATCACCATGCTTGCGAAACTGAAGAATCGGTTCTGCTCTGGATTGGAGATATCCAACGCTTGAGTCACGGTTTCGCCTGGCTCAAATACGGGTGCCCCCGCGAAGCCATCCGGTGCCAGAATAACAGCCCCCGTTTGGCCAGTCTCCGCAGCGAAGCGGGCCAACAATTCGCTCGCATCCCCTTCCTCGGCGATCAACTCCAGGCCACCAAAATCGGCGGCAGAACCTCCGGCGCGAGCGATTTCAAAATTGCCATCGTGGGCGCCGATGAACAACGGTGTTTTAGCCAATCCACCATCGGGCGACAGGCTCTCAAACGTCACATTCAACCGCACCGGTGCATCGACGGCGAACTCACCCAACAACTGCGAAGCTGCAGCGTGGGCGAACGGATCATTCACCTGGTTATCCAACAACACGACGCTGTAGGTTCCGTTGTCCAACTCAGAAAACGAGCCCGATGTCGGCGCCACACGATACGTTGCAACAACTTCTCGTGGAGCTGTTCCCGCCGCTGCGTCTGTCTCGACCGACAGCACGTCTAACTGAGTCAGGAAGGGGCTGGTCACCCGAAGGTTCCCTGTCGTGATGCTGGTCAAGTCAACACCCGACGGGTCGCTGTAGACGACTGAAATTTCGTGAAAGTCAGCACGCTGATCAAGGTTTTGCGACACATACTCTGCGCGTGGTCCGCTGCTATCGATCGGCGAACTAGGATTGGATGCTTGAGCAATCGTGATCCGCGCGATCGGCGTGTGAGCACCAAATGCTTTGCCGAGCGTTTCCCCCGTTGGCAAACCGGCACCGATGAAATCGTCGAGTCCCGCATGCTGTGTCACGACGCCGGCTTGATCGGCTGACGCACCTCCCGCGGTCGCAAACGCTGCTCCGCCTGCGGGATCATTGACCTCCGTACCTGCATCCCATATCTGGGAACCGTAGATCACGATCGTTTGAGGCCCCAAGAAGTCACCTGACGTATTGAAGATTCGATATGCCTGTGGGTTCAAGTTTCCAATGAACGCATCGTTGGAGGGAATCACCATCGATGCAAAACTGAAAAACGGACTTTGCATGGTGTCATCCACGGTGAAGTCGACCGTCACTGCTTCGCCGGCTTCAAAAACCGGCGCGCCGGGGAAGCCGCCCGGAGCCAAGATCACGGCATCATTTCCTACACCTTCAGCTGCAAACCGGCCGACCAATTCACTGGGATCACCTTCTTCTGCGATCAATTCCAACCCGCCAAATCCCGCAGCAGCGGCGCCCAAATCGCCCACATCAAAAGCGCCGTCATGAGCCGAAATCCAAACCGGAGTATTGGCCAACCCTGTCTCGTCGGCCAAGTTCTCGACGGTGATCTGAAGCACCTCCGCAGCCAAGAGTTGCCGCCGCTCCAGCGATTCCATCCGCAAGCCGCGAGCACCTAGCTTGCGAGTTTTTGCAGTCCTTCGTGATTGACGTTTGGGTAGAGACTTAGCCGGGGCGTACAGTGAGCGCATGAAGAAAACCGCGGGTCTGGGGGGAATAGCCGGAGATAAGGATTGAGCATTAAATGGCTTTCAAGCCAGCTCGACCGCCACCGTTTCCAACCCAAATTTTCGGATGCCAAACCTCTTCGCGGCGACTCAGCCCTTTAGCCCTGCAAGAATTTCACACCACTTTTCTGGCTTGCCATTCGAATCAAGTTCGCTTGCGTAAAGACTCCGCTATATTCGAGGTCCTGCTCTTCTCCCAAACGCCATGCCATGACTCGTCCCGAATCCTCTAACTATATGTCACCTTGCCGTGGCTTCACGCTGGTCGAACTGTTGGTTGTGATCGCGATCATCGCGATTCTGATTGGGCTTCTGTTGCCAGGTGTTCAAGCGGTCCGTGAAGCTGCTCGCCGCGTTCAATGCATGAACAATTTGCATCAAATTGGATTGGCAATCCACAACTACCATGACGCGTTTCGACAGTTTCCTCCGCAGCGGACAAAGCGAGGATTTCATGGCTGGGCGGTCTTCACGCTGCCATACTTGGAAGCGCAAGCTGTGCGTGACAAGTACAACATGAACTACCACTGGAGCTCAGTGGAGAACGCCGAAGCCGTCAGTGTCATCGTTCCTCAGTACCAATGCCCCAGCTCACGCTTGTCCGGCACGGCTCGCACGTATGTTGCCGATGGGCGTTGGGCAGCAAGCAATGACTACGCGCCCCCGGGCAGTGTGTCACGCAACTTAGTGACAGCGGGGTTCATTCGCTCGCGTCCTTCCTACGATGGTTTGATGCAGGGTTGGAAGCGAACCGGTTTTCGTGATGCACTCGATGGCACGTCATCCACCTTGTTTTTTGCCGAAGACACATCGCGACCGGAATACTATGTTGCCGGTGGTCGCCTCGGACCGAAGCACAGTCCGCCCTCCGGAGGCAACTTCGGCGTCACAGGCGGAGTGGTAAAGGGGGCCGCTTGGGCCGATTCACGCAATGGCATCCCGATGCATGGCTTCACCTACGACGGCGCAAGCTCGCCTGGGCCATGCCCGATCAACTGCACCAACAACAACGAGATGTTCTCGTTTCACTCCGATGGAGTCCACTGCCTGTTGACCGATGGAGCCGTGCGTTTCATTTCAAAGAGCATCGATATCGACACCATGGCATCGCTGATCACGTCCAAATGCAGGGAAGTGATCGATATTGATGAGCACGTGAGGTAGTTCCACTAGACGAATTAGTGGCTGGCGATGATGCTGTCGCGTGCGATTCGATCGGTTAGGTCATAGGGGTGGAAGGATCGCGCGATCTCTTGCCCCAACATGCTCAGATACAGTCGACGGAACCGACTTTCAGTGGTCTCGCTAACCGACTGTCCTGCCAAGGTCGGGTACTCGAACTCAGCGAGCGTTCGCTTGTATTCGACGCTACCGCTTTCCACATCATAGACCCGCAATAGCACGTTGCCACGACCGCGAAACAATGTTTCGCCTTCGTGCAGTGTCAGATCGGTGAGTTCGATGCCGATCACTTTGTCGGCCTCGACGCCTTTGCCAATCTTCAAAAAGTCGATTTCGTCCCAGCCATTCACATCACGCCATTCGTCGATCGCTTCTTCGCGAACGAGGCTTGTGCCGCGAACTTTCCGAGTGATGATCTCGCCCACAGCGCGACTCAGTTCTCTCGCTCCGACATCGTCGCTGTATTGACTGCTGTCGGTCACGGTCACGACCGCCACTTTGCTGTCCTTGAGCCCTTTGTATTCAGCCGGTTCCATATCCACGCCCAGACCGTGCATCAGATTGGATGCGAGCCCCAGGCAACCACATTGCACCAAGGCAGTCATGGCGATGAACGCGAGGCACGCGAATCGGATTCGCGAGGATCGAGACTGGTATTTTGTACGATTTTGAGCGGCCAACGACATCGGCACGGTTCCCTTTGGATTCAAAAAAATCATGGAGAATCACTCTCATACAAAGTTTGCCAACCGCGATGCCACAGCGATTTCTCCACTACGCCAGCAAACGGCGGATCCATTCCAGGATTGTGACGACGACAATTCCGACCATGTAGAACGTCAGAGTTCGCTGAGTTTGCATGCTTGGCATGACGCCTGCCCATGCCGATCGAAGCGACAAAAAGGCAACGTACAGGCTTGCCAGAGCCAACAGGAAACCGCCGATATTGACCTGCATGCTGCTGAGCCAATGACCACGGGTGAAATAGGCCCATGAAGTGGTCATTCCGCATCCGGGGCACCGTATTCCTGCCAAAACTCGCATCGAGCAGGGTGGGAGACCAAGCTGCTGATGCGTCCCGAGCCCTTCGGAATTGGGCGTCAGCGTCCGGGCAGTTCCCAACAACACCAGCGGTAAGACCCCCATCAACATGGCAGCGCCACGGAAGAGAAGTCGCCCGCGGTCGCGTGAAGAATGCTCACAAGTATCCATTGGCGGGCTGTCGGAATCGAGGGGCGTGAAACTCACGAGTCTCCTGGGATCAGTGAACGAGTTTTCTGCGATCAAGGATAGCCGATTTCTGATCGGAACACGCCCTGTCGACGGACCGGTATCCCGCTGCCACGCTCGGTTACAATGCGTCGATGGATTCTTCGCAACGCCCGTCCAATAGCACACCACCGAACGAGCTTTCCATCACACGTTGGTTTCACCGCCTGCGTGAAGGAGACGATGCTGCTGCTGAATTGCTTTGGCAGCACTACTTTCCTCGGCTGGTGACGTTGGCCCGAGATCGATTTGGGGCCGGTCGCGATCCAGTCTATGGAGCCGATGACGCCGCCCAAAGCGTCTTCCACTTGCTCTGCCGCGGTGCGAAGAATGGTCGGTACGAACGCATTGAAGGTCGTGTGGACCTCTGGCGTTTACTGGTGACCTCCACACGAAACAAAGTGATCGATCAAGTTCGCGCTAGCCAGTCAACAAAACGCGGCGGAGGCGTCAATACGATCGTACCAGAGTTCGAGATCCAGTCACCTGATCCAACACCAGAGATGCTGGCGATCCTCGACGAGCAGCTGCAGAGACTGCTGGCCGCTCTTCGTGATGACGTGCTACGCAAAATCGCGATTCGACGACTGGAGGGTCACTCAAATGCTCAGATCGCTTCCGAAATGGAAGTTTCCGAGCGAACGATCGAAAGAAAACTGAACCTGATCCGAGGCGATCTCGAGAAGCTTGACTAGCGGCGATGCTTCCTTCATTCAGAAGCATCGCCTTGATCGCTTTGCCTGTATCCACGTTCGAAATCACGTTCTTGAGCTGGACGCAAGGTTCGTTGCGTCCAGACTCGTACTGTTAGTAGCGGACGATCAGATCCAGAGTCACACGGTCTTCGATGACATCCTCGAAATTCGTCAGCGGGAACTCGTAAGCAAAGCCAGCTTCGATGTTGCGTCGCGGCTTGAATTTGAATCCAACGTTCTGCGTCACCAAATCGTTTCCATCCACGTTGGAGACCGACAGGTTGAACAGATCTTGTCCACTCACACCAAGCGGCGCACCGTTGTTGGCATCATCGGTCCAGTGCCACCAGGCGACTTCCGTGAACGCATAGAGTCGTTTGGCGACCTTGACGTCAAAGTGGTTTGACCAGTGAACAGCCGAACTTTGCCGGTCACCGTCAACGGGAAGCCGATACCCAAAGCTGCTTAGCAAGTGAGCGTTTCCATCCCAAAGTCGCTGCCCGGCAGTTGCGAAAAGGTGAAATTCGCCATCACCAACACTTTGCAGCGCACGATTGCTTCCAACTGGAATTTCATACGTGAAGCCAACGGACCCCAGTGTTCCGCGCTGAGTATCTCTTAGGAAGTTGTACTTCAAGCCAGCCGACACGTCGGCCCAACCGTCATCTAACAGTCCATCAAGAGCGCCCTCTGTGTTATCAACGATGAAACCATCCTTGACGGCAATCAGGCTGAGTCGGTCGGTCAATGCGACTCGGAATTGCA
>JBGCGI010000340.1:0-31606 GCA_045110715.1 Rubripirellula sp.
TTCAACCGCAATTTCAAGTTGCGTCTGCGTGGACGTTGCCAAATCCCTCGTCGCGGCTAGCTCGGTGCTGATCCTTCGAACGTCAGAATTGCTCTCTTCAATTTCGGATTGCAGCCGCACGCGATCTGCAACAACCGAATCCACCTCGGTCTGCCGTTGTTGGGCGAGCTCGATGGCGGCCGCCAAGTTGACTTGCCCAGCTTCTAACTCTGCTCTCGCAGCGGTCAATTCCAGTGCGATCGCTTCCGAATCTGACTTGCTGCTGAAAATCACTTCCTCTGCTTGCCGCAAGTCGGCCGCGCCCGCTTCTGCCTTTTCTTGCCACTGCTGAGCCGTTTCGTTGGCATCTCGTAGCTCGGCGTGTGCCGTTTCCAACTCTGTTTTGATAGACGCTAGTTCTGCCGAGAGTGCTGCTGTGGCCGACGCGTTTTCGACAGCTTCTGCTTGCAGGGCTTCCGCCTTCGCGCGCCAATGCTGAGCCGTTTCGTTGGCAGCGCAAAGCTCGGCACTAGCCGTTTCCAAATCTGTTTTGATAGACGCTAGTTCTGCCGAGATCGCTGCTGTGGCCGACGCGTTTTCGACAGCTTCTGCTTGCAGGGCTTCCGCCTTTCCGCGCCAATGCTGAGCCGTTTCGTTGGCAGCGGAAAGCTCGGCACTTGCCGTTTCCAAATCTGTTTTGATAGACGCTAGTTCTGCCGAGAGTGCTGCTGTGGCCGACGCGTTTTCGACGGCTTCTGCTTGCAGAGCTTCCGCCTTCGCGTGCCACTGGCTGGCCGCAGCAAGTTCGCCCTTCAAAATCTGCAGCTGATCGGTTGCGGTTGCGAGCTCGGCAACAGCCGACGCCAGTCGCGACGCATTGGCCTCGTGCTCTTCAAGCTGGCTGCGCAATCCCTGCGAGTCTTGCGCCGTTTCCTCCAGTTGCTGCCTGGCTTGAGCATGTTGCTGGACCAGGTCCTGATGAGCCACTTGAAGTTGAGAGTATTCGGCGAGCTCGGACTCCAACCGCTGCACCTCCGCCTGGCTCTGACTGTCGGTTTCCCTCCAGCGTTTCTCCGATTCCTCGAATTCACGAACTTGCAGCGTCAAGTTTGCGGACCTTTCCGCATCCGACTTGGTTTGCAACTCCAACGCTTGGAACTTTTCTAGCAGCGCATCGTAGAGGTTGCCCAATCGCTCGTTCGCGTCATAGACATCATCGCGCTCCGTTGTGACTTCCTGAATAGCCTGCTGGAGCTCTGCAAGTTGGGATTGTGGGTCGGCCATTCGTTTTTGCTTCGCGTGACAGGAGATGCGAGGATGATCCGTTGTCTGAAGCTTGGTGATCATCCTTGGAAGCCCCCGGAGAGGGGTGCCCCAGCATCAGAACCTTCGTCTCAGTTTATCAAGACGATATCGCTCAGTTGCGACACCTACCTTGGCAACCTCGATCGTATTTCACGGTTGCACTGTATTACAGAGAAAAGCGTGAGTTCGATTGCGATTGCAGGAGAGAAACGTCAAACGGGCTCTACAGGAGACGCGATCAAAGAAGTGCAGGGGGCACAGACTCTGTCGGCGCACAAAAAAAGCGGACCCCAATCAGCTCGCTGTTGAATGACAGAGAGCTTCGGGATCCGCTTGTTGATTCACCTTGCGATGAAGCTAGCGTCAATCGCGGTTTCGACCGCCGCCGCTACCACTGCCCTCACGGCGTCCGCCGCCTCCGCCGCTGCCACCACGGCCGCGTCCGCCGCCACCGCCGCCACCGCGACGCCGACGTGGTCGCTCATCACCGTCGCCGCCACTGCTTCGCTCACGGTCGCCGCCACCTTCTCCGCCACCGCTGGCTTCTACTGCAGCTGCCATCTCGTCTTCTTCACCCAGCTCTTCCAACGCACGTCGTCGGCTTAGCTTGACGCGATCGTGCTCATCGACATCGATGACCAAGACTTTCATTGGATCGCCGACGTTGACGACCGAATCGATGCTGCTGATGTAGCCGCTGCTCAATTCGCTGATGTGGCAAAGGCCATCACGTCCGGGAAGGATTTCAACAAAGGCACCAAACTCTTTGATGCTGCTGACAGTGCCGTCATAGATCTTGCCGATCTGAACGGTCGCCGTGCAAGCTTCGACAGCCCGCAAGGCTTCTTCAGCTGAATCCTTGTTGGCACTCGCGATCAAGACGGTACCGTCATCATCTACTTCGATGACTGCGCCGGTCGTTTCCTGAATGCCACGGATGTTCTTGCCACCAGGGCCGATCAGGGCACCGATTTTGTCGGAAGCGATCTTCGTTCGCAACAGGCGAGGAGCCGTTGGGGCGATCTCGCGACGTGGACGCGAAATCGTCGTCAACATTTTGCGTAGGATCTCGATCCGAGCTTCACGCGATTGCTTCAGCGTGGCACGAATGATCTCTTCGCTGACGCCTGTTACTTTCAGGTCCAACTGAATACCTGTGATACCATTCTGAGTACCAGCGATTTTGAAGTCCATGTCGCCGAAGTGATCTTCGGTCCCCAGGATATCGGTCAACAGCACCCAATCGTCTGGTGACTTGCGAACCAAGCCAACCGAGATACCGGCAACAGGATTGCTGATTGGAACACCGGAAGCCATCAATGCCAAAGTAGCACCACAGACACTCGCCATCGAACTGCTGCCGTTGGACTCCAGAATGTCACTGATCACACGAATCGTATAAGGGAAGTCTTCGGCCGAAGGCAGCACAGGTGCCACACTTCGCTCAGCCAAACAACCGTGTCCGATTTCTCGACGACCAGGTCCACGAATCGGGCGGCATTCGCCAACCGAGAACGATGGGAAGTTGTAGTCCAGCATGAACTTCTTGCTGTACTCTTCCATCAAACCGTCCACACGTTGCTCATCGCGGGATGTTCCCAGGGCGATGGTCACAAGCGCTTGAGTCTCACCACGCTGGAACAGGGCGGAACCGTGAACACGAGGTAGCAGGTCGGTCTCGCAGTAGATCGATCGCAGGCTGCTTCCGTCACGACCGTCTGGACGTGTGCCAGCCGAAATCAAATCGCGAACAACGTTTTCTTCCAAGTCATGCCAAACCGACTTGAATCGCTTCTCGCAGATCGCATCGTCGGCTTTAGGATTAGGAATGACGTCGTTCTTAGCCCGATCGCGAAGATCTTTGACCGCTTTCGCTCGATCTTGCTTGCCCGAAGTCTGCTGGGCGGCTTTGAAGTCGTTGTAGTAGGCGTCGTTCAAACGTTGGAACAGTCCATCGTCCGCCGGCGGTACATACTCAACCTTGGTTGGATTGACTTTCTGATACAGCTCTTCTTGAAGCTCGATGACTTCGCGAATGGTTTGATGAGCGAATTGGATCGCCTCCATCATTTCATCTTCGGGCATCTCTTGGGCAAAGCCCTCGATCATTGCCACTTCTTTCTGTGAACCGCTAACGATCATGTCCAGCACGCTGGACTCGAGATCATCCGCCGTTGGGAAGGCGACCAATTTGCCGTCCACTTTGCCAACTCGAACGCTGGCGATCGGGCCTAGGAATGGTAGCGGGCTGATGTGCAAGGCAAGGCCAGCACCATTCATTGCCAGGACGTCACCATCGTTCTGCTGATCGCTTGCGATCACGAAAGCCTGAACTTGAACTTCGTCCTTGTAACCTTGAGGCCACAAAGGGCGAATCGGACGGTCCATCAAGCGAGAGCTCAATGTCTCTTTGGTACTCGGACGCCCCTCTCGCTTGAGAAAGCCACCTGGGAATTTACCAGCCGCAGCAAGTCGCTCGCGGTAGTCACACATCAATGGGAAAAAGTCCAAACCTGGACGGGGGTCACTGGAGGCTGCCGCAACCAGCACGACGGTTTCACCGTACTGAACCAAGACACTTCCCGCAGCTTGCTTGGCAATCTGGCCAGTCTCGAAAGACATGGTCTGACCGCCAATCTGCTTCTCAACACGAATCGTTTTTTCTGACACTTTGATTTCCTTCAACCTACATAGACAACAAGTTTTTTGCCCATCAAACGCTTTGAAATTGGATCAAAGTGCAAGTAATGGGCTGACATACCAGTGAGCGATCGAACGATCGCGGCACAGAGATTGAGAGCTGCGAGCACGCAGCCATCAATTCAATTCCGAATTTATCGGACAAAGAACAAGCAGATCCATCGATGGATCAAGAACCCAGCAATCCGCTTGCGTGCAGAGAAAGATGACAACCTGCGGGCAGCAACAGCCAGGAAACCCTAATGGATTTCCGCGTACTTGCCCGATATGCCCCGCAGTAAGCGAGGTGGCTGGTGCCTTCTTCGCATGACCGCGGCTTGAAAGGGCTACTTACGAATGCCCAGTTTTCCGATGATATCGAGATACCGTTGAGGATCTTCTCCTCGCACATAGTCCAGCAGACGCCGACGACGACTCACCAGACCCAACAAACCTCGTCGCGAGGCATAGTCCTTGCGGTGTGTCCGCATGTGTTCGGTTAGTCCGTTGATGCGCTCGGTCAAGATGGCAATTTGCACCTCAGGCGAGCCGGTATCGGCGTCAGCATTCTTGTGTTCGCCGATTACCTGCGTCTTTCGCTCTTTCGAGATCGTCATTCGTTTTCTGTGTGCTTTCTACGTTCGTTTTACTCACATGGATTGGGGCGTAGTTTACCGCTGCCCGTACTTTACGCAACGGCAAACAGGACACCTCGCTCAGGAAACCAAACGTTTTTCCATTCGAGCCCCCAAAACACCATGTCTCACATTGAGAACCAACAACAGCCTCATTCAAGGCCGGTTTTCTCGTGACTGTGCCACTCGCTCCAGCACCCGCCGAACTTTGCCAGTCAGGCTTGAGTTTGAAACATCCTTTGCGACACCAGCTTCCCAATTGAGCTCAACTTCAACCGCTTTTGCATCTGGTTTAATACAACGGGAGAGTTAGTCTGATATGCCAAGAATCTCAACGAATGCCGACTTTTTGACGCCACCAATACTCCGCGACGACCCGAGGACTCAGCATGTTTTCTTCCCAGCCAGCCAACCGTCGGAGTCAAGCGAAGAAGCGTCAGTCGCTTCAGTGGTCGATCGCTGCGCTGGAAAACCGAATCATGCTCGCTGGGGATTGCGCGATCGCGATCGCTGCTTCCGATGCTGCCGCAGTGGTCGCACGCCCGACTGAGATCCAATCCTCCAACCATCTCGTCTTCGTGGATGCGGGAATCGATGACGTGGGTCACTTCTTAAGCGAAGTCTCCGATCAGCATGAAATCATCTTGCTCGACTCGAACACCAGCGGCTTGGATCAGATTAGCGACGTGCTTGCCAATCGGTCGAGCGTCTCCAGCGTTCACATTCTTGCTCACGGAAAATCGGGACAGCTACAACTGGGCAACCAGCCGGTGGACCAACAGGCTCTCGAACACAACAGCGGGCAAGTCCGGGGATGGGCACAGTCATTGACGAAGGATGCCGACATTCTGATTTACGGTTGCGATACCGGCGAAGGATCACGTGGTCAACAATTCATTGCTCGGCTAGCTGAACTGACAGGCGCCGACGTGGCAGCTTCAAACGACAAGACTGGTAGCACCGCGATTGGCGCCAACTGGATCCTTGAGCAGCACGTGGGGATGATCGAATCGAGCCTCGCCTTTGATGCACGGACGCTGGAGTCCTACCAAGCGACGTTGCCAATCACCATCCGAGCCGCAGGTGATCGTGGCGAAGAACAAATGCAACTGCAAATCGATGGCGTGACGGTTCAGACTTGGAACAACGTTGGTGGCGATGCTTCCAGTGGTAACTATCTGACGTTCACACATGACGCCGATGGAATCAGTGCGGATCAAGTTCGGGTGGTCTTTACCAATGACTTGTTCGATCCAGCCAACGGCATTGATCGTAACCTGCGAGTGGACAACATCAGTCTGGATGGAATCACCTACGAAACCGAAGCGAGCGATGTCTTCTCGACCGGGACTTGGAAGTCGGCCGACGGAATTACACCTGGTTTCCGCGAAAGCGAGACGTTGCATACCAACGGATACTTCCAATACGCAGATTCCGTTGGCCCGCCGGTGGATGGTGCTTTCGCCATCATCAATGAAATTCACTACAACCCGGGACCAGACGGCGAGATCGATGGGGACGCCGAGTTTCTTGAGCTCTACAACCCAGGCAATCAAGACTTCGATCTGTCCGGCGCGTCGTTCAGTGGCTTCGATTTGACTTTCGACCCAGGCACCATTTTGGCCGCTGGCCAGTATGCAATCGTCGCGCCATCCATCTCGATCGCCGAATCCGAATGGGGAGTGACTCCGATCGCAGAATTCGCAGGTGGCGGACTGTCCGGAGGTGGCGAAACCATTCAGCTGATTGCAGCCGACGGTGAGACAATCATCGACGAAGTTTCCTACGACGACACAAACCCATGGCCTGGCGGCCCCGACGGTAACGGGCCATCGCTGGAGTTGATCAATCCGACTTTCGACAACTCAAGTGCAGACAATTGGGGCACCTCGAATCCTGGCCCCACACCCGCTGCCCTGAATTCGATCTTTTCGGAATCCCCTGTCGAGGACATCTCCAACATCACGGTGACTCCAGGGCAGCCGCTGCCGAATCAAGCGTTCACGGTATCGGCAACGATTCCCAATGCAACGTTCGCCGATCTGACGTTCAAGATCATGTTCGATGAAGACCAGACCGTTGCGATGACCAATGTTGGTGGCGATGTTTGGCAAGCCACCGTACCAGGCCAAGATGCTGGAACGCTGGTGCGCTATCGCATCGACTCCGATGTCGCGACAGCACCCTTTGAAGGCGACACGATCAACTATCTTGGCGTTGTCGTTTCGCCCGCTGACATTGTCGACAACGGACTGCCGGTCTTCCACTGGTTTGTCGAGCCAGAAGCATTCGAGGAATTGACCACCGAACTGTTTTTAACGAACACCAAAATCCCAACAGTCGTGGCGTATGGAGACCAAGTGATCGACAATGCAGAAGTTCGCATCCGCGGCAGCTTCTCGCGCAACTTTGACAAGAAAGGATTCAAGATTGAATTGCCAGACGGCTACTTGCTTGACCTAGGTCCCTATGCCGCCACTCCGGTCGATGAATTTGGCATCGTGTCGGACTTCGCCGACTGGTCGTTCATGAGTGCCCAGATCTCTTGGGAAATTTTCAACGCTGAAACCGACTCCTTCACCTCATCGTTCCACACTCGCGTCGAACAGAATGGCGAGTTCTACGGCATCTATCGATTCCAAGAACTGTACGACGGAACCTGGCGGAAAGCCAACGGACACGACGACGGCGAGTTCCATCAGGCCGATGGTGGCGGATTCTCGAACTCCAATGGCTTTGACAAAAAGGAGCCCGGCGATGAGGATTACACTGCCGTGCTGGCCGCTCGCGATGTCCTGATCTCAGCGCCTTCGGATGCCAAAACGGAATGGCTCTACGACAACGTCGATATCCCTGCAGCGGTCAACCACATGGCCCTGACCGGTCTCGTGCGTCACTACGACCAACACACGCACAACTTCTATGCGGCTCTCGACGGTGATACCAATCGCTGGTCGCTGGTCGAATGGGACCTGGACCTGACATGGCGCGATTCGTATTCGTTCGGCGGCGGCGAACTCGTGACCACGCCTGAGGCGATTGGCAACGAATTCATGGACGCGATTTGGGAAGTCCCCGAGTTCCAGGAAATGTATTGGCAACGCCTGCAAACGTTGATCGATACCTATCTGACCACGGACTACCTGATCGACCGGCGAGCCGAGTTGGTTGCGGAAATGGGACAAACCAATTCCGATCTTGAGTTCGACGCTTGGGGCCGAGACAACATTTTCCGATCCAGCTTTTTCGTCAATGGCTGGCAAGACGCAATCGATTTACGTCGCAGCATTTTTGCGAACGAGTCACGCTTGCCAGGCAACTCGCTGACCAATCCGAACATCGTGATCAATGAACTGCACTACAACCCAGCGGATGATGACGCTGAATTCTTAGAGTTGTACAACGCGTCCAACCAAGCTGTTGACCTTTCCGGTTGGAGCATTGACGGGGTGGGCCTGACCATTGCATCTGGAACGGTGATCCTTCCAGGCGATTACGTCGTGTTCACCGACGCCGACACGCAATTCCGAGACCAGGCTCCCGGTGACATCTATGTCGGTGGCCAATACTCCGGCGGCCTCAGCGGGGGTGGCGAGACAGTTACGTTGCTGGATGTCGATGGAAATGTGATCGACCAAGTCTCCTATGATGATGCGGCTCCCTGGCCCACCGAACCCGACGGAGATGGATTCACGCTCGCCCTGATCGATTCAAACGCCAACAACGACGTGGCCTCGAATTGGGCGGCCAGCAATCAGCTCGGCGGCACGCCGGGAACCGCCAACGGAATAACGTCGGTTGAAACGACGACGATCAAAGTCTTCGCGGCGGGCAATTCGACCAACGAGATCATTGAGTTGGAGATCGCTGGTGTCGTGGTAGCCACATTCGACATTGGCGAAAATGGAGGTGCACTCGGCGACTACCAGGCTCGCAACTTCATTGAACTCAGCTACGAAAGCGAAGCCGCGGTCGCTGCATCGGACGTACGAATCAACTTCATCAACGATTTCTATGATGCTGCCAATGCAATCGACTTCAACGTCAGGATCGATCGCATTGAAATCGATTCGACCGTCTATGAGACCGAAGCCTCGAGCGTGTTCTCGACCGGAACTTGGCTCAGTGGCGTTGGCATCACGCCCGGATTCCGCTTGAGCGAGACGTTGCACAGCAACGGTTACTTCCAATTCGACGCGATTGGCTAGTCGTGGCTGCGGCTTCCAGCCGCAGTTTCCCTCAGCAATTCGCTGCGGCTGGAAGCCGCAGCCACGCGAAAGTGGTCACTTCGCTTCGTTCTTTGCGCGGTAAACCTGCCCTGCTTGAACATAGTGTTCCGCGGCATGCTTGGCTCTAGCGACCTGCTCTGTCGTGAGCTCCCGGACGACCTTGGCGGGCACACCAACCGCAAGATGTCCGGCTGGCACCTCAAAGCCTTCGGTGACGACAGCCCCAGCACCGACGATCGCCCCGTCCCCGATCTTGGCCCCATTGAGCACGACCGCTCGAATTCCAATCAGGGCACCATCGCCGACCTGCGCCCCGTGCACCACCGCTGCATGCCCGATCGTGACGTCGTTTCCGATCGTGCACGGGAACCCAGGGTCCGCGTGGATCACACTCAAATCTTGAACATTCGAACGCTCGCCAATTTCAACGCGAACCGAATCGCCACGGACCACTGCTCCAAACCAAACGCTGGCTTGCTTGCCAATCTGGACCTCTCCCAGCACCGTTGCAGATTCGGCCACAAACGCTTCCTCGTGAATCCACTCAGGATGGAAATTCACATCTAATTTTCGCTTCGTCATCGTTTCTTTGCTCACTCAATTTAGGTGCAGCACTCAATTACGGTGCGACAGCACGCATCATCAAACCGCAAAGGTAAGCACCATACGTACCCAGCGCATAACCGACTACTGCTAACAACACACCAACGGGCGCCAGCGACGGATGAAAGGCGGCAGCGATCACCGGCGCACTGGCCGCTCCGCCAATGTTTGCCTTACTGCCAACCGCCAGAAAAAAGTACGGCGCGCGAATCAGATACGCCACCAAGACCAACAGCCCCACGTGGAACAGCATCCATATACCGCCGACAAGAAACAGGCCCGGATGCTCTAGGACGGCCATCAGGTCCATCTTCAAACCAATCGTCGCGACCAAAATGAAGATGAACACCGTTCCGATTCTGGAGGCACCCACTCCTTCCAACTCCCTGGCTTTCGTGAACGACAACACCACGCCAACGGTGGTCGCGATCACAATCAACCAAAAGAAGCCCGAATCGAGACTAAACTTTTTCAGCGCCGGATACTCGGCACCAATCAAGGGTGCGATCCAGTCAGCGACGAAATGGCTTCCTGCGGTCGTTCCAAAGGCGATCCCCAACAGCACGAACAAATCTGTCGTGGTGGGAATACGCGCGGTCTTCTCGGAAAACGCGGCCATCTTATTTTGTAGTTCCAGGACGCTGGAGGAGTCAGCGCCCAACTTGGCATCGATCCACTTGGCCTTGCCCACACCCAGCAGCAAAAACATCATCCAAAACTCTGCGACGACCACATCGACGGCAACCATCACGCTGTAGAGTTGATCGGAAGGTTCAAAGACCTCCTTCATCGCAGCTTGATTGGCTCCCCCGCCGATCCAACTCCCCGCGACCGTGGACAGTCCCTTCCAAATCGCTTCGCTGCCTTCACCGCCGATCAGTTCAGGACTGAAGGTGCCAACGATCAGCATCGCGATCGGGCCGCCCAAGATCACTCCGATCGTGGCCGTGAAAAACATGATCAGTGCTTTCGGGCCCAATCGCAGAACCTCACGGAGATCGATACTCAAAGTCAGCAAGACCAAACTGGCTGGCAACAGATATCGACTGGCAACGAAATAGAGGTTCGATTGGGCCGGGTCGACCACACGAAACAACGTCAACAACGAAGGCAGGAAGTAGCACAGCAACAGCATCGGAAAAATGGAATAGAAAACTTTCCAGTACCGATTCTGCAAATTGCTGGACCAGAAAACGAAGCCCAACATCAGGAGCAGAATTCCAAAGATCACGGCGTCGTTGGTGATCAAGACTTCAACAGGGGCGGGTGGCATGGAAAACCGATACGCAAAGGGGGCAAGTGACGGGGTCGACAGCGGACGATATTGCGAACTTCTTACCAGATTTTGGTGGATCGGGCTTCGCAAACCCGTTATCAACAGGGATAGGAGTACCTTCTCTTCTTCCTCCGCTTCAAGGGACCCTGAATATGCGAAACCTGTTTGCCGTCGTGATCGCCCTTTTGACAACGATCTCCTGCTGTGAAGTATCCGTCGCTTGCGGCGGGTCCGGACAATCAAGCCAAGCATCCAGCAGCTCATTCAGAGGCGGAAACGCTTCGGGCATCACCTCCCGGTATCCGACGACCTCCCCAATCGCCATGCAGGCGGCCCGCGCCAACATGGCTCGTCAAGCCACCCTCGCACAGACACGTGCATACAATGCCCAGATGATGCCAACA
This sequence comes from Rubripirellula sp., assembly GCA_045110715.1. Lineage (GTDB taxonomy): Bacteria > Planctomycetota > Planctomycetia > Pirellulales > Pirellulaceae > Rubripirellula. The sequence continues at coordinate 11,111 of JBGCGI010000340.1, forward strand.
CGGATCGCCAACGCCAACAAAGTCCGGGCTGAGAAGGCTGCCCTCCGAGAGTCACGTGCTCAGACTCGGATTGCCAAGATGGAATCCCGGCAACGCGAGCAGCAACAGTTCTTGGCCAAGGCACGAACTTGGACCGATCGATCCGGCAAGTTTGAAATCGTCGCGATTTTGGCCGACGCAACCGATCGTCATGTCAAACTGACCAAACAGGACGGCACGCACATCAGCGTTCCGATCAACCGACTGTGCAGTGACGATCGCTCGTACGTCGATGCCGAGATGCACGAACAAAGAATCATGCTCGCGAGCCTATAGGCTCGATCAGATAGCTAACGGATCATACCGACCATCAGCAGACTCGTTAGACTGTGATCGGCGTTTCAGCGAAAACGCGCCAGTCCAGAATCTCGTATCAAGAGCCGCTCTGCAATGATCCGCAGCGTTTCGCAGTTTCTCGTCGTCCCATTGGTGCTAAGCTTCCTCGTTCCTTTCCAAGGGCACAACGTCCAAGCTCAGGAAGCAGAACAACCCAACAATCCGTTCATTGAACGTCTCCAGGAAGCTCGGCGTGCGCAAGAGGTCAACATTCGGGCGATTGAACGAAAAACCTCGCCAAACATTGTGACGCGAAGCCAGATTGCTTCCTTGAAGTACTATGACTACGCAATCGAGAATGCCAAGGAACTGATCGCGGAGGGAGGAACCTTCGGGAAAGATGAATACGATGCCGCCATCAAATTGATACTTGCCGAGTCGCGTAAATCCTTAGCTCGCGTCAATGCGGAATTGATGGCATCGAACAGTGCTGGCGGATTGAAGCGTGATTTCGATCAGATGAGTCAAGACATTCAGCAGACGCGTCGTGCGAGTGTCGATGCGAGCAAAGAGAAGTATCGAACGACCGTCGATGCAGCTGAACTGAAGTTCAAGTTCAGCACCAGTGGCGGCCAAATCGGATTGGTAATTTGGAATCTTCCCCTGGACCAGTCCCTGCATCCACGCTCTACACCCCTTGTTAACATACGACTATTCAATGGAGCCCAAGCTGTTTGGAAACGCGTGGGTCTGCGGCTCAATCGCAACCTTGCCTCGAATCCTGTCCGCTTGCCAAACGTGATGTTCGACCGAGTCATGATCGAGATGCCGCGTTGGATTGGGTCCGGCAACGGTTTGGCCGAAGTGCAAGTATTCGTGGGGAAAGAGAACGTAGCGTTGGGGCGACCATGTGAAGTTTCAAGCATCGAAACTCTACCGATGCACTTGGACGATCAGCACGCGTTGACCGACGGGATCACGAACCCCACTCAAGTCGGCGAGGGCTATTGGATTCCAGAAGAGAGAACCAAAGCATCGGCTACGATCTATCTCTTGGGGAAAAAGGTGGAATCAAGCAACAAAGACATCGAGGGAATCGACCAGCCTGCTACTGCAAAGCGCTGATTCGCTCTCTGAACCTCTTCACTTGATAGTCGCTCTTGGAAACAGTGATCGCTTTTTCAAGTGCCTGGATAGCACGCTCTTTGTTTCCGATCGCTTCATAGAGTTTGGCCAGACGCTCAAGGTCATACTCTTTCACGGGAACATCCTTCATCACCAGACCAGCGTGAATATCAGCAGTTCTTAGCGCCTCCGCATGTTCATTGGCCTTCAGCCAGCGTTCACTCGCGGACTTCCAGTACCGCGTCTTTGATGACATCGTTGTCGCTTTCTCTGCCTTCTCTTCGTAGTCTCTGGCGTCAACTCTGAACCGGTTCAAAGGATCAAGCTTCAAAGCCGATTCAGGATCGAGCTTCGGAAGCGCCAGTCCATTCGCTTCACAAAGAACGGTAATTCGCTGGTGGTGCTTTACCGCCTCGTCGTCAGAAGTCGCGAAACCGATGGCGTCCACGTAATTCCTGACCGCCCCTTCAAACAGATTGGCCTCCTCGTAAGCCTGCGCCAAGTCACGATGCAAACGCTCTTGGGGAAAGGAGGAAGTCGAAGTGGAAACCATTTTCTTGATCGCTGATTCCGCCTTCAACCCGACGCGAGTGACTTCTTTGGCATCGCCTGCTTGACTCCACTGTTGGGCTGCCTTGATAAGGTACGTCGCTGCCATTCTCGGGTCAGACATCTGCTGTGCCTCATGCTTCCGAGCCTCCACTCGAAATTTGTAGTTCGCGTCAATGAACTCCTGGGCGCTGGCTGCGATCTTGACCGAATCGTCACCACTCACGATGGCGTCGATCCGAGCCTGGTAATCTTCAACAGAATGATCGTATCTGCTGTGTTTTAAGGCTTCGATCAGGTGACCGCATGCTTCTTGGCCTCGATCGATCTGACGGTACAACTTCGCGAGATTGGAGTGATAGGTCTCGGTACTGCTATCAACTTTCGTCGCGCGTAATGCCTCGGCCGCTTTCTTGAGGGCGGCAGCAGCACGTGTCTTTTCGTCGGCTTTGATCCAGCTGTTCGCTGCTTGCACAAAGCTGTAGTACGACCCAGATCTCAAAGCAATCTTCTCCTGGTTCTCGGCTTCCATGCGAAAGGAGAGCGCGGGGTCGAGCAACGCATCCATCTTCTCGTCGCCGTCTTCTGCGTTTCCACCAGTCGCGTCAACCGCTTTGGCAACTTTCTCCTGAAGCGTTCGAACCTGATAAGCATTCTTCTCGTTCCGCAGTGCGGAGCGATAGACCTCCTTCGCCAGCACCGGCTCCCCCAACGACATGTACACGTCACCGACTTTGGCGAGTTGCAATCCGTGATTGGAGCCTCGATCCGCCTGCAGCACCCGACGTGCGGTTTTCAGCGCAGTCAGCGCTTTTTCCTTTTCGTCAGCCCGGTTCCACGCTTCCGCTTCAGCAGTTCGCAACATACCTGCCAGCGCAGGTTTGGCGTCTTTCGTCATCTCCGCAAGAACCTCGGCGCCGTGCTTGGGATCACCAAACTGCGCCATCAAGAACATCAAGTCCAACACGGATGTAGCGTCAAGCTGCTCACCTCGCGCCCGGTACAATTCATGAAGCTTGACCATGATCGGCGTTCGTTTCTGAGGGTTGTCGTAAACCCGTTGCCAGTAGGTTTGCATGACCCGAAGAGCGGGCTCATGCTCTGGGGAATGCTTCAGTTGCTCCTCAAACACAGCAGCGACGGCAGTGGATACGGATGTCGGCAGTTTGTCTTTCCAGTCGATTCTAGAAGTGCTGCGTGTTCGCCAAGATGGCGACTCTGACTTATTGGCAAACCGAAACAGCGAGGCGAAAAACCTCGTACGTGCCTCGATGATTTCTTCCGGATTCTTGCAAAGGTCGAGTAGATGGCGATGTGCCTCGATCAGACGCGTAGCGGATTCACCGCGTTCATAAAGGCGTATGGCGTGCTCAAAAACGCGTCCGACAAAAACACCGTCGCTCGATAACTGTAGCGCGATTGCGAATTCGTCCTCTGCGGCCTGCCACTGGCCTCGGTTCAGCGCCTCGATACCCGAACGAAGCGATTTCTCCGCCTCCGCTGGGACCGGCTCGCGCATCGTCGATGATCTGGCCGTCCCACGCCCGGGACGAACAGCAGCCACGCTCCGCGGAGGAACGCGGGCGGGCGGGGCCCCTGATCGAATGCCCAGTCCCAACACGGTCGCGAGCTCAACGAACACCTGATCGAATGCCTGTCGCTTCACCACGCCTCCGCGAGTTTTAAAAGCGCCAACAGTGCGTCGCAGGGTATCGTCCGCAATCTTCTTCAACTGACTATCGAAAGCCTGAGGCTGCAATCCAAGTTCCGCTGCGGCCAAACTCAGATCGACCTCGTTCTGATATCGATTGGCAATCAGCACGATTGGTTCGCCCGCCTTCGTTGGCTTGGGCAAACCGATTTCGTCCTTCGCTAGTGCCGAAAGATAATCACGAGTATCAGCCTGGATCCATTTCCCGACTGCCTCCGGTTCGGCATACAGCCCCATGATTTCATCGAAGTTGCGATAGGCTGTCTGGTTCGCCAGGACATGATTTCGAATCTCATCCGTTTTCTGGATGAATCCGCCGTAGTGACAGGACATGCACGACACGCCATTGACCACCGTGCGATCGGGCTGACGGGGGTCGCTGACAATTTCGATCGGTCCACGATCGATTCGCCTGCCGAACTGGTCGGTCAGCATGTAACCCAACATTCCATTGGGCAAGCGAAAAATGATCTCGCCACCGTCGTGTGCGAAGGTTCCAGCTGCGGCTCCCGGACCAAGCGGATTCTCAAACAAGTTCTTTCGGCCGGTGTTCCCAGCAAAATCGTAGCTCTTCCAATAGGCTCCGAAAATGGATTCATGCCGTTCCACCAATCGGTTGTTTTGTGAAACCCCGGACCGAGCGAAACCAGCGCGGACAGTGCGGCCCTGTTCAATGTTCGCTTTGACGTTCACCCGCAGGAGATCTTCAAGTCGTTTGTCGGTCGACGGAATCTGAGCAAGCTCGTGATACAAAGGCGGTCTGGAAGCTGCCGAGACAAACCAATCGGCGCGTACCACCGGTACCTCGCAGTCAGTACCGGTACGAACATTGAACGCGTCGCGTGACTCGAAAACCAAACCGTGAGGATAGTAGGAAAGCACTTGCTTCCAATCGTCAGCCGTCCACTTCAGATCGCGCAAGTCGACTCGAAAGAGATCGTTCCTACTGCCAAGTGACTTCAGATCGGCCAGTTGCCGATTCCATGACAAACTGTTGACCAGCTTTGCCAACGCCAACCGATAGGTCGCCAACTCCTCTTTTGACACGCCTGCATTCGCCAAATGGGTGACCGAGAAATAGCGAGCGAACGGGCGATCCCGCTTGGCGACCTTCTTCAGATCGGCAGAAACGCGGGCATACATTTGCTCTGTTGTAATGAAGACTTGTGGCTCTTCCTGAGTCACAGAGGCAGCGCCTGCTTGTATCCACTCCCTGATCACTTTGATGTCGGCGGTCGACGGTCTTGGCGACTCCCCGGCCGGCGGCATCGGCGAACCCTTCGAGGTCATCCGTTCGAGCAAGGGAGACCGTAGCGGATCCTTTGGCAGCACGTAGCCAGAGGAGACAAGCTTTTCACGGTCCAACGCAAACCCGAACCCACCTTCATTCGACTCGTCTTTCCCATGGCAGCGAACACACTGCGCACTCAGAATCTCGAATGCCCGGCCGGCCAGCTCGCTCGAGTCCTCATGCTCGGGCGACCGTGTGGGAGCCGGCTGCATTTTCGACGCGGGTGGCTCCAGGGACGAAGCCGGTGAAGTTGGCTTTGTCTTCTCCTGCAAGAACTTTCGATCCGCCACGCTCAGGCGAGAAATCGGAAGCGCCACAATCTTGCCGGCCTCCGTTTCCAGGATCACTTTGTCACCTCGAAGGGCAACCAAATCGGCCTCGATTCGAAACTTACCAGTCGAATCGACCCACTCGCGTCCGTCGGAGGGACCACAAACAACCGTGAAGAGAACCAACAGCCAAAGGATGGTCATTCGCATGCGTGACTCGTCAAAAATAGGTGCCAATCAATGCGAGTCATTGTATCGACTATTGGGACACAATTCACACCATCGCTCACGCCGGAATTCCATAGCTGCGGAACGAAAACCTCGAAACCATGCAAAACGCTTTCTCTCATTCAAGTAGGCCGGATCAAGGAGCGACAGCGACACAGCTCCGGCAACATCACCAGCCACTTTCAATGCCCCACCTCAACCGTCACGACAACGCGTACCCCGCACTGACAAGGCGTTGACGCTCCAACGGTCACGATTCGCTGCTGGCCGCAACCGGGACAAGTCAACGAAACCTCGGAAAGCTCACCGGCACCAGCCTCACGCTGAGTCACTCGGGACGAACGGTTCAAGCGATGCAGGATCACCATCGCGAGTGTTCCGGTCGAAGCCAAAATTCCGCTGGCCAATGCAATCCGACCGAAGAGGCTGAGCAAGTTGGAGCTACTTGGCCGCACAAACATCTCAATATCCAGCGTGATCGCTGTGATGGCGACCATGACAATCGTCGCAATTCGCCACCAGTGCTGAGACGATTTCAGTGGAATCAGCAAAATCAAATTGGCGTGCACAGCCACGACTGCAATGCTTGTGATCGCAACAATCCAGTTCTCGTCAATTTTCATGTCTGTCCAAACGCAGTTGATCACAATGCCCGCAGCAAGAGTTGCCGCAGCAACTCCGATCCATCGCCAGAAGCGACCATCCGCTGTGAACGCGTTGACGAGCGAGGCAACGGCAAGCGAGCCAAACCCTAACAGTGCGAATCCTGTCTCGCTGAAAACCATCGAATCAAAGATACCGTCGTTCCAAACAGCAAAGAGCAACAAGACCAGCGAACATCCGTAAAGGACCAACGCAAGCCACCCTGCGAATCTTGTTTGCGCTCGCTCCATCAACGACATGGCCACGAGGCCAACCGGCAGCATCAGCAGAAGCACGAATGCAGAAAACACGACTTCTTCTGATCGATTGCCAACTTCCCAAATCACAGGTGCGATCAACAGGTACGACGTGAGCACAGAAGAGGCTCCTAGCAGACCCGATCTCCTCTTGGTCGCGACGTCCAGCATCGACAGAAACACGAACAGCAAACCGGCCGCGACACCGGTCAAGGCGGCCGTGCCGGCGACCCTTCCGACGACATCGAAGCTCTCGGTCAACACTGCCAGCACACCCAGCACCGCTGCCCCACCGAGCAACCAAAGCATCAACCGCAGCCCGATGCTACGAAACGCGATCGACAGAGAACGCAGCGAGTCCATCGCTTCGGAGGTTCGATTGGTCGCTAAGTGTGCAACAAATCCACCCGTCCAAGCAGCGACCAAGATGATCGGCGCAAAGACATACAAATTGACGTCGGTGACCAGCAAGGCAAGTCGCACCAACACCACACCAGCGGTCGCCCCCAGCAGCATGCCCAGCAGATCACGTTCAAGGACACGAGCTTGCTTGGCGAGCGACATAGACATCTCTTGTTGAAAGTGACCGAAGCAATGGTTGTGACGGACTCAAACCCGTCTAGGATCTAGAGCCCAAGGAGAATCAACCGCTGCGCGATTCTGCCAAATTCTCGAAAGCAGCCGACTCGCTCTCCGATTGAGCCGCAACACGGTACACCTCATCAATTGTGGTGATCCCCTGGCAAGCTTTCTGAATGGCTTCGGCGTACAGCGTCACCATACCATTTTGGATCGCTTGCTCTCGAACCTGCTTGGTTGATGCGCCTTTGGAAATCAGAGTCCGAAGTGCTCCGTTCACACTCATCAACTCGTAAATTCCAACTCGACCGTAGAAACCAGTCTGAGCGCAGTGAGCACACCCTTTGCCGCGGTGAAAGTCCGCTTTGTCCAAGAGGCTGCTGGGAATGTTCGCGGCCCGCAACAAGGCTGCCGAAGGCTGATCCTTTGCCTTGCAGCGTGGACAGATCGTTCGGACCAACCGCTGAGCCAGCACGGCCGATAGTCCCGATGAAATCACGTAGGGCTTCAATCCGATTTCTGACAGCCGCGAAATCGACAAAGGCGCGTTGTTGGTGTGCAACGTACTGAATACGAGATGCCCTGTCTGAGCAGCCTGGAAAGCGGCTTTGGCAGTCTCATTGTCACGAATCTCTCCGATCAGAATCACGTTCGGCGCCTGACGCAACATGGACCGCAAGATGTCTGGAAAATCCAACGGGACTTTCAGGGATCGATTGACCTCACACTGATTGATCCCCGGCAATTGATACTCGACGGGATCCTCTGCCGTGATGATTTTGCGGCCGATCGTATTCAGTGACTGGATCGCCGAATACAGCGTCGTTGTCTTGCCGGATCCCGTTGGCCCTGTCACCAGGATGATTCCACTGGGGCGCCGAATCAGCGAAACAAACTTTGCGTGATTCGACTTTGACAGCCCGAGCTGCGTCAGCCCGACGTTCAAGTTCTCTCGATCGAGCAATCGCATCACACACGCGGTGCCGTGACTGGTGGGAATCGTGCTGACTCGCAAATCAAGACGTTTGTCGCCGATGGAGGCTTCGATGCGGCCGTCGTCGGGAATGCGTTTGTTCGTGATATCCATTTCGCCAAGCACCTTGATCCGCGAAATCACGTTGGCCAACAAACGTTTCGGCAAATCACTTCGATGCGTGCAGGTCCCATCAATTCGATAGCGGACACGAATGCGATTCTCGAACGGCTCAATGTGAATGTCGCTCGCATGAGCGCGCGACGCTTCCTGGATCATGATTTGCACAAGCTTGGCGGCCGGCGAGTTGGCATCCTCATCAAACTCGCCTTCGTCGGAATTGTAGACCGGAGTGTGGAAATCAATTTGGGTTTCGGTCATGTCGTGGAAGACCGTATCCATCGATTCACCCTCCGCTTGCCGATAGTGAAAGTTGATCGCCTCCTGGATCGCTTCTTTCGTTGCCACTGTGAAAGTGATTTCGCGATTCAGCATGAAACGAATCTGATCCATCAACTCAAGCTGAGTGGGATCGTGAATCAAGATCACCAACGATCCCTCGCGTTCTTCTAGCGGAAACACCTTGTGTTCGCGGGCGATCGACTCGGGAAGCAATTCAATCGCGCAGTCCCGCTTCGACGAATCTTTCAAATCGATGAAACCAAAACCGTAGACCTCGGCCAGCACTCCGCCAATCAAAACAGCATCGGCGTATCCCGTCGAAGTCAACTTCCCTGCGGTATCGACGGGCGTCGGGCCGCGACATTCAGACAGCTGGTCCAGTGAGCAAAGGTTTCGTTTCAGCAGCAGGGCTTCGAATCTTTCGTGAGCATCTTTCATCAAGAGTCCCTCCGGTTCAACACCAAGAAGGATCATGCGCGCATTCCAAACACGCAAAATCGTGTCGTGGCGTCAATCAAGAATAGAGTGTGGAAAAGACGGCCAATCCTCTAGCCGCGTTCCCTATTCTATGCGACGGCGTGCCAGTAATGCGAGAAAAACATCTGTTGAGATATCTACATAAGTTTGGCAGATACAATTTCATCTCCCCTTGGGGGAGGTGAAAGATGTGTAGATACGGATGCCCGGAGGGAGAGTGATGCCAAGCTCTGGGAAAACCAATTTGAAAGCCCTACAGTTCCTTCTAATTCGTTCGCTCGGGCAACAGATAGCAGATGGCTTGTCGATCATTCCTGACCAGCAAGTAGCGGCCTGCGATCGTGGGAATGTTCCACGTCTTCGATGCCATCGCAGGCAGTCGAATCAGCTCACGATACTCCTCGGGATTCGCTTCGACAAACACGACTTCCCCCGTTTCAGACTGAGCCACGATCACGCCGTCGGAGAGCAAAATTTGCCCCTGGCCAAAACGCGAACGTCTTGGCTGAGTCCAAAGTCGTTCGCCCTCCGAAATAGAAACCGCTTCCAAAGACCCATTGCTGATCGCGTACGCCACATCGCCGTCCACACACGCGTGAGTGAACTTTGTCTTCAGAACATTGGGCAGCATCCAAACGTCTTGGGCCTGAAATTCACCTGCTTCGGTTGCGGTCACTTCCACCAACGCGCTGCCGCCTCCGTAACCTTTTCCAACCAGAAACCGATTCTCGCCAGCAGGAATTGCCATCGCACAGTTCGCACCTCCGTTGGATTGCCCTGGCCAATCGAAGTCCCATAAGACCTCGCCATTCTCCACTCGATGACCAGTCACTGTTTTCTCATTCACGGACACGATTTGGCGTTGGCCGGCCAACGTCATCACGATTGGCGAACCGTAGCTGATCTGGTCTGCACCGGCAGTCCACTTCAAGTCACCTGTTTCTCGGTCGAATGCGATCAGACTGCGTCCAGTTTTCTCATTGGACTGGGGGCCGCCGTAAGCCACCACGCAAAGATCATCGACGATCAATGGCGAAGTGGCTCGCCCCCACGTGATCGCTGCTTCAGATTCCAGCTGATCCCAACCGGCCAATTTCAAAAGATCCTGTTCCCAAACGATCGTTCCAGATTTCAATTCCAAGCAGCGAAGCTGTCCTGTTCCACCCTGCGTGTAGACAAGCTCGCCAACAATCGTTGGTGTTGTCCGTGGGCCAATCCCCCCCAACGCGTTTTCATGTCGCGCCGCGTAGGAGACCATCCAAAGCAAATCGCCGTCGGAAAGCCGATAGCATGTCACGCACTCTAGGTCTTCGCGTTGCTCCAACGTGACCGCTCGACCCGATGCGACTGCAAATGATCCCCAACCTTCTCCGATGCCTTGATCCCAAAGCACTTTGGCTTCCGAACCGGCCGGCACGTCGAATTCGCGTTGCGAAGTGATTCCTGTGCGTTCGCTGCCGAGAAAACTCAACGAGGCAACTGACTGATCCGCAAATTGGCTTTCCGAATCGGCCTCCATCTCGCTAGTGCTTCGGTCATTCAGCGATCGCAGTTGCGGCGTCTGCTTGCCGAACCGCCACGAGAACTGCGGCAACATCTCGCCGCTGAACCCATCGAACTCAAGCAACGCGATCGACGCGATCCCAATCAGAACGAGCCCGATCGGCACCACCGAGCGTTTGCCTTGCGATGAAAAATGCCGAAACGCTTGATAGACAACGCCGATCGCCGTTAGCAAGCCGATGACCACACTGATCATGTTGGCGACTTGATGATCCGTTTCGGGAGCCGTGCCTTGCGAAAACGCGATCGCGATCAACCCTACAAGCACCACTCCCAAACCACGCAGCAGTCGGTTCTTGCTGGGCTTCGACGATCCCGCACCTTCGATCGCGACATCAGGGTCGAGATCGGATTGGGAATCGTTCGACTCGGACGAGTTGTCCATTTCAGCTACCTTCAGTATCAGAGGTATCGTGACTGAGGCTTCCAGCCGCAGTGGAGCCTTAAAAACCTTCCGCTGGAAGCCGCAGTGGAGCTGCAAAACTGCGGCTGGAAGCCGCAGCCACTATGATAGTTCTTTGCTCATCCGCTCTCGTAGTTCCTTGCAGGCGCTTTCTGGATTACTGCAAAGCGAGCAACTGACGCTTCCGTCATCCTTTTTCGCATTTGCGAGCCCACCACAGGAACCGCCGATCGAGCGTCTTCCGAACATCACACCCACCGCCATCAAAAATAGCAAGGTCGCGAATGCGACGAAGGTGATCACAAGCGTTGCCAGTGTCCCATTGCCCGCGGCTTCCGCTGGTGCTGCATCGACTGCGGCCTCGCCCTTCGCCTGTGCGTACTGTGCGAGCGTGCCGGTGCCTGCCAAGTCGAAACCGTCGCTGCCACGACTGATCAAAAACACATCCAGCTTCTCTGCTTCAGCGATTTCAAGACCTCGATTGGGGCCAAGCACGTTGATCGCTGTCGCCCAACCGTCTGCTTCCATGCAACTGTCCGTGACCACCGAAACCGACGCCAAGGCGTGATCGATCGGCGTTGCTGTCCGAGGATCAATGGTGTGCGAGTAACGAACGCCGTCGGCCTCAAAGAAATTCCGATAGTCGCCCGACGTGGCCATCGAATGATCATCGCCAGCACTCGTACTGAGCGAGTGGGCAATCATCACGTCGTCCGTTTGCGCATCGGGAAGTTGAATCCCAACTTTCCACCACTGCCCAGACTTGCTGCCACTCGTCCGAACCTCGCCGCCAATCTCAACAAAGACATGCTTGGCACCCGATTCGTTTAGCAACTCAACCACGCGATCAACTCCGTGGCCTTTCGCGATTGCAGAAAGATCCACGCGAAGTCCTGCGACGGACTTTTTGAGAGCAGGCGGCTCGAGTCGCACAGAGAGCTTCTCGTATCCAACCATTTCTTGCAGCGATTCCAATTGCTCGGCATCTGGAACAGACAGCGTGCGTTCGGTCGGACCAAAGCTCCATGCGTTAACCAGCGGTCCAACGGTGACGTCAAAAGCGCCATCCGTTTTTTCTGAAAGCTGAAGAGCAAAATCAACGACACTGGCGAACTCGGCACTCACCTCGAACCAATCCGTTGAGTCAGATTCGTTGAACTGACTGATCTCGGAAGACTTCAGGTAGGTCGACATCTGATCGTTGACCCTGCGGAGCACCCCATCGACGGCAATTCGAATGTCTTCGTCGAACTCCGGCGGGTCAAAGACTTTGACGGAGTACTTTGTCCCCATCGTCTCGCCGCTGAAGCGAAGCATTTCCTCCGCATGGACGCAAACGCAAGTGAAGATCAGGCAAGCAGCGGCGGCAAATCGATTCATCACTCGCCCTTTGGGATCTCGTGCTGCGAAACGACACAGAGTCGGATTGATCATGTGAGCCGCTGGCGGTTACGCCTTGGGCAGTTCGCAAATGTTCCGCGCTAGCCGCCAAAATCGTCGTAGGCGATATTTTCGGGCTCAACACCCAAATCGTCTAGCATCTTGAAGACCGCCTGATTCATCATCGGTGGACCACAGATGTAGTACTCGATGTCTTCAGGAGCGGCGTGTGAACTCAGGTAATTGTCCAACAAGACTTGGTGAATGAAGCCAACGTAGCCATCCCAGTTGTCCTCAGGTTGAGGCTCGGAGAGAGCGATATTGAACTTGAAGTTCGGGAAGTCTTTTTCGATTTCACGGAAGTGATCGATGTAAAACAGCTCTCGCAAGCTTCGACCGCCGTACCAATAAGAAACCTTTCGGTCGGTCTTACCTCGTTTGAACAGCTCGAAAATATGGCTTCGCAGCGGAGCCATTCCGGCACCACCACCGATGTAAACCATTTCGGCCTCGGAATCCTTGATAAAGAACTCACCGTAGGGGCCGCTGATCGTAGCTTCATCACCTGGCTTCAAGCTGAAGATCCAACTGCTCATCTTTCCTGGCGGCACGTCAGGCAAACGTGGTGGCGGGCTGGCCACACGAATGTTCAGCATGATGATGCCTTTCTCACCAGGATAGTTGGCCATCGAATAAGCTCGGACGACTTCCTCATCAACCTTGGAAGTGTATCGCCAGACATCGAACTTGTCCCAGTCGCCACGGTACTCTTCCTCAATGTCAAAATCCTTGTAGTGGATTAAGTGAGGAGGGCACTCGATCTGGATGTAACCGCCGGCACGGAAGTCAACTTCTTCGCCTTCGGGAAGCTCCAAGACGAATTCTTTGATGAAGGTCGCAACGTTGTGATTGCTACGAACTTTGCAGACCCATTTCTTGGTATCGAATGCCTCAGCGGGCACCTCGACATTCATGTCGTTCTTGACCGCGACCTGGCAACTCAAACGCTCGCCTTCAGCGGCTTCTTTCTTGTTGATATGGTCCTTCTCGGTAGCCAGGATTTCCCCGCCGCCATCATGGATCTTCACTTTGCACTGAGCGCACGTTCCACCGCCACCGCATGCACTGCTGACGAATACGCCGGCATCCGCCAAAGCGCTCAGCAGCTTGCCGCCGGCAGGGATTTCGATTTCTTTTTGTTCGTTGATCATGATCTTGACCGGGCCTGATGCGACCAGCTGCTTTTTAGCAGCCAGAATCAACAGGACCAATGCGATCACCACCACGGTGAACATTGCGACGCCGAGGAAAATTTCCATCTTTGCAAGCTCTTCAGAGAGTTAGCAGGTTGTGTTGAATCTTCTTGGTTCGCCGACACTTCGAATGTCGGCGAAACGTTTACAGTTGGATGCCACCAAAGGACATGAAGGCCAGGGCCATCAAGCCAACGGTGATGAACGTGATTCCCAAGCCACGAAGTGGCGGAGGCACGTCGCTGTACTTCAGCTTCTCGCGAATTCCCGCCAAAGCGGCGATTGCCAGGGCCCAACCGACCCCACAACCGACTCCGTACCAAACGGATTCGATGAAGTTGTAACTACGCTCTTCCATGAACAGCGAGCCACCTAAGATGGCGCAGTTCACGGTGATCAAAGGCAAGAAGATCCCCAGAGCGTTATAGAGCGGTGGGAAGAACTTGTCCAAAACCATCTCCAGGATCTGCACCATCGCGGCAATCACCCCGATGTAACTGATGAAACTCAGAAACGACAGATCGACAGAAGCGAAATTGATGTTCGTGAACAGGCCCAAGTCGTTCACCCAAGTCAGGGCTCCCTTTTTGAGCAGGAACGAATAAAGCAACTGGTTCGCAGGGATCGTGATGGCTTCGATCACGATCACAGCCAAGCCGAGACCGAGTGCTGTTTTGACGTTTTTGCTAATCGCCAAGAACGTGCACATGCCTAAAAAGAAGGCCAGTGCAAGGTTCTCGATGAAAACCGCCGTCATGAATATGCTGAGGTAATGTCCCATGATTTCTCTCTCAAGCCTCTTCGATTTGTTCGGGCTTGTAAGCACGGATCGCCCAGATGAGCAGTCCGATAAGGAAAAACGCGCTTGGTGGTAACAACATCAAGTTGTTCGGGTTGTACAAACCGCCGTTGCGGTCAAGTTTCAAGATCTCGATGCCGAACAGTGAACCACTGCCAAACAGTTCTCGGAAGAAAGCAACGAACATCAGGACCAGACCGTAGCCCAATCCGTTACCAATGCCATCCAAGAAACTGAGCCAGGTTCCGTTCTTCATCGCGAATCCCTCTGCACGCCCCATGACGATGCAGTTGGTGATGATCAAGCCAACAAACACCGACAGCTGTTTGCTGATATCGTACATGTAGGCTTTCAGAATCTGATCGACCACGATTACCAGCGATGCGATCACGGTCATCTGGACGATGATTCGGATACTGCTGGGGATGAAATGGCGGATCGCACTGACGGCCAAGTTACTGAAGGCGGTCACCGCGATGACAGCGATACTCATCACCAGCGACGTTTCCATCTTCGTTGTCACCGCGAGTGCCGAGCAGATCCCAAGAATCTGCAAAGCGATCGGGTTATTGTTGATCAGGGGATCAACCAGAACGTCGTTTGCTTTTGACATTTGAAAATTCTCCTACCGTTAATTCGCTGAGGAATCAGCGGCGAGTTCAGACTTCCAGTTTTTCAGAAACGGGCCGAAGCCATCATCGCTGGCCCAGTACCTGAGCAAATTGGTCACACCGCGACTGGTAATGGTCGCTCCGGAAAGCCCATCCACTGCGTATGGGTTTTCAGTCGGAGCAGGTCCTTTGAAGACCAATGCTGCGGGCGTACCGTCTTGGTCAAATAGCTTGCGACCTTCCCACTGAGCTTTCCAGCGTGGATTGTCAACTTCGCCACCAAGACCAGGCGTCTCTTTGTGTTGGTAAAACGTGATCCCTTGAATGGTCTGCACATCGCTTTTGACCGCGAGGTATCCGTAAAGCGTTCCCCAAAGTCCCTTGCCGTAAATCGGCAGCACGACCTGTTGAACCTGGTCGGTGCCTGGGCGTTGAACGAAGAACACCTTCATGACCTTGGGTCGACGTTTTTCGCCCATGTTGAACTGCGGATCGACGATATCGACACCGGTCTCTTTGCCGTCCATTGCCTCGATCATGTCATAGTTTTCAGCGTCGATATCTTCGGTGTACTCGCCCGTCTCCATGACGACGAACTTTTCGCTGACCCATTCGGAGAGCTCATCAATCTGTGACTTCTCCAAATCACTGGCTACCTTGCCGAATTCGCCAATCGCGAGCCCAGCGGCATCCAAGATATTTTTCTTCTGATCCAGCTTCACGTTTTCTTCTTGCTGGCCCCGCAGCGAAACCGCCGCGGTACTCACTGCCAGCGAGCAGACGACACAAAGAACTGCGGCGACGAGGAGCGTGTAGCCCAGGGAATCACGTTGTTGCATAACGGGCCATCCTTTTTCGGACGTTGCTTTGAACCACGAAGTAGTCGATCAGGGGAGCGAACACGTTGCCGAACAGAATCGCCAACATGATGCCCTCGGGGAATGCAGGATTGATGACCCGAATCAGCACGGTCATGAATCCGATCAAGGCACCGTAAATCCACTTCCCTTTGTCAGTCATCGAAGCACTGACAGGGTCAGTCGCCATGTAAACCAATCCGAAAGCGACACCACCAAGCACGAGGTGCCAATAGAAAGGAACGCCGAACATTGGGTTGGTGCCAGGGTTGACGCCATTCATCAACAGCGACGTGACCGTCACGCCACCGATCACACCAGCCATGATCTTCCATGAGCCGATGCCGGTCGCGATCAGAATCAACGCACCGACGATACACAGCAGAGCGCTGGTTTCGCCAATGCAACCTTGCACGGTTCCTAAGAACGCGTCCCACCAAGTGATCGCTCCGGTTTCACCCCATCCATAAGCGATGGAGGAAAGAGATTGAATGGCTGGGTTGGAAACACCCTCGGCGGCCTGTGCGTTGGCCATTTGACCAAGAGCAGTTGCACCGCTGAAACCGTCAACCGCGGTCCAGACTTTGTCACCGCTGATTTGACCCGCGTAAGCAAAGTACAAGAATGCACGGCTTGTCAGCGCCACGTTCAAGAAGTTACGACCGGTACCGCCAAACACTTCTTTGGCGACGATGACACCGAACGCTATACCAATCGCCACCTGCCAGAGCGGTATCGACGGCGGCAGCGTGAGCGGAAACAGCAACCCGGTCACCAAGAAGCCTTCGTTGATCTCATGCCCTCGCAAGACACTGAAGACCAATTCAACGTGGCCTCCAACGAACATGCAAACGATGTAAATCGGCAAGAAATGGATCGCACCGAGCACAAAGTTGTCGGCATGACTCGTCGAGTCATTGGTGAATCCGATCGCGTTGTGAATGGCGTAATGCCAATCACCATCGTGATCAATTCCCACCGATTCCATTTGTTCGATGGCGGTATTGGCTTGGTATCCAACGTTCCACATCCCGAAAATCGTCACCGGAATCAACGCCATCACCACGGTGATCATCATCCTTTTCAGGTCGATGCCATCGCGAACGTGCGTGGACCCTTTGGCGACTTCGCCGGGTGTGTACAGAAACGTGTCGAGCGCTTCGTACATTGGATACGCCATTTCCAAAGCCCCGCCCTTGGCAAACAAGGGGTGAACTTTATCGAGGGCGTCGCGGAGTGCTTTCATGTTTGGTTTCCTGTCTGTGTCAATCAACGAATCGTCAACCGACAGCGATCAGCCTTCTCGTTCGATCGTGGCCAAGCTCTCGCGAAGCAACGAGCCATATTCATATTTCCCAGGACAGACGAACGTGCAAAGTGCCACGTCCTCTTCCTCTAACTCCAAAACACCAAGTGCCTGCGCTTCATCGGTGTCACGATAAATCAGTGACCGAAGCAACTGCGTTGGCAAAATGTCCAGTGGCATCACCTTCTCATAAGTCCCCAAGGGGACCATCGCACGCTCACTGCCGTGAGTGGTGGTGGTGAATGCAAATTTCTTGTTCGGCATGCCTGCCGATGCGAAGACGCGAGTCACCGAGAACTTTTCAAAACCAGGCTTTTGCCAGCCCAAAAATTCTCGCTCGTCGCCCTCTTCTAGAATCGATACCTGCGTGTGGAATCGGCCTAAGTAGTCCAATGGCGCGAAGGCCGTTCGTCCACAAAGCACCGAACCAGAGATCGGTCGGATTTTGACGCCATCCTCGGACTCACCGTCGATCAAGTCGGTGATATTGACCCCCAAGCGAGTCTCCAGCAGACGCGGTTGCTTGACCACGGGGCCTGCCAGTGAAATCACTCGGCGAACATCCAAAGTCCCTGACTGGAATAATGAACCGATCGCACAGACGTCTTGATAACCGATGTACCAAACCGTTTTAGTCGGGCCAACGGGATCCAGGAAATGAATATGGGTACCGACCAAACCAGCGGGGTGAGGCCCGGCAAAGGTTTCCGTCTGGACGCCAGAAATCCCGTCTCCAGGAATCTCGGCTGACGGCCCTTTGCAAACGAACACCTTGCCATCGGTCAACTGCGTCAGAGCCTGTAGACCCAAACTGAATTGGTCCTTGCGGTCCGACATCACCACCGAAGGATCCGCCGACAGCGGATTCGTGTCGACTGCTTGAACGAAGATCGAACTGGGCTCAGTCCCAGGAACTGGAACCTTCCCATAAGGCCGCGTACGAATGGAGGTCCACAAGCCGCTGGCCAGCAACTGCTTGGTGACGCCATCTCGCCCGAGCGACAGCGGGTCCGCGCCACTTGCTTCGCTGAATTCGACCTTGTCGTCGCCGTCAATGTCGACCTCGATCGACTCAAATTTGCGTTTTGCACCGCGATTGACCGCCGCGACGGTTCCAGCGGCAGGCGAGGTATAGATCACCCCGGGCGTCTTCTTATCTTCGAACAGCGGCTGACCGAGTTTCACTCGATCGCCAGGACCGACCAGCATGGTCGGCTTCATTCCGATGTAGTCATCCCCAATGATGGCCGCGCGGCCAACATGCTTGGCAACTTCAATGTGTTGCTCGGGGCTGCCGAGAAGCGGGAGATCAAGTCCCAGTTTGATCGTGGTCATCGCTTGGTATCGCAATCACTAAGTGGAGCGCGTATCGCCTGTGCAAACCCCCAGAAAGCGCGATCGCGATCAAACCACAACACTTTGTGATTTTTTTCACAAAGTAGTTTGTGCTCAAAGCCCGAGAGATTTATCACGGGCTTTTCGACTTCCCTCAGACCGAAATCTGGGGGCTTCAACTGATCGTGCCACGGCTCACTCCGACGAGTCCACTTTGCTGTTCTTGCCTGAAAGTGAGATGGTGAATCGCACTTGGAGGAGGGGAACACAAAGGCAACATCGATGGGCGGGCTTTGCGAGCGCAGAATATGGCATAGCGCTGCTTCGATGGCAACGCCACTGTACGAGCAAAGCTCTTTTTCTGTCGCGTTTCATGACCCAGTGGGCGCAATGCCCAAACGAATGCCGTTAATTGCCTTGTAGGGCGGATGATTTGGGGTGTGTAAAAGAAGCAAAACCGCTTCCAATAGTAGCAGACGAATTCGTCGGCCAAGACTCGCGCTGCCCGCGTCAGAACGAGTCTTGCCCTACAAACCCAACACACGACAAGAACCATGAAAACGAACCCACTACGAACACTGCTCACCATCGCGTTGCTCTGCACTTACACAGCTGCCTTCACTGGCTGTGAAAACCAAGCGGACACAACGGCGACGGCCACCAGCAGTGACGATCACGACCATGCAGATCATGACGGTCACGATCACGAAGGCCACGATCACGATGATCACGAAGGCCATGACCATGACGACCACGAAGGCCATGACCACGCTGCCGAAGGGCACGACGAGCACGCTGGCCACGACCACCCTGCACACGGCCCCAACGGCGGACACATGGTCGAACTCAGTGGTGGTGCGCACGCCGAATGGGCGCACGATGACGACAAAGATCTGCTGACCGTCTTCGTCGAGAAACCCGAAACCGTCACCAAAGTTGAAATGAAGACGGTCATTGGAGACAAAGAGACCTCCTATGAGTTCGAGAAGAAAGAGTCCGACGAATCGACCACGTTTCAACTGACCAGCCCAGGACTTTTGACATCGATCAAAATGGGTGACGCTGTAAAAACTCAGCTGATCATCGCCACTGCTGACGGCGAGGTCTCTGGCAAGGTGCTGCATCATTCGCACTGAGCCGTTCTCGACCACACCATTTTGAACTCTTGAGGTAGCAGCGTTCACCGAGCGTGTGAACGCTAGCACCCGAGGTCCCATCGTCTCAACGAGGGTGCCTGCGTAGAGTCCACCCTTTATCTTCCGTCCACCCTTTATCTTCCTGAGCGTCGCTCCGAAGCGCCGCTCAACGTCCACCCAGCCGTTGGCAAGCCGACGGCCGTTTGACTCGAAAGCTAATTCCTTGCGTCGCACTGACATCCGAAACGTCGTCATCATCGCCCACGTCGATCATGGCAAAACTACCCTCGTCGATTGCCTGCTTCGTCAAAGCGGACAATTCCGCGACACCGAGCTTCAAGGCGAACGAATCCTCGATTCGAACGACTTGGAACGCGAACGTGGGATCACGATTCTTTCCAAGAACATCGCCATCCCCTACCGCGGCGTGAAGATCAAC
Organism: Rubripirellula sp.; assembly: GCA_045110715.1. Lineage (GTDB taxonomy): Bacteria > Planctomycetota > Planctomycetia > Pirellulales > Pirellulaceae > Rubripirellula. Next base: position 31,011 of record JBGCGI010000340.1, read on the forward strand.
CTGATCGACACTCCCGGTCACGCGGATTTTGGTGGCGAGGTGGAACGCGTCGTCAAGATGGCTGATGGTTGCCTAGTGCTGGTTGATGCCGCCGAAGGTCCAATGCCGCAAACCCGATTCGTGCTTGAAAAGGCACTCGAAGCAGGCGTGCGTCCGATCGTGGTGGTCAACAAAATTGATCGCCCGGATGCTCGTTCAAGAGAAGCGCTCGACGAAGGCCTTGAACTATTGGCGGACCTGGGTGGTGAGGAACTACTGGACTCAGCAGCCTACGTCTTCAGCAGCGCCAAGGAAGGTTACGCGACGACCGATCCGGAGGTCCCCACGACCGACATGCGGCCGCTACTCGACTTGCTTGTCGACGCTTTGCCTGGCCCCGAGGTCGACGAGGAAGCTCCACTGCGCATGATGGTCACCACACTCGACTGGAGTGAGTACGTGGGCCGAATCGCGGTCGGGCGAATCGAAGCTGGCACCATTGAACTGGGGCAATCGATTGACCTGCACCAGAAAGACGGAGTCAAGAAACAGAAAATTGCTGGCCTGTATGTGTTCGACAACCTCGGACGAGCACCGGCAGAGTCCGCCAGCGCTGG
>JBGCGI010000341.1:0-25110 GCA_045110715.1 Rubripirellula sp.
CTATTTTCAACTGTCGCGTGCCGGGGCATCACCTTCATGGATCACCGGCCGCTATGACCTCGGTCAGGTCGGTTACTTGACATCTGACCGACTCCAACCACCGATCGCGGCGGTCGGGAAACAAAATATTACAATCGATCAATCATGGAACACGATCAAGATGATGCGAGACAAGCAAACGATCAAAGTCTCGCTCAACGATCAGCCACTGCTTGAGGTTCCTGTGGCCGCTCCGCCGCGTCCAGGTATCATGCGGCCCAAACATCGAAGCGTCAAAATTCGCAAGATCACGCTAACTGGTGATTGGCCTGAAACTCTGCCCGCAAACCTGAATGAACTGCATCCCTAGGGCTGTCACTCGAATCGCGAGAGTTAAGCAGCGTGTTTTAGCTGCTCGATCGCTTCGTGGCGAACAAAGATCCCATCGGCTTGCAGCATCACGCCGGTGCGCTGATCACAAAAACCGGGGCTCAGCAAGATCATCTGAAACCCAAGTGACTCCATCGCTTCAATCGACTGCTGCCAAACTTCTTGGCCTTCGTACAGGGGCTCCATGGACAATTCCATTTGAATCGCTGTGATCTTGTCCAAACAGTTTCCGGCGCCCTCGAGAACGTGGTGCTCGTGACCTTGAACGTCCAACTTCATGTAGCAACGATCGCCTTCGCGAACGTAGTCGTCAAACACGCTCTCCAGTCGTCGAACTTGGACTTCGCAGGTATCAACGTAAGCTGACTCAGGCGCTGCCTCGACATGGTTGGGCAACATTCCCTGCAGAGAACTGCTCATGGAATTGCCGGCGATGTTCAGCTGTTGAACTGTATTTTCGGATCCCAAGGCGAATGGTTCGACTTGCCAGTCCGGAAAACCCCAGCGACTTTCCTGGAGTTTTTGATAGGCATCCGCCAAAGGCTCAAACGAAACGATCCGGCCCTGATATCCGTTGCGGATTAGATTCCGGCTGTACTGACCGATGTTCGCCCCGACATCCAGCACCAAATTAACGCCATATCGCTGCATCAAGGCCGTGTACTCGTTGCCCGAAGCGACACGATTGCGAAAATGAAGGCAAGCGTTGCGAAGAGGAATTTTGGCAAAGCGAACACTCGACATCCGTGTCTCCCTAATACGTTCGGTCGCAACCGGATCCATTCCGGCTTGATAGACATTGGTGGTGCGATCTTACCTACACCCAATTCCTGACCGCAATAGATGCTCTGACGGCCCCCTGCTACTGCCAAATCAACCTAAAACACGTGCCTTTGACCGTGTGTCCACCTTTCCGTTCAACCGATCCGAAGAATTCATTTTGTCCAATCAAGCTAGAAATATTATCGAAAACGCCATCTCAGGAAGTCTGGGGACGATCGCCGAAGATGGCAGCCCGTTCGTTTCACTGGTCACCATTGCCGCCGTCGATCCGACGACATTGGTGATGCTCTTGAGTGGACTGGCCAAGCACACGCAAAACTTGGATCAGCGTTCCGCCTGTTCGCTGCTGTTGGTTCAACCTGGCGGTGAGGGCGGTGACCCACTGGCAGGAGCCCGTTTGACGATCAGCGGAACCGCGACGCGATTGGAGCGGGGCCAGGACGCCCAAGCCCGCGAGACGTTCTTGGCCAAACATGAAGCTGCATCCATGTACGCCGACTTCGGAGACTTCGCCTTCTTTGAAATCGATGTCCGCGAAGCGCACTTGGTAGCCGGCTTCGGTCGTATCGAAACAATTCTTGCCGAAGCACTGTAGAATGATTTGCCTCCATTACATTCTTCATTAGGTTCGACATGACGAAATCAGAAAACAACCCTGAAGCCACACCTCAGGAAACTCCTTCCCCAAAGTCGGCTAAGAGCACCGTCCAATCGGTCGACAAGGTCGACCAACAACAGATCGCGCAGTTTGTCACGACAATCAAGAACGCCGAACAGCAAGTTGGCGAGCATATCATTCGCGCCCTGCAGCATGGGGACACCGTTGCCGTCATCACAACAGTTGCCACCGGCCCGGATGGCCAACAGCGTGTCGTCTCGGCGGCGCTCAACCCCGAACGCATGCAACAAGTCCAAGAACTTCTACAAGCTGCTGAAGAAGAACGCGAAGAAGAAGAGCCCTGCGTCGGATTCCATTGTTTGGTCAAACCGCGAATCGCAAAGTCGTAGTCAAGCTCAATTGAACTTGATGATGATTGGATCGTGAAGATCGACGTTCATCCCGTCGATTTCGCCGCCAATCTCCTCCAGTCGCTGCCGTCTATTGGCGGCCGACTCGAGACTTTTCAATGCACGCAAGTTTTGCTTTGCGTTGGGACTGTTCATCATCTCACCCACATTGATGCTCATCAGTGTGATCATGTTGCCGTTCTGGAAAGTCGCGTTGGTTGATTCGATCTCATTTGCTGCCTCCACAAAAACTCCGATTCTCATATCCACCAAGGCCTTGGCCATCATCTGCTCCACCGCAGCTTGACCAATGTTGGTCGACATGGCTGCCGGCGCATCTGCAAAGGGATCCGCGGCGCCCAAGGATGCCTCCTCTTCTTCTTGTGGCTTGCCCAATCGATTCAACGACTCGTTGAAAACTTCAAGCGTGCCATCCTTCATTGCAAATTGGAATTTTGAACCGAACGACTTCCCCTTGGAGTCATCCTTCTTCACTGCTTCTGCTGCGTCTCCTGCTTCCTCAGCGTCTTCATTGCGAGTGGGATCGAGCAAGGATTCATCCAGGACAAGTTGGTTGATATCTGCGACCTGAAAAACCAACTCGTATCCTTTCCAGCCGTTGCGGTTTTCCGTTTGCTTTGCGGAAACCAAGGAGACGCCGTTGCCAAACCGCTTCGCTATCTCGCTCAACTCCTCAGCCGACGGAATTTTCGGATTGCCGTCTGCTTTGGGCGTCTTGCCACCGATGGATATCGTGGGCTGCTGAGTGTGATTGCGCACGTGAATCAGCGCCGAGCCATCTTTCTTGACTTTCACGACCACTGAATTTTCAATGCATCCGCAGATACACGCCAGAAAGGCGATGAGCGGAAACGCGACCAAAGTTCGACTTCGCTGCAACATAGGGATACCCATTAAGTGTCAACACATCGAGAGTAAACGGAACGTCTGTTCTTGCCCCTTTTGGCCCAAACGATCTAACGATAGGGCGCGCAAAATGAGCCAGAAGCATTGCAGCCTATCTCCATTTCACGAATGCGATGTAGCCGCCCTCAGGGAGCGACGACGATCAGCTTCTCTGCTACTGGTTCGCTTAGCACAGTCGTTCGGTCGTTGACCTTCACCGTGGTGGTTGCCGCGTGAGCGGTGTGCTCGATCACCTCGCCCACAGCAGCCAACTCTAAACCCGATTCGGTCAGAAAACGCAAGAACTCGCTGGATTGATCGAGGACGCGGACCAACCGAAATGCTTCTCCGGCTGACCATTCGGTCAACGCTTTTCCATCAAACGAGTCCACCGTTCCGTCACTGCGCGGAATCGGATCCCCGTGCGGATCTGACTGTGGGAACTCCAAGTACTCGTCGATTCGGTCCACCAAGCGATCGCTAACAGCGTGCTCCATGTGCTCTGCCTCTTCATGGACTTCGTCCCACGACAGGTCCAGAGTTTGCGACAAAAACAGTTCAATCAAGCGATGGCGGCGGAGCACGCGAAGCGCCAACTTCTTGCCGCTTCCGGTCAAGCGAACGCCTTCGTATGGCGCGTACTCAACAAGCTCTGCATCGCGAAGCGTCTTCAACATCGCAGTGACACTTCCCGGTGACACCGACAGTTGGTTTGCGATCGCACCGGTGCCCACCACTTGATCGGGTATATGCCCACCCAGTTGATAGATCGCTTTGACGTAGTTCTCGGTGGTCAGGCTAGGCATCGATGAGTGTCGTTACTGGTCGCAATCAAGAGAAGAAAAACGCGTTGCATGAATTAAGACGTCAAGCCGGCAAGTTCAGCGGCCCGACTCACGCGTGTGATTCCAATCATATACGCTGCCGTGCGAAGTGAAACGTCGTGTTCCGTTGCCATTTGCCAGACGCCCTCGAAAGCTTGCGTCATCGTGTGATCCAACTCCTGCCGAACTCGATCCAAAGTCCAACGATAGTGTTGGCGATTCTGAACCCACTCAAAGTAGCTGACAGTTACTCCACCAGCGTTGGCGAGAATGTCGGGAAGAACCGTTACGCCACGCTCGGCAAGAATCGCATCCGCCGCTGGATAAATTGGACCGTTCGCTGCTTCGATGATGATCTTCGCTTTGATTCGATCGACATTCTCTACGGTGATCACACCGCCAAGCGCTGCCGGAATCAAAACGGAAGTTTCTTCGAGTTCAAGCAACGCGTCGATCGGCAGATTTTGACACCCCTCGTATCCCTCTAACAAACCCCGTGGATGCTCACATTTATGATGCAACAACTCGGGAATGTTGAGCCCCTTGGGATCATAGTAGGTGCCCGAAACATCGCTCACGGCAATGATCGGAAACTGCGCGTCACAAAGAAACTTCGCAGCATGAGCGCCCACGTTTCCGAAACCTTGGATCGCAACCTTCGTGTCCTCGGCGCGAAGCCCCATTCGTTTGGTGAGCTTCACGGTCAGCGTGCCAACACCGCGACCGGTCGCCTCCTCGCGTCCCTTCGCTCCGTACTCCTCGACTGGCTTGCCGGTGATCACCGAGGGATTGAATCCATGATACTTCTCCCACTGGTTGCGAAACCAAGCCATGACGCGGTGATCGGTTCCCATGTCGGGCGCAGGAATGTCTTTGTCAGGCCCAACGATCTCGTGAATCTGATCAACAAAAGCTCGCGTCAAGCGTTCGATTTCTCGAGCTGACAACTTCGATGGATCAACTCCGATACCACCTTTTGCGCCCCCATAGGGCAGGTCAACGACCGCGGTTTTCCAGGTCATCAAACTGGCAAGCGCGCGAGTCTCATCCAGGTCCACTTCGGGATGGTATCGCAACCCGCCCTTCATCGGTCCACGATGGTGATTGTGTTGCACGCGAAAACCAACAAAGTTTGCCAGACCACCATCATCCATTTCCATGGTGACCCGCACCTGAACTTCTCGTAGCGGCAGCAACAAAGTCTCGCGTAACGCGGGATTCAGTTGCAAGTGCTCGGCAGCGATATCGAAGTAGTGCTGAGTGGCTTCAAAGGCACGCATGAAATGGCTTCTCGCAGGATGGATCAGTCAGTCGAACCCTCAAGATAACATGCGTGCATGAACGGGTGACACACCCGGTCAGGCCGACCGTTTGCGGGGCGTCCTCACACCATCAGAGTGGTTAGCAGCGGTGATCCAACGTTCCACCTCCACCAAGCGAGGCAGCGACTGGCCTCCGAGGCACCTGCGCCCTTGGGCGGTGGTGGCGAACTGTGAAATTCTCTGCTGAAGATTTTCAACGCTACATTTCCGGAGGCTGGCCGCATTTCCTACTCCTGCGGCCGCCAGTAATTGCGCATCGCGGGGCTGAATGTCGATGATCTCACTCAGCAGTCTGGCTTCTGACTGCCAACGCGAAACCGTCGCCTCGGTAATCCAGTAAATCTGAAGCCCCGACGCGATGCTCTCAGGTTGGGTGCTAACCAGTAATCCAACGTTGTCGATGCCAAGTTCTCCCAACCGAATCGCCGTCTTGGCACCAATCGACGGCAACACCGTCAAGGGATCAGCCAATGCTACCGCAGGCACGCGATCGGGAACTTCAGGAGTCTCGTCCAGCGGCTGGAACGGCAGAATGACAGGCTCTTCGCCACTGGCCGGGGAGTTGGGCTCCACGGCAATCACCGTTCTCTTCGATGCTAGCCGTCGCTGGCGCTGTTGCTTCCACCGTTTCTCGTCTTCATGGACTTTGACCACGCGATGCACGATGTCGACGTCGTGTGGCAGGTGCTTGCGGAGGGTTCCCGTCTCGCTGAACTCTTCCACCAGTTTGGAAACTTCTCTTCGCTCCTCTCTTCGCTCGATACTTCGCGACCAAACTCGCAAGGGAGCGAAGGAGACCGCACTTGCAGAGGATGCAATGGAAGAAGGGCGTGGCAATGCTTGGCGTCGAGTCGCCTCCGCATCGAACGCGGCCCGTTCGAGAACGCGAGCCCATCCAGTCACAGCCAAGCCGATCATTTCCGACAACGATGCGCGCAAGTGCGAGTTCAAACCGACTCGCGATTGATGGAGTGCATTGGGCAAATCGTATTCGTCCAGAAGCTGGTCGTACTTTTGATTGGCGAACCGCGCGCCATGCAAAATCGCTTCTCCCAACCAGCCCGGTCGATCGGAAAGCTGAAAGACGACCCGATGCCCGTCCTGCTGCCAATCTTGATAGATCTGGGTGTAGGCCTGATTGATGCTCCACTCAATGGGTCGGTGCAACACACGCTCGCGCGCACATTGCTGGGTATGAAGGGGATGCAACGGGTCGGTGAAGTAGTGGCTCAATACTCCTGCCGCGTGCGCTGCATCGCTGAACCTGTCTTCTCGCAGGTAGCGCTGCATTCGGTCGTACCACTTGTGCGCAACTCGCGGCGCGCCTCCCCAGTACCCGTCCGTCACATGAATGACATGGTTCTGGTAGTCACGGAACCGGATGTCCGGATCAATCGTGCCTAGCAGGTAGCGATGGTGGTGTCGCACCAACAGCTTCGCCAAACGCCTACCGGCATCCGTCTGCACCAACGGCAGAGCGTCGACGGCAAAGTAGTGGTGTGTGTTGCTACAGTGAGCAGCACGCAGAAATGCGATGAGAGGATTCATGGTGCTCGCAGTTTGCCTTTGACTTGGCAATCGCAGCAAGACGAATCTTTAAAACGTGAGTTTCACGGCCAAGATTAGCGAGGTTTCGCGCGGACGATGTGGCGTGTCTCGATCACCAACTCAAACACTTCCTCGGGGCGCGGATCGGGAGCAACGCTGGTAAAATAGTCGTCCCCGATACCAAGCAACTGCCGGCGATGTTGAGAGACACCTGGATCGATGTCCATGAAGGTATCGGCCATCTCAAAATCACGATCCCACAAGATCACGTCGGTCAGCTGATCGACTAGCAAGTCCCACTGCTTGGGGTCAGTGCCATTGGCTGCGGGAAGCGAATCGGAAGCATCATCTCCGCAAACGCAACGAACTGCGTCCAGGACCATTTGCCGCCATGTGGGCGGATCGCCCAGTTCAAGTTGAGCACCGTACAGACTGGTCTCGATTGCCACCTGATCGCGAACCTCGACAAAAACGGCTGCGACGGTTGCCTCCAATGCAGCTGTCAGGGGCACCGGTTGCGGTGTCTCGGTCAACAAGTGCTGCGCGACTTCGTGCAGTAGACCGATCCTCTGCGATGCGGTGAAGGCATCGTAGACGTCGATGCCAGACTCACACTCGGGGTTGCCCGCTTCTTCAAAGTCTTCGTCTGCATCCACTTCAGCGTGCAGCATCAACGCATCGATCATCGTGTCGATTGCATTGCACACCAGAACAGCTTCGCTGCCCTGCAACGTTCGATCGCCTTGGCTTGTATGCCACATCGCAATGATTCCCCCATTGTTGCCACACACCCGAAAAGGAATGAGAAGGTGTGCGCAAAAAATGATGCCGGCTGACAGTTAAGTCGCCGACATCATAGCTAACTTGTCGCGCCGCGCGTGTCGGCAGCGACAAAAATCCTAGGGGCGTTTCAATTCAGCGTTTATCCGTTGGCTAAGTCGTTATGCGCCAACAGCTAACCACGAATGAACCTCACGTTACGCTCACGCAGCGTCACGGCGAACAGGGCGAACACGAGGTCGCTCGCGAACCTCTTCTCCATCTTCACGCATCAAGTGAACATCCAGTTGTGGGAACGGAATTCCAATGTTTACCGCATCCAGTTGCTGCTTGACTTCGCCGGTGACGGTTTCCAGCATCGGCCAGTAGTTCTCGGCGGGAACCCACATGCGTACTTTCCACTCCACAGCGCTATCACCGAGGTTGGAGAGAATGACTTGCGAGCCGCGACCTTCGCCTTGAATGGTTCCCGCTGCATGAACGGCTGCTGCTGTTTCAAGGGCGTTTCGCGTTTCTTGAATGTCAGCGGTATAATCAACGCCAACCACGACTTCGATTCGGCGATGAGGATGAAAACTGATGTTTTCGATTGTGCCACCAGAAATCGCACTGTTGGGAACGATGATTCGACGATTGTCAGGTGTATCCAACGTGGTTGTGAACAAATCAATTTCGTTGACTTTGCCGCTCACTCCGCCAGCGTTGATCACGTCACCGACCTTGAACGGACGAAAAACCAACATCAATACACCCGATGCAAAGTTGCTGAGAGTGCCTTGGAAAGCGAGACCAACAGCAAAACCGGCTGCCGCCAGCATCGCAGCAAGTCCGCCCAAAGGAGCTCCCATTTTGGAGAGCACCGCACCGGTGACACCTAGCATGATCGTGTAGAAGACCATCTTGCCGATGAATTTCCCAAGCGTTTCATCGACACGTCGGCAAACGGGACGACTAATGACTCGAGAAATGTACTTGGCAATCAGGTAGCCCAGGAAAATGATGCCCAGCCCCATCGCTGCGTACATCATTGCAGGCGCCAAGTGGGTCGTCGCGTAATCCATGACCGCGGTGTAATCGCCCTCCGTCAACTTGGCAATCGTGTCCTCGGTCGCTGCCGCAATTCCAGGTGCGTCAGTAGCCGTCTCGGGAGCTGTAGTGGGGATAGCGTCAGCCACGTCGAATCCTTCCGTGTGTGATTTGAGTTGCGCGTCCTGTTGCGCAGCATGAATGCATGATGGACGCTCTATAAGGCATCACATCCGTCCACGTAAAGATGAATCCGGGTCGAGTGCGAAACTCGCCGTGAAACTTACTTTGTCACAATCGGCAAATCGCTCACGGGCTGCGGCGGAGCCTCAAGATCCGGGTCCTGATAGTTCGCCACTTCAAAGTGGCGTGAGTAAGTACCAAAATCATTGAACGCATATCTTTTCGCCCAGCGATAAACCAGGCTGCGTTCAGGGATCTCGTCCCCGGGCTGAAACTGGCTGCGCCGCGGCGTAACGTTCTGTAACTCTTCGATCACCGATGAGCGCACCGTTGTGTCTCGCGCACCGTGCTTCTCAGCCAATTCCACCAACAGATCGGGACGTTCCATGATCACGCAGCCGCGCGTGTGCTGAGCGGTCAGTTCTCGGAAATCTCTTAGAAACTCTGACTCGTTGAAGGTTTCCGCGAGTGGCTTCTTGTCATGAATCGACTCCGTCGCCAGCTGGATCACGGGACAAGGCTCGATGTCTCCCCAAGGACCAACGTGGTGAGTGAAACCAGTGGCGGCTGGGCACAGTGCATTGCCAGCGTCATCGTGGTAGGCATCGATCACCACAATTGGCTTGTTCACACGAGTATCGACAACGAACTGCCGAACACGTCGCTGCTCGTCACTTGAAAGCGCCAACTGCGGATTGGATTCGGGGCCAACGGGACGATAGATGTGGAACCAGCAATACATGACTCCCATTTCGATCAACCGATCAACCCAGCGATCATTGACGAGGTCGTCGATGTTCGACTTACACACGCTGGTGCAGACTCCGACCAATAGTTTGTGGCGCAGGGCCGTTTCCAAGCCTTGCATGGTCTGACTGAGCACACCATCACGACCGCGTCTTGTGTCGCTAATGATCTCGGTGCCTTCGACACTGATCAGCGGTGTGACATTTCCCAGCCTCCGCAACTCAGCAGCGACCTCGTCGGTGATGAAATGCCCGTTGGTGAAGACTTGGAAATAGACATCTCGGTTTGCTTCAAAGATCTTCAGCAGATCTTTGTGCATGAATGGCTCGCCGCCCAAGATTCCAAAAAAACTATTTCCCATTGCTTTGGCTTGAGCAATCGTCTCGTTGGCAGCCTCGACCTCGATGCGATGTTGCTTTGCTGCAACATCCACCCAGCATCCCTGGCACCGGAGATTGCAGCTGTTGATGACAGACAAGTAGAGGAAGGGGGGGAAGAATTCACCCTTCTTGAGTCGCCGCTTGTGTCGGTGGACGCTCCACAAGCCCCGTATACCGAGGGTCCATGCCGCCTTCAGCAGCAAACGCTTGTCGGTTTCGAATAAAAATCGGCGTGCTAGACGGAGGTACATGAAGGCCGCAGGTTTGGAGAGGGTTCAACCGGATGACTTAGTATGACTCGATGAGCACATCTGATGCCAGCCAGACGGTTTCTGGAATCACGATTTCTCCAGCAGAGCGGTTTGGGTTGACATTGCTAGGGGGGGGGATAGGATGCCGTTATCGCCGAGGGATCACGCGATTTAGTATACAGATAAATACCAGATACAGATGATCACTCGAGCCGCCACTCCTGAGAGAAAGCGTCGACTCGAATTTCATTCTTGCGATTCGTCAATTCAGAATGATTCCGGTTTGTTTCGAAAACCTTTCCCGCGTTTTATCGCTCTTAAGTAGTGTAGATCTTCCAAATTGGTGGTAATCCACCCCATCCCCCCAGCAGTGATTGATGTGACTGCTTTGATCCGCAGTCGTATGTCATTTTTGGAGACCTCCCGTTGGACCAACACGAGCTAGCCGTCAACGCCCAACAAGAGGGCGGTCGATCCTATTCCACGCCTCAACCCTACGACCACGGCGCCAGTTATCCGCCGCAGTGGCAGGCGCGAGAAGTCGAGGAAGAGGGGTTCATCTCGTTTCGGTTCTTGATTCGGGCACTTTCGCAGTGGTGGTACATCGCACTTCCACTTGGTTGCGTGCTAGCTGTCATCGCAGCCGCGATCGTGATGCTGACGTTCACGCCAGCCTATCGGTCAACCGCTGTCTTGAAGATCGCGAGTTACACCCCGTACATCGCGTACACGTCGAACGAACAACCGATGAATCCGGAGGAGTTCACCGAGACACAGGTCGAATTGCTTCGCAGTCCGTTGGTCATGGAACAAGTCATCAACAATCCGCGAATCGCTGGATTGGAGGAGATGATGGAGAAAGAGAATCCAGCGACTTGGTTGTCAAAGAACATCCGCGTCGACCAAGTCGGAAACTCGGAACTCTACAACGTCTACTTGGATGCGACGCATCCCGATGATTCGTCCATCTTGGTGAACTCGATCCTCGATGAGTACTTTGCAGTCCGTAGTCGCGACGAAGAATCTCAGACCGCACGGGTTCTCGAGCTGCTTCAGCAAGAAAAGCAAATTCACTCCGACGAAATCGAACGACTGCAAAACAAGATGCGTGCGCTCGGCAAGAACGTGATGGGTGCCGACCCTGTCACCGGTATTCCCACACCGGGCAATAACAGTCTCCTCGGTGAGCTCAAAGACCTAGGCGATAAAGTCTCGCAAGCTGGCTTGGATAGCCGCATGCTGGAATTGGAAATCAAGGTCATTCGTGAATCCATCGAGAAACGTGACATTCAAGTTGGCGAAGTTGAAGTCGAAGTTGCAATCAGTGAAAGCCAAGAGATCAGCGACTTGCGAATTCTGATCTCAAACAAGAAAGCCAACCTCCATCAAGTCGAAAGCGCTGCAGCATCAGGAAAGAACGATCCGTCCTACAGACGACTGCAACGTGAAATTGTGGAACTGGAACGATCGCTCGAAGGCGCAGCAGCGCAGTCAAGGCCTCAGATCACTGAGCAGCTAAAGACGATGGCGGCACTTGATAACCGTGACTTGCTAAAACAATTGGAAGCTGAACTGTCCCTGAAGTCTTCCTACGAAGTGCTCTTGAATGAGCGATACGAAGAGAAGTTGAAAGCTGCCAACGCGTCCGGCGACAAATTGATGGATCTGCAGTTCACCAAAGCAGAACTGGCTCGAGAAGAAAGCGTCTTTGACAAGATTTCCGAGCGTGCGATGGCGCTGACAACCGAAGCCAGAGCTCCTGGACGCGTCTCGCTGCTCAGTAGCGCCGAACCACCGCTAGGCCCCGTCGAGAGTCTTCCGCTGAGAAACTTGGCCGCTGCCATCTTCGCCAGTGGTTGCTTTCCCTTCGGCCTTGCTCTGCTGTGGGAATTGTCGGTCCGACGGATCGGTGACGTCGATCAGCTTTCTCAGCACGCTTCGTTGCCAGTGGTCGGTGAAGTGGCAAAACTGCCAATGCGGATTCGCGCTCTGACGCCCGGAGGCAGCAGGGCATTGAGCCTCTTTGAAGAAAGCATTGATAGTCTCCGGGTCGGCTTGATCCTGCCGGACCAGAACAAAGACTTGCAGGTGATCGCAATCACCAGTGCTGTTCATAGCGAAGGCAAGTCCAGCGTTTCGTCACAACTCGCGGTCAGTATCGGACGCTCGATCAAAGAACCAGTTCTGCTGATCGATGGTGACCTTCGGGTTCCAGACGTTCACCACATTTTTGAAGTATCAAACGATCTGGGAATGGCAGCCGTTCTGGATGGTCGTGCAACACTCGAAGAAGCCATCATCACGACTTGGAGTGACACTGTTCATCTGCTGCCAGCAGGTCGCTTGAAGAAGAGCCCACACAAGTTGATGAGCATCGAGATCTTAAAAGAACTACTGGATGAGCTGCGTACGCAATATCGCTACATCGTGATCGATACGCCCCCGATCCTGTCTGCCTCCGAAGCACTGATGCTGGCAAAGGTAGCCGATGGAACCGTGCTCTCGACTCGACGCAATGTCAGCCGTGAGAGCCAAGTTCGAATCGCATATGAACGTTTGATGAAAGCCGGAGCTCGTCCGATGGGCGCGGTATTTAATGGAGTCCCAACTCGCAGCTACGCCAGCACGTATGGAAGCTACGAGTACGCACAGAATTTTGATTCTTGAGTAGATGTTGTAAACGAGAAAGTTTGTTGAATTGAAGAACGCTGGGGGGCGTGAAGATGACTGGCACAACGATGGCGCTGAAAGTAAGAGCGCCGATCACTCCAAACGACTTGGCGCGGAAGCTGTTTCGTGTCCATTCGCGGATTGCCATTTTGACTTCATTGACTAGCCTGAAACCCCTCAATGTGGTGTGCAAGAATTGTTTTTGCCACCCACGTGGACGAAGTCCGCGCATCCGATTCTCTTTGCCTGTTTTGATATGAGCTGTCGTTGTTTTCCATCTAGTTCCACACCATACGTCATGACACCCTCTGAATGAACGCGATACCAGTTAGCTGGCGACGTCACCTTCCCAAACGCATCTATGTGTTGGTGATCGTTCACATGGCGATGTTCGCCCTGTCCTACGAAACAGCGCTGCGTTTACGTTTCGACATGGCGGTGCCAGTCGAAGCACGCAACTTCTTTTGGAAGACATTGCCTTGGTTGCTCGGCTTCAAATTAATGATGTTTCACTACGTTGGCAGCCTGCACGGCTGGTGGCGCTACATCACCTTCACTGACCTAGCTGCGCTGCTGAGAGTCTCGACGCTTGCCACGATCTCGATCGCATTCGTTGACTACTTGTTTGTGCAGTCCTATCAAATTCCTCGTTCGGTTCTGCTTCTGGACTGGGGAATCACGATTTTACTGATTGGCGGCCTACGCAGTGCCACACGATTGGTCCGCGAGATTTGGTGGCCGGCAATTTCTTTGCAAGGTCGAAAACCTGCTTTGGTGATCGGTGCTGTCCAGGGTGGTGAGATTCTTGCACGTCAGATTCACGCTTCGTCGAAGTTGGACTTTCGCGTCGTAGGTTTTCTGGATGAGGATCGTTCACGGTACGGAACGCGTCTGAGCGGAATCCCGTTCCTGGGCAGTCCCAACGATGCCGTTGGTTTCGCGCAAGAGTACGAATCCAAAGACTTGCTGATCATTTCCAACAGCATGCCAGGAGATCGCCTTCGCGAGCTGGTTCAGCGTTGTCGCAAAGCCGACATCGCAGTGAAAATGATTCCGTGGGTCGAGGAACTGGTCAACGGTTCCTTTAAAGTGCAGGTTCGTGACGTCAACATCGATGACCTGCTGCGTCGTGAACCGGTCGAATTGGATACCAACGCTATTCGCAATATGCTCTCAGGCAAGCGGGTGATGGTGACGGGTGCGGGTGGAAGCATTGGCTCCGAGATCTGTCGTCAAATCGCTAAGAGCAATCCAGCCAGATTGGTACTGGTGGAGCAGGCCGAAAACAGTCTGTTTGAATTCGATCGTGAGATGAAGAAACTTGGTTACAAGCCTTTCTGTGTCTCACGGATTGCGGACATCTGTGATCAGGAGCGAATGCGATCGCTCTTTGAGACCGAGCAACCCGAGATCGTCTTCCATGCTGCCGCCCACAAGCATGTTCCGATGATGGAGGAGAATCCGACTGAAGCGGTGAAGAACAACGTCTTGGCCACGGCCGACCTGGCAGCGATGTGTGACGAGTTCGAGGTCGAACGCTTTGTAATGATTTCGACCGATAAGGCTGTCAGCCCAACCAGCATCATGGGTGTGTCCAAGCAACTTGCCGAGCGTTTCGTTCACTCTCATACCAACGTCTCAAAGACAAAATTTGTAGTCGTGAGGTTTGGGAACGTGCTCGACTCCAACGGCAGTGTGGTGCCGATTTTCAAAGAGCAGATTCGCAATGGTGGCCCCGTCACCATCACGCATCCCGATATGACACGATTCTTCATGACCATTCCCGAGGCCTCACAGCTGGTGCTGCAAGCCTCCGCCATGGGCAAGGGTGGAGAAATCTTCGTGCTGGACATGGGCGAGCAAGTCAAAATTTTGGACTTGGCCCAAGACTTGATTCGTTTGTCAGGCCTCTCCCTGGATGAAATCAACATCGAATACATCGGTGTTCGTCCAGGCGAGAAGTTGTACGAAGAGTTGTACATGGAAAACGAAGAGATGTTGCAGACTTCGCATGCGAAATTGCGCATGGCGTATCACCAACCTTTCAGTCCCGACGAGCTCCATGATTCCTTGGAAGAGCTTCGGTCGTTGATTTCACAAAGCGATGAAATCGTTCGGCAACGGATTTGCGAAATGGCGATTGACTATCGTCCAACCTCTGCGGCCCCGATCAGTGGATCGCAACCTCGCCCCGCCAAGTCTCTGCCCGCACTCGCGGGCAAAGGCATTTCTTAATACCGCTGAATCGAATCTCGATTTAACTTGTCTGTATGAGCGCAAACATCGAAGCTAACGAAAACGAACTTCCCATCATTCGCATCGAGCCTGCGAGCGGTTGGATGCCCCTGCGTCTTGCAGAGCTTTGGGAGTATCGAGAACTTTTCTTCTTTCTGACTTGGCGAGACATCAAAGTCCGCTACAAGCAGACCTTGCTTGGTGCAAGCTGGGCAATCATCCAGCCACTTTTCACGATGCTGGTGTTCAGCCTGTTCTTCGGCAAGTTGGCAGGGATTCCCTCGGATGACATCCCCTACCCGATCTTTGCATTCGCCGCATTGGTTCCATGGACTTTCTTTGCCAGCTCGCTCTCGCAGTCATCCAACAGCTTGGTGCAGGGTTCCAATCTGATCAAGAAAGTCTATTTCCCCAGGCTGGCTCTTCCGATCTCGTCTGTGCTGGCCGGCATCGTTGATTTCTTTCTCGCCTTCTGTGTGTTGATGATCATGATGGCGATGTATGGCATCGCACCGACATGGCGAGTGATTGTGCTGCCATTCCTACTCTTGCTGGCTTTCATCACGGCTCTGGGTGTCGGACTTTGGCTATCGGCAATGAATGTGCGATATCGCGATGTTCGGTATGCGGTCCCGTTCTTGATTCAGTTTTGGATGTTCGCAACACCCATTGCCTACCCTAGCAGCATGCTTAGCGAGCCTTGGCGAACGGTTTATGGCATCAACCCAATGGTCGGTGTTGTTGAAGGATTTCGCTGGGCACTGCTCTACGACCCCGCCGACAAACCGGATGAAGTAGCATCCAGTGATCTGAAAGTTGCTGGTGGAGCGACCATTCGCCAAGACGGTGACGAGTACTTCCAAACCTTGGTCAATGGCAAGGGCGACAAGCAAAAGACGATTGAGATCGAACTGACTCAGCAACAGTACGATGAATTGGTGCCGCTCGCAAAACCGTCAGGTGACGGCGGTAGCCAAGTGCAGGCACCAAGTCGCATGGTGGCGGTCTCTGCTTTGGCCTCGATTACGATCTTGGTTTCCGGTGCATTCTACTTCCGTCGCATGGAAAAGACGTTCGCTGATGTCGTCTGAGAAGCCAGTGATCGATTTTGCGGACCATCGTTGCCTTGTGATTGCAGAAATCGCACAAGCGCACGATGGCAGCCTCGGTACCGCGCACGCATACATAGATGCAGTGGCGAACAGCGGTGCCGATGCAATCAAGTTCCAAACTCATATCGCCGACGCCGAGTCGACTCCGGGCGAGCCTTGGCGGGTCAAGTTCAGCCCTCAAGACGAAACTCGCTTCGAGTATTGGAAGCGAATGGAGTTCACTGAGTCGCAGTGGCATGGATTGAAGCAACATGCGGATGAAGCTGGCTTGCTGTTCCTCAGTTCGCCGTTCTCTGATGAGGCCATCGACTTGCTCTCCCGCGTCGGCGTTGCCGCATGGAAGATCGCTTCGGGCGAGGTCAGCAATTTGCCGATGTTGGAAAAGATGGCGGCAACCGGCCTGCCATGCATTCTCTCTACCGGGATGAACCCACAAGCCGAAGTGGACGAGGCGGTGACGACAATCCGCCAAAGCGGTGCTCCTGTATGCGTCCTGCAATGCACGACGTCCTATCCCTGTCCTCCCGAGAAAATTGGCTTGAACGTGTTGGGCGAACTCCGGGAGCGGTACGAGTGCCCCGTTGGCTTGTCCGACCACTCCGGCACGATCTACCCGGGACTCGCAGCTGCGACGCTCGGTGCCAATGTTCTGGAATTGCACGTCGCGTTTAGTCGCGAGACTTTTGGGCCCGACGTGCCCGCGTCCGTGACGACTGTTGAACTGAAACAGCTGGTCGAAGGAATTCGCTTCATCGAAACGATGAACGCCAACCCCGTCGACAAAGAAGCCATGGCCAAGGATCTCGAGCCGCTCCGGAAACTCTTCGGTAAGAGCTTGGTGACACGCTCCGATTTGGCAGCTGGAACGCTGCTAAAGCCGGAGCACTTGACTCTCAAGAAGCCTGGATCAGGCATTCCTGCGAATCGAATGAACGAAGTGCTGCAGCGAACTCTTCGGCGAGACTTGCCAGGCAATACCATTCTGCAAGAGGACGATTTGCAGTGACTCGCAAACGGCGATTCATTGGTGCAGCGATGATCTTGGTAGGTTTGGGTTTGCTTCATTCCGTTGCCTTACAGACGGCTTATGGATGGATGGTGGTGGACCAACCTTCCAAGGGATGCCGCGTCGCGATCGTCGCAGTCCCAACACCAGAGTGTTATGACGCTGCTGCAGAGATGCTGAACAACGATGAATTGGATGAAATCGTTTTGGTAGACCAACGGCAACCGCGGTCGGTCATGATCGGGGCCAATTCAGGATTGGATGTTAACGGTACCAGAGAGTTGACGTCTCGAGGCGTGCCGGCAGACAAGTTTCGTGTCGTTCAAACGGATGCACAGACTCTCCATCAGATGTACCGCGAATACGACCGTGAATTCAAAACATCCGAAGCGGAAGAGTGCTTGGTGATTAGCACCTCGACGCTCAGCCGCTACTACCGCCACGTGATCGATCAATCCTTGCCGTTGCGTTCATCTGCCTATCGCCTTCGGTCGATCGAACCGAAGGCGAACGACAACTCGACCTGGTGGCACACTCGCAGCGGGGTAAGACGGGTGATGAACCACGGGCTGCGTTTGCTATTCGTCCTGTGTCATGGCGAGAGTGAAATCGACTCAAACGATCCCTACAAGCAGCTTGTCAAAAACGCCACCTCATGATCGCTCCCGCCGTTTCGGAAAAAAGCGGCTCGCGCTATTCGGCGTCCTTACGTTGATGGCAGTTGCATTTGGAACGCGGCAACGCACTTTGCCGATGCTTGGCGAGGCGTTGGACGTTGGCGTTGAACCAGCCGAATATGACTTCGTGATGTTGCTCAATGGCGACTACAACACGCGTCCATTCGCAGTCGCCGACTTGCTCTTGAAGGGGAATGCAAAACAAGTCCTGATCACATCGGTCAAGGACTCGCATCGAAACACGGACAATCGGATTCACCACATCGCTCGATCCGTCTTGGTGAAATGTGGCGTTCCCGACTCGAGTATCGTTTTCGTCGATAGCCAATGTGGCACGACATTCGACGAAGCAAACACGCTGTCAGAGTTCATGCAACAGCAGCCCGAATCCACCACCTTTTGCGTGGTCACCAACACGTACCACACTCGTAGAAGCCGTTGGATCTTCGAACGCGTCCTCGGAGACGAGATCAGCCGCGTTCAGTTTATTTCCGCACCTACCACTGCGTACAACGCATCCAATTGGTGGAAGCACGAAGATGGATTCACGTACTACCTATCTGAGCTCTTGAAGTCTTGCTTCTACTTGATTCGCTACGGAAGCGTGACCGGTTGGGTCACCCTGCTGGCCGCCTTTTCTGGATTAGGATGGTGGATTCAGAAGAGACGTTCGATTCGCTCGCGTGAGCAACAAGTTTCGGTCCCAGCAGCCATTCATTAAGAATCGTTTTCCCCTGAAAATGCCCATGGAATCCACGAACAAATCAGCCGGCGCCAAACGCAAAGTCTGTGTCATCTTGGTAGATCGCGCCAACTACGGTCGTTTGAAGCCTGTCATGCAGGCGATCAAGGATCAACCTGATCTAGAACTGCAGGTCTTGGCCGCTGGCACGATGGTCTTGGAACGGTTCGACATGCCTGTCAAGGTTGTCGAGAAGGACGGCTTTCCCATCAGTGGCCAGATCTATGTTGAGTTGGAAGGATCCAATCCAACCACCATGGCTAAGTCCCTTGGATTTGGAGTGGTGGAATTCGCAAGCGAGTTTCGGCGTCTGGAACCGGACTTGGTTTTGATCATTGGTGATCGCTACGAAGCGCTGGCGGCAACCATGGCAGCTGCATACATGAATCTCTGCATCGCCCACATTCAAGGCGGCGAAGTGTCAGGCTCGATTGACGAAAGCGCTCGTCACGCAATCAGCAAATTTTCGCACTTCCACTTCCCAAGCACACAGCGTGCTGCGGACTACTTGATTCAAATGGGAGAACAGGCTGAAACGATTTTGACGGTCGGCTGTCCAAGCAGCGACATCGCCAGAGAGCTTGAACGAACCTCCACTCACGAGCTGATCAATGGCATGGGCAGCGGTGCTACGATCGACACAGAAAAGCCCTACGGCTTAGTGATCTTTCACCCGACGACGACGACCTATGGCGGCGAACGAGAGCAAATGGATGCATTGCTAGAAGCGCTCGGCCGCGTGGCGATGCCAACCATTCTGCTTTGGCCCAACATTGACGCTGGCTCGGGACACGTGAACAAGGCCATCCGGAGTTTCCGAGAAACACATCGGCCCGATTGGATGCGTGCCTTGATCAACCTAATGCCTGAGGACTACTTGCGCGTCCTGTCCGGGGCTGCCTGTGCCATCGGCAACTCCAGTAGCTTTGTGCGTGACGCGAGCTTCTTTGGAACGCCCGTCGTCCTGGTCGGTGATCGGCAGGACGGACGCGAAATCGATCAGCATGTGACGCCTGTGCGTCCGACCGCTGACGCCGTTGAAGCGGCGATCCGAGCACAACTTGAAAACGGTCGCTACCCTGCCAGCACGCTTTATGGCGATGGATACGTATCGACGCGGATTGCAGATGCGATCGCGAAACTAGAACCCTACGTACAAAAACGCTTGGACTACGTCGCTCGCGAGCGGGCCGCGGCCAAAGCAGCAGCTGAGGAAAGCGAGTCATGCGCGTCCTAGGAGTCGTCATCGCCCGAGGCGGATCCAAGGGGATTCCGAACAAGAACATTCATGTTTTGCGCGGCAAACCCTTGATTCAGTACACCGCCGAAGCAGCCTTGCAAAGCAAGCTTGCCAACGTGATTCTGACAACCGAATGCAGCGACATTCAGCGTGTCGGTCAGGAGTGTGGGTTGAGCGTGCCTTTCACACGTCCAACAGAACTCGCCCAGGACGACACTCCTTCGTTGCCCGTGATTCAACACGCGGTACGCTTCATGCAAGAACAGGGCGAGTCGTACGACGCCGTTTTGACTTTGCAACCAACCAACCCGATGCGTTTGCCTTCGGACATTGACGGATCGATCGACCTACTGGAGAACACCGATGCTGACTCAGTCATTTCGTTTGTCGACGTTGGCGAAAAACACCCAGCCAGAATGAAGTACATCGAAGCGGATGCCAGAGTGGTGGACCCTCCCTTTGGCGAGCAGTTCGAGGGGCAACGGCGGCAAGACTTGAAGCCGCTGTATCTCCGCGAAGGAGCCATCTATCTGACTCGGACCAACGTGTTGCTGGAAGGAAACTCCTTCAAGGGTGACGATTGCCGAGCTTGGATGATCCCCTGCGAAAGAGCATGCAACATCGATGAGCCGTTCGATTTGGTGATGGCCGAGATGTTGATGGAGTACGCCGATCGACTTCAAGAAAGAGGTCCATCCGCGAACTGAATCGCGGCGTTCTTTAAAATGAATGTCCCACGACTACTTATCAGTGAGTGCGATCGCTTCACAGCAGCAGCGGCAGATCGCTTGCGTGAGTTGGCCGAGGTTACCCTGGCGGACTTGGATCGAGATGCGTTGTTAAACGCTTTGGAGGACGTTGAAATTCTGTGGATTCGGCTCCGCCATCAGATCGATCGTGAAGTGTTCGAGCATGCACCAAAACTACGTTTCATTTGCAGTCCCACCACCGGCCTGAACCACATCGACCTGCAAGAGGCGGATCGACGCGGCATCCAAGTGATCTCTCTTCGAGGCGAGTACGACTTTCTAAAGGAAATCCGGGCAACTGCCGAACATACAATCGGTTTGATGCTGTCGCTGTTACGCAACGTGCCAGCGGCTATCGAACATGTTCGGCAAGGCGGGTGGGATCGTGATCCCTTTTGTGGTCGCGAGTTGCACGAAAGCACAATCGGCGTGGTCGGCTATGGTCGACTGGGGAGCTTGGTCGCAAAGTATGCCAAGGCTTTCGACGCCATCGTGATCGCCACCGATCCACACGTAAACATCCCTGATGTGCGCCAAGTTCCCCTGCAAACACTGCTGGCTGAAGCGGACATCGTGACGATTCATGTCAACTTATGCGATGCGACAGCGGGTATTCTTGATCGCGAAGCAATCGAGCGAATGAAGCCGGGCGCTCTTTTGATCAATACCTCTCGTGGAGAATTGATCGACGAGTCAGCCTTACTGGATGCTTTGGAAAGCGGGCGACTTCGAGGCGCGGCACTGGATGTCCTGGCGGATGAACGATCCTCTGGAATGCAGCACCACCGCTTGGTGGCGTACGCACGGGAGAACGACAACCTCCTGATCACACCCCACATTGGAGGATGCACGACCGAATCGATGGCGAAAACTGAAATCTTCTTGACTGAAAAGCTATGTGCGGCATTGCCGGCGTCTTCCGCCAAAGCTTAGATACCAACCGTGATATGACGGTGACGCTGAACGCCATGATCAAGGCTCAGCATCATCGTGGACCGGACGGCAATGGTGTCTACGTCGATCCATCTGGCTGCGCCGGATTGGGCCACAATCGCTTGAGCATCATCGACCTATCCAGCGCCGGCGCGCAGCCGATGGCATCAGCCGATGGGCGATATCAGATCTCATTCAACGGAGAGATCTACAACTACATCGAGCTCAGGCGTGAACTGGCTGACTATCCATTCAAGAGCCAATCCGATACCGAAGTCATTTTAGCTGCCTACGCAAAGTGGGGTCCAGCGTGCCTTGATCGCTTCATCGGTATGTTTGCGATTCTGATTTGGGACACGCAAGAACGGAAGCTGTTCGCTGCTCGCGATCGCTTCGGTGTCAAACCGCTGTACCACGCGACTTCGCCAGACGGACAACTTTTTGTCGCCAGTGAGATACGAACGCTTCGCGCCGCTGGATTGGAGACCGAGCCCAACGCAAAGTCATGGGCGACGTATCTTTCACTTGGCGTTTATGAGCATGGTGTGGAAACATTTTGGGAAGGTGTTCATTCACTGCCGGCTGGCCACTTCATGACTTGGCATAGCGGCGAAGTCACCACGACCCGCTGGTACGATTTGGTCGAGCGATCTGGGCAAGCGTTCGACACGCGTGGTGAAGATGAAGTGATCGAAGAGTACTTTGCGTTGTTGACCGAAAGCACCAGTCTACGGTTTCGATCGGACGTTCCTGTGGGGGTCAACCTGAGCGGCGGTTTGGACTCGTCGGCTCTGTTGGGATTGGTTCAACAACTCCAAGGCGCCGCCAGCGAAGTCAAAGCGTTTACGTTTGTGACCGGCGACGAGCGTTATGACGAATTGCCATGGGTCCAGCAGATGCTGGCTCATACGAAACATCCTTCGATTCAGTGTCGTTTGCGTGCCGAAGACGTGCCCCAGTTGGCCGACTCTATTCAAGCTCATCAAGATGAACCGTTTGGTGGGATGCCAACGCTGGCCTATGCCCAGCTATTCGCACGCGCTCGCCAGGAAGGTGTGATTGTCTTGCTGGATGGCCAAGGGCTGGACGAGCAGTGGGCGGGCTACGAGTACTACAAGCGAGTACTGACAGGCGAGTCAAAGCTGAAGGACGTCGGTACGGTCCAGGCGGCAAAGAGCGGTGCGACACGACCGCACTGTCTTACCGAAGCGTTTCGTGGCATGGCAGAGCCGTTCCAGGCACCCCAGCGATTTAGCGACCAGATTCGCAATTTGCAGTACCGCGATACTCGATACACAAAGATCCCTCGGGCGCTGCGGTTCAACGACCGCGTGTCGATGCGATCCTCGACAGAGCTACGTGAACCGTTCCTCGATCACCGCCTGTTCGAGCTGGCCTTGAGACAACCGGTCGAGCGAAAGATTCAAGGCGACACCCAGAAGTACTTGTTGCGAAAAATCGTTGCCCGGCTGATGCCCGGCGGCGTCGTTGAAGCACCCAAGCGGCCCCTACAAACGCCACAGCGCGAGTGGCTGCGAGGAGAGTTGCGGGAATGGGCAGATGCTCAGATCGAAACCGCGTTGCATCGTTTTGGTGATACGTGGCTCGATCGCGACGCTGTTCGACTAGAGTGGTTCGACTACCAAAAGGGTGCCAGCGACAATAGTTTCTACGTTTGGCAGTGGATCAACCTCGGCTTATGCTGCAAAGCCACAAACAATTGAAC
The DNA here is from genome assembly GCA_045110715.1 of Rubripirellula sp. Classification (GTDB taxonomy): domain Bacteria; phylum Planctomycetota; class Planctomycetia; order Pirellulales; family Pirellulaceae; genus Rubripirellula. The sequence continues at coordinate 23,218 of JBGCGI010000341.1, forward strand.
GCAAAACAGATGAAATCAAACCTAGCTATTCGTGCCGTCGGTATCGGCAAAGAGTATCAGATCGGCGCCAAGCAGAAGAACACGAACAATCTGCGTGAGTCGTTAGTGGAAGTCTCCAGGACAGCCGCTAGAACGATTCGTGGCGGAATGAAATCGTTGCGTGAGCAACGAGCAAAGAACTCGTTCTGGGCATTGAAAGATGTTTCCTTCGAAGTTCAGCAAGGCGAAGTCGTTGGTGTGGTCGGCTGTAACGGCGCGGGCAAGAGTACGCTGTTGAAAGTCTTGTCCCGAATCACCGATCCGACCACTGGTTGTGTCGATATGCGTGGCCGAGTCGGATCGTTGCTAGAAGTCGGTACCGGTTTTCACCCCGAACTCTCTGGGCGTGAGAACATATTTCTCAACGGCGCCATCCTGGGAATGCAGCGATCGCAAGTGAAGCGGCAGTTTGACGAGATCGTTGATTTTTCGGGTATCGATCGATTCGTTGATACTCCCGTCAAAAGATATTCCAGTGGCATGTACCTCCGTCTGGCCTTCGCGGTCGCTGCTCACTTAGAGCCAGAAATTCTACTAGTCGACGAAGTGTTGGCGGTCGGTGACGCTCAGTTTCAGAAGAAGTGTGTGCAAAAAATGGACTCGGTCGCCAAGGAGGGACGGACCGTTTTGTTTGTCAGCCACAACATGGGCGCGATACGGTCACTCTGCACGCGCGGAATCCTACTGCGAAATGGCCAGGTCTCCCAACAAGCCGATGTGCAGTCGGTGATCGAAAGCTACTTCAAAGACTTGGGCATTCTTCCTTCCGACAATGACTCCGAGACCGGACACAGAAGCCGCTCGATTTTCGGACACGTGAAGCTCAACGACGGCACCTCAAATTCGGTCGACCAGTCCGAACGACTGACGTTTTCAACGACACTGAAAATCCCGAGACACATTGGCGGCTTTCGTATGCTGTGCCTGCTATCGGATATGAATAGCCAACAACTGATGGGGCTCAACAAGACCAGCGATGAAATGGGGATCGGTCAGATCGAGCCCGGTGAGTATGAGTTCTCAGTTGACATTCCACCGCTATGGCTCAACCCAGGAATGTACTCCTTCGTTTTCAAGCTGTACTTGGACGGCGAGTCTGAATCGGCAAAACAGTTTTCAGATGCGTTTCCGTTGGATGTTTCTGGGGCCAGCAGTCCCGTGACGGCAGTCATGAATCCGAATTCGAACTGGACGTTCCAAGCGAAAGACCCGTCCAGCGGTTCAACGGCATTCAAGAAATCGATTTCGACACCCTAACAACCGAACGGGAGGCAATGGACAATGACGATCTCAATCCTACGAAAAGTCGCAAAAGCGAGTCGCAAATCGGAATTCACGTGGCGATATGCCTCGAACCTTCGTGCAACGCTCGGCCATCGACTTCATCGTCGGGGACTCTCCGGGCCCGCGACCGAAGTGCTTAACAACCTTGACCGCGATGGCGTTGCCATCACCTCGATCTCAGAGTTGCTCGGCGAGTGCCCCTTGTATGAGGAAATGTGCGCTGCAGTTGCCGAACTAGAGGAACAGCAAGCCGAGTTACTTGCGGCTGATCGGCTCTCGGCCAGTCAACCTGCCTTGCCCAATGAAAGAAAACCCTACGTTCGATACCTGCTTGATCCACCTGTGTTGGACTTGGACAGCCCGTTTGTTCAATTTGCGTTGCAGCCCACCCTTTTGAGGATCACCAACGAGTACTTCGGGATGCTGACGCGATTGGCCTATTTCAATATTTGGCATACCTTTACGACCGACGCGGCGCCACAATCATCTCAAATGTGGCACCGAGATTTCGACGACCCCCATTACATCATGAAGGTGTTCGGCTATCTAAGCGATGTCGACGAGGGAAGT
>JBGCGI010000342.1:0-12137 GCA_045110715.1 Rubripirellula sp.
AACTTGACGCTCACCAACGTCGACGAAAGCACGGTGTGCATTGGAGACCGCTATGCGATCGGCGGGTGTGAAATTGAAGTCAGTCAACCGAGACAGCCGTGCTGGAAGATCTCAAGACGCTGGTCGGTGAAGACGTTGACGAAAGAAGTCACACAGACTGGCCGCACCGGTTGGTACCTGCGTGTGCTTGCCGAGGGCGTGATTGAAACCGGACAGACGCTTGAACTACTGGATCGACCGAATCCAGACTGGAGCGTGTCCCGCGCCAACGATGTCATGTTTGGGCGGGAGTCTGATCGAATGGCGGTCTTCGAACTGATGCAGTTGAAGGAACTTGCCGAGTCCTGGCGAGGAGACATCGCATAGTGGATTCACGACCAGAAGGTTCAGCGCGGTGACGTACTTCAGGCTGCGCGGCTGTAGATGATGCCGGATCGGTTGCGACCGGTTTGGTCGATTGCTCCAGTCTTCCTGAGCACATAAGCGATGTGCTGGGCGTTCCAACGCGGTCGATCGATCGCAGCGGCGATATCCGCAGTGTTGAAGGCACAAGAGCCAGCTGGCAGTTCGATCAATTTCAACAGATCGGCGGGTTCGCGAAACTCATAGGTCTCATCAACCTTCTCCAACATCACGTCTTGAACCTTGTAATCCTTCTTCCAACGACGCCGGCGTTTTTTGGAAGGAGCTCGAACCTGCTCGACGTGAATCATCGGAACTTCGATCGTCAAGTTCGGGTGCGGAAAGACGCGAGTGAAATAGATCAGCTCATCAAACACATCCAAAATACTTCCACGTTTCGGACTCATCCGACGTGAAACGATGGGACCGCCGACTTTGGCGACCTTAGCAATTCTCGTTCGATACACCACAGGCTTGACCACGCGCAACTGATGCCGCTTCAACAAGTTCTTGCACTTGGCACTGATTGCGGACAACGAGGCGCATTGCACTTCGATCAATTCGCCTTCGCGAATCGCATCGATCCGGTAGTTGCCAAGCACCACCTCGGTGCTGTCGACATCGTCGGCGTAGCAGCGTTTGAGTTGTCGATGCAGAGTGGTTTCCATACCAGTTCCGCGAAGGTGAGCGCGGCCCTTTCTGTAAACGCGGTCTACTCGGGCTCGATGCCGAAATCTCGAATCGTCGACAGCGTGATCAGTTCAATGTCTTTGGCTCGGAACGCTTCTTCGCCACCAGCCAAACGATCGATGATGGCGACCACGCGTTCAACGATCAAACCGAATTCGCGTGCGGCTTCGACAGCCTTGATTGCGCTGCCGCCGCTGGTGATCACGTCTTCGACGATCACCACTCGTTGCCCAGGCAGGACAGGGCCTTCGACTTGTTTACCGGTTCCGTGCCCCTTGGCTTCCTTGCGGACCATGAATCCTTTCAGCGGCAAGTTCTGCTGGCCAGCAAGCGTCACGATCGAAGCCGTGATCGGATCGGCACCGATCGCCATTCCCCCGACGGCGTCTGGCAACTCGCCGAACGACTGAATCACGTCCAGCATCCCAGCAGCGATCACGTTGGCACCCTGAGGATGCAGAGTGATGTTGCGGCAGTCGAGGTAATACGAAGCCTTCTTTCCGCTGGCGAGTGTGAACTCACCGCGTTGGAGAGCTTCGGTGCGGATCAATTCCAGGAGGGCGTCACGATCGTAGGACATCGGTCGATAAATCTCGGTTACTCGGGTTCTCGTCAGCGGCTTTGCTTCCACTGAACCAATTGGGCGAACATTTCACGCCCCAAGTGTTACCGACGAATCGTTACGGATGAACCCTGGGACAGAATGCCAAACAAATCGTCTGCCAAGTCGGCCGCTAAGCTGATGCAACCGCGTTCGGTGGGACTGGTTGTGCTGGGGCTGCCGTGGATAGACAACTGCCCGCCCAAATCGATCCAAACTTTCCCATACGGGTTGTCTCGGCTGCCAGGGGCAACCGCTTCGCCCGAAGCGTTATAGAACGTTCGCTCAGTCTGCTTGTCCTGAACCGTGAACGTGCCCGGCTTTGGTTGTGGATCGTTGCCGACGCCGATTGGGAATCGCCCAGCGTACAAATCGCTCGTGAACAGCGTCAGTTCTTTCAAGTTCAAATCAACGTCCGCGCGAAACGGACCTCGGACAACCTTCAGCTCGGTGCCGGGCAAAACGGCAACTGGATCGGCAATTTGATTGATATTGGCCAGCAGTTGCCAAGGCACTTCAAAGCGATCGGCAACGTCCATCAAGGTCTCTTGTTGGCCAACCCGATACGGTTGCTCCAGCAAGTGACGCTTGGAATAGATCACTTCGGCTGCCAAGGGGTCCAAACGGGACAAGAGCTCCGAGCGTTCTTCGCCAGACAGGTTTGGCGTGTCGTAAAACAGACTGAGTGTCGCCAAGGCTTCCTTTCGCTTGCCGTCGCCGTACTGGCGGTCAGCAGTCCGGATCGCATTGGCCAGTCCAAGATTGGGCCCTGTCGGCAACGTCACACCCGCGGCCTGGCTGACAGCCTGCGCCGCCGGAACACCTGCGTCGAAGGATGGCGATGTGCCACTGGTCAATGCAAGGTTGCTGTCGGGAAGACTGACTCCACCTGGGGTCCCCGAGAATCCGGCTGGCGGACTGTTCGGATCAGGCACTTGGAAAGTGCTTCCGGTGTTGGGGTAATTCGGACGAGCGGTGCTGGATGCGACATCCGAAGCGGCAGCTTGCCCGATGTCGGTCAACTGAGTCGAGACGCCAGTTGCGACATCCGAAATGCTGGACGTAACACCGGCCAAGTCCGTCGAATCTGCGTTTGCGAACACGCTGACCGAGCCGACGGAGTCGGGCAATTCCATTGTGCCGGAAGCCAGCTCGCCAACGTTGATTTCCTGTGCAGGAATCTGCCCGTTGAAACTCTCGCCAGTATTGATTTCGAGCTCCCCCAGGGAGTCAGGCAGAGACGTATCAATCGCAAGTGTTCCCGGATCGTTGATCACCAAACCCTGCACGTCTGCCGGCAACGGCTCGGGCGGCGTGGTCAGTGAAACGTAAGCACTGTACATCACCGTCATCAATAGAACGACGATTGCTGCGGTTTTGATCGTTTGCACGGGGTAGTCCTCCTGACTGGATCGCAAGTCAACCTGACTCGCGTTGCCTATTCAGGCCTTTCGTCATCGATATAGAGCAACATGGGACGGAACCTCCGCCCTCTAGGTTCCGGGAAACTACCGAAATTCCCGTTCCCCAGACCAGACCAGTTTGCTGAATGCTGGCAAATGCAGCTCGTGACGGCTTGGTTTGCTGCGTTTTTTCTAATTCACCGCCGCCACGGGCAGCTTTGGTATCTACACAAGTTTGGCAGGTCTACGTGCCGCGGCGATTGCCGAACCAGCGAATTTGCTTTCGATCGCAGTATCGGTACCCCTGCGATTCGCACCAGGGTTCCAGCCATTCCTGGGCCTGATCCATTGCTTCGATGGTGCTGCCTTGGGGCATGACCCAAACGTCCTGCGAATCGGCCTGTAGCTCCGAGACGATTTCAATCAACTCCGTGTAGTCCGCAGGTGAATCGACGACGAACTTCAGTTGGTAGTCGGTTGCCCGGTCGATCAGCCGCCGCATCACAGCCAGTGGCATTCGGCGTTGCTGGTGAAGTTGGTTCCACTTGGGGTGTTCACTGGCTTCAGGAGCACTGGACGCGAACTTGGGGCTGATCGACATCAGGTCGCATTCAATTTCCCGGTCGATGGTGCCAGCCGTCTCAATCGTCACGTGCTTGCCCCGCTGTCGAAGCAGATGGCAAAGATTGACAGAGTCCTTCGGCAACATCGGCTCGCCGCCGGTCAGCACAACATGCGATAGCCCTGATTCATCAACCCGCTCGGCGATTTCCTCCAGTGACATCGTGTCACCTTGAGGGTTCCACGAGGCGTAGGGTGTATCACAGAACCAGCAACGCAGATTGCAGCCGCTGGTCCGAATGAAAAAGCTGTCGGTTCCGGTGAGTTTTCCCTCGCCCTGGCGGCTGATGAATGTTTCAGCAACGCGCAGCGTCCCCCTAGCCGACGCATGCGTGGCGTGCGAGAATCCGGGTTTTCCAAGCGGAGAAATCAAAGTTGAGCGAATCGAATGACTTTCGCGATGTGTTGGAGGTGTTTGAAAACCCCAGCCCCTCGCGGAACTTTACCATTGAACATCATTGCCCCGAGTTCACCTCTGTCTGCCCCAAAACGGGACAACCAGACTATGGGACAATCGTTTTTACCTACGTGCCAGATCAGGTCTGCGTCGAACTGAAAAGTTTGAAAATGTACCTCCAGCGTTTTCGCAATGAGGGCATCTTCTACGAAGCAGTGACCAACCGAATCATGGACGACTTTCTCGCGGTTGTAAAACCACGGAAAGCGACCGTCCAAAGCCGCTGGACTCCGCGCGGCGGATTGAACAGCAATATTATCGTGAATTACCCCGAAATCGACTAGGGCGCTGCGAATCTCCGATCGCCGTCCTCCACCACCTCTAACCCCACCACCAAAATGACGACTCCAATCCTGCTCAGTGGGTTCGCTGACGAAGCTGCCAACGAGAAGCTTGCCGTCCAACAGTACTCCGCGTTTGCCGCCATCGGCCTGAAGTATTACTCGATTCGATTCGTCGACGCGGGTGAAGGCATCAAGAACGTGATGCAGTTGTCCGACCCCGAAATTCAGCATTTGGTCAAAATGCAAGGCGATTACGGCCTCAAGGTCAGCAGCATTGGTTCGCCAATCGGTAAGGTCAAGCTACAGGATATCGATGACGGAACGGCCAATAAGTTCATTCCGTTTGACCAGTACCTCAAGGAAGACGTCGCAACTGCCTGCGATCGAGCCGAGGCATTCGGCGCAAAACTGATTCGCGGATTCGCGTTCTATCATCCCAAGGGTACCAACGCGGGCGACCATCTCGACCAGGTCAGCGACCAACTTGGCCAGATTGCACAGGCCTGTGACGATCGCGGACTAACGTTCGGCTTGGAAGTCGAAGCGAATCTGGTCGGCCAATCCGGCGAACTGCTGAAGCAGATTGCAGAGCAGGTCAACCATCCGGCGATGCTGACCATTTTCGATGCAGCCAATATCGTCACGCAGGGATTCACCGCTGATGAGACGTTCGGCGAGTACTTGGCCATGAAACCTAGTCTCGGCTGGATGCACATCAAGGACTACCACGATCCTTCCCCGACTGGGCGTATCGATCATGTCGACGAAGCCAGCCTCAGCAACTTTGTGCCGGCTGACATCGGAGACAGCGGACACGAAGCGATCCTCCGAGACTTCAAAGACTTCCTGCCTGAGCTTCACAGCCGGATGACATCGCGTGGCGCAGATGGAGTCTTCTTGGACCTCGAACCGCACGTCAAAGGCGGCGGCCAATTCGGAGGATTCAGCGGTCCCGATGGATTCGGAGTGGCGATGCGAGGCCTGTGCAGAGTGCTCGATTACGTCGGCATCCCCTACGACCTGCGATCCTTCGCTGACATCAAGTAAAGTCGCGACGGTTTCCAGTCGCCGTCCCAACGGCAACGCACCACCGCCCATTCACTTACCCGCACAACGTGCGGGTATTGAAATCAACCGAGCTTCAACATGACTCGCAGCATTGACGATCGAGTGATCGAATTGGAGATCCAGTTGGCTCATGTCCAGCGGTTGTATGAACAGCTGAATGAGGTCGTGACGGAACAGGCTTTGGCGGCTGACAAGATGCAGCACCGCGTCGATCGACTTCAGCAACGGGTCTCCGAGATGAAGAACAAGTCGACCGAGGTGGTCGACCCACTCGATGAGAAGCCCCCCCACTACTAGTGGTTCATCGATGCATGGCAAACTATGCCGGACAGCGAATCTGCAGCGATCGTCCCGGATTCCCGCGGGTTGCCAGCACGATCGTGGCATTCCCGACGTGAAAACGGTTGTCGAAATGCCACCTGCTAGGTAACCTTGTTTTAGACGCTGGCGAGATCGTCTTGCCAACACGCGTCCCTTTTAGGGATTTGCGGCCGCTTGCAGCCTCCACCTGCTAAAGAGCCATGACAACAAAGATGTCGACTCAATCTGACGCTACTCCATCGGGTAGCAATTCCGACCAGTCCACCAACGACTCGTCACAGCCTTCGCCTCCCGAAGGTTTGTCCACCAAAAGCGTTCATGGCGGCGATCATCGTCAAAAGCATGAAGGCTCCATCACCGCGCCGATCTTCACGGCGTCAACGTACACCTTTGAGTCCACGGACTCCCTGCTACGCTTCGTCAACGGAGAAGAGCAGCGTGAAGAGTACGGACGCTACGGAAGTCCAAACGAGCGAAGTGCAGAAGCCAAACTGGCTGCACTCGAAGGCTCTGAGGACGCGATTCTTTATAGCTCCGGCATGGCTGCGATCGTCGGTCTGCTAATGTGCCGACTGAACACCGGTGACGAGATCGTCTTCTTCGACCAGTGCTATCACCGCAGTCGCGAATTCTGCTCGAAGCATCTGTCGCGTTTCGGTGTGGTGACGCGACAAGTCCCGACCGGTGACTACGAGGCGATGGAAGCGGCGATCACGCCCCGCACCAAAATGCTGGTCAGTGAGTCGCCAACGAATCCGCATCTGACTTGTGTCGATCTTGAGAAGTTTGTCGCGATTGGAAAAGCCAACGAAGTCGAGACATTGATCGACGCCACACTAGCGACTCCCTACAACTTGCGTCCCATCGAGTACGGCGTCGATATCGTCTTGCACTCAGCGACCAAGTACTTGGGAGGCCACAACGACTTGCTGGCTGGCGTGATTTGCGGCAGTCGCGAGGCGCTTGAGCCGGTTCGATCCTTGCGAGGCATTTTGGGGAGCGTCAATTCGCCCCACAACATGTACCTGCTCGAGCGAGGATTAAAAACGTTCGAGCTGAGGATGCAGCGTCACAACGAGAACGGCTTGGCGATCGCCGAGTTCCTCGAGGCGCACCCTCGCGTGGACCGCGTCTACTTCCCAGGATTGAAGTCGCATCCAACCCATGACATCGCAGCGGCGCAAATGCGTGGTTTCGGTGGTTTGATCACTTTCACGGTCAAGGACGCGGATTGGAAAGAGACTTCGCGGATCGTCGATGCCGCCCGAATTCCTCGCATCGCACCAAGCCTCGGTGGCGTGGAATCACTGATCGAGCAACCGCTAGTGATGAGCTACTATCACTGCACGCCGGAAGAGCGCGAGACGTTTGGGATCGCCGACAACATGATTCGCATGTCCTGCGGCATCGAGAACCTCGACGATTTGATCGCCGACTTAAAGCAAGCGCTCGACGCCTAGCGTTCTGGTCCGGCGAAAGAGCCGGTTGATCAACGAAGTCGCTGTCGACGAGAAACTCGCAACCTTTCTCGACAAGCTCTCGACAACCTGACACTCATTGGCTTGTTCAATTCGCTGGGACACGCACATCATTGGTGACCCGCTGGCCGTGACGCCACGGGCAAAGACATGTCTTGATCGCCTACGCGTTGCGGATCACACGATCAACGAGCCAGTGGCGAGAGCCGACGGCGCGAGATTCCAAATCCAACCCCACAACCCACTGCCATTCGCATGAGCGATCATTCCAAACACAGCTTTCGAACTCGCGCGATTCACGTCGGTAACGAAATTGACCCGCAAACCGGCGCAGTTGTTCCTCCCATTCACTTGGCCAGCACGTTCCGACAACCGGGAGCCGGCAAGTGGGGCGACTTCGATTACTCGCGTAGCGGCAATCCGACCCGCAGCCACTTGCAAGACACACTCGCCTCGCTCGAAGGCGGCTGCGGCGCGCTCGCGTTCTCATCAGGCATGGCCGCAATTCATTGTGTGACGATGATGCTGAAGAGCGGTGACCATGTGGTCGCGGGCTGTGACTTATACGGTGGCGCCTACCGGCTTCTGCACAAGATCTGCGATCGATCGGGAATCGATGTCACGCTTGTCGATATTACCGATGTCGCCGCGGTCGACGCTGCGATGAACGATCGCACCAAGTTGGTGTGGGCAGAAACGATCGGAAATCCACGGCTAACGGTTCCCGATCTGGCGGAGCTTGCCAAAGTCGCTCACGCCAAGGGCGCACACATTGGTGTCGACAACACGTTTGGAACGCCGGCGTTGATTCGACCGCTCGAACACGGAATCGACATCGTGATGCATTCCGCGACGAAGTACCTTGGCGGTCACAGTGACTGTCTAGGCGGAACGCTTGCTGTTGCCGACCAAGAACTATTCGACGAACTCTACTACATTCAAAACGCGACCGGTGCAGTGCTGGATCCGTTTAGCTGTTTCCTGGTCTCGCGTGGCCTGAAGACCTTGGACGTTCGCGTTCGGGAACAATCAAAAACCGCATTGCAGTTGGCGCTGTGGCTGCAATCACATCCGCGCATCAAAGAGGTCTTGTACCCTGGCTTGGAAAGTCATCGGGATCACGCGGTTGCCGCGCGATTGCTGAAGGGAGGTTTCGGGGCGATGGTCACTTTCGAATTGGATGGAACGATCCAGCAGACTGCCAAGGCTTGCGAAAGCACCGAACTGTTTCACTTGGCTGTCAGCCTGGGTGCGGTCGAATCGCTGATCGAACAGCCTGCCACCATGTCCCATGCCAGCTACGATGCCGCCGATCGTGCCAAGTTCGGAGTCACCGACGGGCTGATTCGTCTTTCTGTTGGGCTGGAATCCTTCGACGACCTGAAGGCAGATCTGGAGCAAGCAATCGGCGAGTGACGCTCGACGTCGCCCACCGTTCCAATGGCATCTAGAATGACGCCGTTCCTTCGGCCTCCCAAGAGAATCAGACGAAACGTTCGATCGAGGCCTTCGCGGCTGAATGAAGGTTTCGCTCGAATCGTGACAACTTGGCGTGTAAGCCTGGGATTCACGTTGCTTCCTCCGCAATTCTCGATACACCTCTCTGCCCAATCTCGTTAGATTATTGAAAGTGCTTCCTGCGTTGAGTTCTCGATTTTCTGAATGAGTTCATGTCAATTCGACCAAAGATCCATTGGCTGCTTGCTGGACTGCTCGTCACCGCGTTGCCAATCCTCAGCATTGCGAAAGACACCACATCGTCCAAAGGCGAAGTGCCCCAACTGATCGAACAACTTGGGTCTGACAGCTATACGACGCGGACCAAGGCCTATGAGCGTCTGCAGCGGATGGGCTTGGAAGCCTTCGATCAACTTCACGCGGCTCAGTTTCATGCCGACAATGAGATCGCGATGTCGGCTCGGTTCTTGGTCAGCAGCCTACTGGTAAGTTGGTCCAAAGAATCGGACCCGCCGGAAGTTCGCGAAGTGCTGATGGAGTATGGTGCTCAACCAGACGCCGAACGTGAGAGCCGAATCGACATGCTGGCGGCTTCCCCTGATCGAAAGGGACTCGCGGCGCTGACCCGATTGACAAGATTCGAGACTTCTCTGCGCCTCAGTCGCCATGCAGCTCTTGCTTTGATGCAGCAAAAAATGAGCGATGACGAAGAGACTCGCCGTCGCAATGCCGAGATCATTGACGACGTGCTGTCCGACAACCAACGTCAAGGCGCACAGTGGCTTCGTGCCTATGCCAAGGACATGGGAAGCGGTCAGTACTCCAAAGATCTCTGGCGTGCCTTGATTGCCGATCAACGCGAACAGATCGATTCGGTTGCGTCCGGCGAGGCAACTCGTCCCTCGGTGCTAGAACTGGTTCGCGTCTGCGCGACCAGGGCATCGCAAGCGGGATTGAATGACGAAGCCTTGAAGTTAGCATCCGAGAACATGGACCTGATCGCACCCACCACCCGCGACCTGATGGATGCCACCAGTTGGGCGATCGACAACAACCTGCACCCCTTCGTGCTGACGATGCGGGATCAACACACGCCGATGTTTGATCGGCAACCGATCTTGCTTTACGGCGCTGCCGAAGCAAGGCACACTGCCGGCGATCCAACCGGAGCAGACGACCTGGCCGAACAGGCCTCCCAGATCCGCCCTCTGCCGCGAACCGATGCCGACAAGGCCCAGATGCAGCCCAAGGAAATCGAGGAAGCGGCGCAAGCGCATCGTGAAATAGGCAAGACTCTCGAAGAGCGTGGTTTGTTCAAATGGGCGGAGCGCGAATACAAACAGATCATCGACTCGATGGACATCAACGCGAGAACTTCTGCGAATGCACGCAGCGACTTGGCAATGATGCTTGGCGAACTGCAACGTCACGATGATGTCGTCGAGGTGCTCGAGCCACTCGTCGAACGCATGGAGAACGACGCCAAGCTGAAGCAGCAAATGAATTTGATGATGATGGCAACGACCCAAGTCCGCAGCAACTTGGATTACCATCGTGCGCTTTCGCTGCTGGAAAAGGGCGAAACTGAAACAGCAAAACCGCTGCTGGCCAACGCCTACCGAATCTATCCGCGCAATGTTGACATTCTGATCTCCATGTATCGCGTCGAAAGCGACCAGGAGTGGAACCAAAGCGTGCGAAGCATGTTGACACAAGCGATTCGACGAGCAGAAAGTAACGTGCAGCGAGCAAAGCTGGGCTTGCGCCAGTTCGGCCCCGGTAACGACGCAGTCCTCGCACAAGAGTACAACCAATACGCGTGGTTGGTATCGAACACCGAAGGCGATTACCAAAAGGCCCTGGACTACAGCCTGAAGTCTTTGGAATTGGAAATGGACTTTGCCAAACTCGACACCTGTGCTCGCTGTTATTTCGCAGCGGGCGATTTCGAGTCGGCCGTGCTTACCCAACGCCGCGCGGTGAAGTTGATGCCACATTCTCCTGCCTTGCTTCGGCAGCTGAAAGAGTTCGAGGAAAGACGTGATCAAGAACGAAAAGATAATTCCCCCGATGACAAGTGAGGCTGAGTTGACCCCATCCAAAATCAGTTGGCGCACCTGGGTGACCTCAGTGTGCTTCGCCCTGGCCTTTGCGTCGATGGCATCTGCAGAAGACTGGCGATTGTGGCGTGGGCCCACCCTGGACAATCATGCTCCTGCGTCCGCAGCAGACGCAGTCCCCCTGTCCTGGTCGAAATCCGAAAACGTGGCTTGGATGTCGCCGATTCCAGGCAAGGGACACGCCACGCCAATCGTGGTCGACAACGGAATCTTCGTTCTCACCCATGAGGCCAGCGATCGCACGATTTCCTTACTGCGCTTCAACCTTGCCGACGGAAAGCCCTCCGGCAAAGTCGTGCTGCACCGCAATGTCACGCCTCCGAATTACCTGCACAAGAAGAACACCTGCGCATCGGGAACTCCCTCGAGCGACGGGTCTGCGATTTACGTTGCGGTCCAATACAACGAAACCATCGCTGCTTCCGCGATCTCAACAAAGGGAAAACTGCTCTGGCAACAAAAGGTCGCCCCCTATCGCGCGGGACGCGGATGGTTTGGTTACGGTTCCTCGCCACTGTTGCTCGATCGCTCCGTGATCGTCCCGGTCGACACCGACAACTCCGACGGCGGACTGTTTGCACTCGACAAGAAAAATGGACGCGTTCGATGGCGTTCGAAACGACCGCTAACGACCAGCTACTCGTCGCCGATCTTGGCCGAGATCCAAGGCAGACCCCAGATCTTGCTGAGCGGTGGCAACCAAACCGCCGCCTACGATCCCGACAACGGGAAGCAACTTTGGCGAGTCAACGCGACCAGCCGGACCACGTGCGCCACCATGGTCTGGAACGACGAGATGGCGTTCGCAAGTGGCAGCTACCCAGACCCTGGAACATTCGGAATCAAGGTCGGCCCGCAGGGTGCATCGATCGCATGGGAAAACCGAGTCAAGTGCTACGAGCAGTCAATGCTGCTGGTTGGTGACTACCTGTACGGAATCGCAGATAGCGGCGTCGCGTATTGTTGGCGAGCAAGCGACGGCACGGAAATGTGGAAGAATCGCCTGAAGGGACCATTCAGCGCGTCACCATTGCTGATCGGCGATCGAATCTACGCTTCCAACGAGCGTGGTACGACCTACGTTTTCCGGGCCAGCTCGGCAGGGTACGAGAAGCTCAGCGAAAACGTGATGGACGACACTTCATTCGCCTCCCCCATCTACGCCCACGGACGCATGATCTTGCGTCATGCGCTCGACAAAGGCCGAAACAGACAAGAGTACCTCGTCTCGATC
>JBGCGI010000343.1:0-39753 GCA_045110715.1 Rubripirellula sp.
TCCAGCAAAATCTGCTCCATTTGCCTAGTCGATCAGCCAACGGCGAGCCGGCGGCTCGCCAAACAATTGGGACAATTGTTCTACAATGGCTCCGAATCAGGAGGCTGAATTCGTGTCGATTTGGATCTCTTTTTCGATCAATGGCGCTGCTATTGTTGGGCGAGTTTTGGCCAGCAGCTTGGCCGTGTTGAGATCCCAAACTTTGATTGCTCCGCCATCACAGCCCACAATCAGCCATCGTGATTGGTTGTCGATCAGAACAGATTCGACAGCGGTCGCGCCGGTAACGAAGTTGATCGCTCCAGAGTCTTTCCCCTCGCTGGTATCCCATAGCCAAACATTGCCGCCTTCGGCCCCCGCTGCGACCCAGCGTCCGTCCTGCGAAACATCCACGCACAGAATTGGCTGGTACAGGTCACCGAAACCACGACTGATTCGCTCAGCACCGTTGACGCTACGATTCCACCAATGCACCGATCCATCCGCGGCCCCGGTGACAATGAAATCGCGTTGATCTTCACCGTGCACCACGCGAATCGCGTCAACGATCCCGTTATGGGCCACTTTGGTGCGATCGTCGACTTTGGGTGAATCGGAAAGTGCATAGACGGAGACTTGGCCTCCTGAGTCCCCGACTGCGATTCGCGAGACATCATCGCCCTGCAAGAACGCCATTCTGGCGGCTGCCTTTGCGCCCAGCATGACTGGCACTGGCGAAGCCGACTCATCAAACGTCGCAACCAATTCATCCCAAGCAAAGATCCGTACATCCGAATTGTCTTCGATGTTTGAATCTGGCAAGACCGCCAACCAGCGACCCGACGGATCCATCTCGAAGGACTTGACCGAGAATGCCAACTGGATCAACGACTTCCTTGCGATCGCTCCTGTTTGACTGTCCGTTGTGCTTTCGCTTCGACCAATCTCCCAAATTCCAATTTCGTCGTTGTTCGAGAGAGAAATTGCGATTGGTTTGGTAGGATGCCAAGCGACGCTCAGCACCTCACCACTGATCATGTCTAATTCAAGCGCGTTCGCTTCAGGGTTCTCGCTCTGTAGATCCCAGACGCGAGCTTTCGAGTCCGAGTAGTTACCGGTCAGCAGACGCGCACCATCGGGGCTGAGCGACATGCATCTGATCGCGTCGCTACTGCCCGAGAGCGGTGTTGGTGCAGCCGGGACCTTTCCCTTGTCAGGGATTCCCCACACGAACACTTCAGCGTCGAAGCCAGCCGAAAACAGCCGGTCGCCTTTTTCATTCTGGAGCATGTGGGCGACAACTTCCTTGTGCAAACCGGGGAACTCGCCAGAAGAAAGCTGGGCCAGTCCTGGATCCAAGTTGAACGCTTGGTCGGCTTTCTCGACGGCAGCGGATTCGTCTGTCTCGAACAGCGCGAGCGCTTCGGCAAAGAGTTGTTCTGGGTTTTGTTCGACGGGCACGGGAACAGGCTCAGTCTCACCCTTGCCGCTCAAGGCGATCATTCCCAGCAGCAACAGACCGATCACGCCACCAATCGCTCCGATAATGAACTTCGAGTTGTTCTTGATCGATTCGCTGACCGACTCACCCGCCGCACCGACTGCTGCTGTGCCCTGATCCAGCGCAGGCATGGTTTCGTCCAAGAACCCCTGCGTGGTTGGCTGCTCGGCCTGCTTGAAAGGCTGGGTCTCGGTCTGCGCTTGGTCGGCGGGTGGTTCTGTGTCTTGACCGGTCTTTAGGTCGATCGTTGCTGTGGGATCTTCTTTCAAGCTCTTCGGGACAGCATCCATCGTCGGATCTGGCTCGGACTTCACTGCTGGATAGCTGCCGCTGGCCGGCACGAAGCTTGGTTTGGTGGTCCCCTCGGCACGCAACGCTTCTCGAAGCGCGTCGACCATGTCCAAGTTGGTGTCGAACCGGTTCTCCCAATTCAGGTCGGTCGCTTTCCGCAACACTTCCTGCTCCGCTTCGGGGACCATGCCAAGCTTCAGCTTTCCTTGGCGGTGCGCGTCCAGCACCTCCCAAAGGGAACCGTCGTTGACTGGCAGCGTGCCCGTTCGCAGATGGTAGTAGGTGACTGCTAACGAATATTGATCGCTTGTCCGAGCCGGCTTGCCGCTGATGGCTTCGGGTGCCATGTAAGCGGGCGTGCCGGCAGCGCTGGTCGCAGTGACCTGATTGCGGGTCAAAATCCGAGCCAGTCCAAAGTCGCAAACGACTGCCGAAGAACCGATCAACACGATGTTGGCTGGCTTGACGTCCGAGTGCTGGATCGCAATCGGTCCCTCTCCCAAGTCATGTTGGGGGGAATTCAAATAGTCGATCCCCTTGGCCGACTCATCCATGTAGGCAATCAACTCTTTGGGAGGAATCCCCGGCAGGCCTTCGCCGACGCATTCTTGCAATCGCCTCTGCAGACTCATTCCGCCCAGCAACATCGAAACGGCAAGCCAACTCGGCTCGACCTCTGGTTTTCGCAGCACAGCGGATTGGCCCTGAGCTTCAATCGACCCCAATTCGATGGTCTCGATCGCCTCATCGGGCGCTTCCTCGATCATCTTTCCCTGACCGTCCAGCAACCAGATGGCCGTGATTGGCATCAAGTTCGCATGCCGAATCTGTTTTACACGGCGAACGCCCTCGTACTCCTTCTCGCCCTGACCGTCGGTCAAGTCAATGAACTTGATCGCAGCAGCGGCACCTCCGGGCGCGGTCGCCCGCCAAACCTGGCCGAACTGCCCTCGGCCGAGGAATTCTTGAAGGCGATACCCGGGAGCGAATTGGAAACCACGTTTGAGCATCTGTTCAGTGACCGAAGGCGAATCGAAGTTGGCGGCAGCTGACCGATTGTATCCGAACAGCCTACATCTTCGCGATGGGAACAGGAGGACTTTGAATCAGTGGTCCGCCAAAGTCAGTCCACGCACAACGGCGATCAGCCTTGCCGAAGCAACCTCCACCAAATACAGCCCCATCGCGCCAAATATGATCAGGGCGATCACCAATCGCTGCAAAGAAGCAAGCCTTGAATTCGATTCGCCCGCCCGCTTCAGCAATTCCGCGGGCGAAATGGGATCCAGCTCGGTCGGCACCAAGCCAGCCGATTCCATGGTCGGCGTGCCAATCACAAGCAGGAGGACGGCAGCTGCCAGCGGAATCACACCGACCAAGAAGGACGCCAGCCGGATCCGCTTCTCGAACCCACGCAGTTCCTCACGAGCCCGTTCCTTGTAATGCGTGGCCGTCTGCCAGCATGCGCGATAACCGTGGCACACGACAAAATACAACACGATCGCATACGAGTACGTCGTCGCGATCAATCCCGCGATCATGAAGGAGATGCCATAATGAAACCACGTGTCGGCGGACTGCGATTCGCCAAACACGCCCAATAGCCAAGGAAACAGCAAAATCCCAGGCAGCCAACCAACGGCCGAGGCAATCGCGTATTGCGCTGGCAGCTTCAGCATCCTACGCCGCAGGCGACGCATTTCGCTTCGTCGAATTGGAACTCGATTGGCAACTTGCTTGTAAGGCTTCGCCGAGCGATACAAGTTCCAAGCAAACCAACCCACACAGGCCGGGTAGACAACAAGGTTGTAGGCCAGAAACGCGTTCATGAATGCGGGGCCCGGATCGATCCAAATCAAGTTGTAACTTGACTGCAGGAAACTGGCACCAATGTTTGGGAGCAGACCACCGATCAGCAAGAACCAAAACAAGTTCCGACGGATGAACTGCTGCCAGCCGGCAAGCACGGGAGCACGACGTCGCGCGGTCTGTAGGTCCACCAAGCCGGACAACACCGTCGCCAAGGCCTGAGCCGACGGGTACCTTTGACTTGGCTCTACGTGAAGAGCACGTTGCAGAACCAATGCTAAGCCAGTCGGAATTTCCGCATCGGAGAGGTCCCGCTCTTGCTGTCGCACGCTCAGCATGTCCCGAAGCAACTGGACGCCTTTGGATTCCAACTCGGACTCACGAGCTCCATAAGGCCGCTCGCCCGTCGCGAGTTCCCACAACACGACCCCCAACGAGTAGACATCCGCGCGACAGGCATCGTAGTCACCTTTCTCCCCCAAAATTTCCGCCAACTGTTCCGGTGGCATGTAGGCGATCGTTCCGCCACTGTGCCGCGAACTATCACTGGCGCTGTCGTCCGCCAAATTGAAGTCCGCAAGATAGGGCCTGCCCTCGCGGTCCACCAAAATGTTTGCCGGCTTGATGTCGCGATGCGTAATGCCACAGGCATGCGCGTGACTGACGGCTTCCGCAAGCTGTCGTCCGATCCAACAAATCGTTTCGATGCTGCCCTTGGTCGTGCCCGGTCTTTGCTTTTTCTGACTATCCGACTCTGGAACATCAGCCGTCAAAAGTCGTAATAGGTTCGCTTCGGTGCAATCCAGGCCCTCCTTGCGCAACCGACGGATCACGTTTTCAAGATTGAAGCCGTCAACAAATTGCATCCACAACAAGGAGCACTGACTGACGGGGTCTCTCGCCTCACCAAACACACCCACAATGTTGTCGTGTCGCAACCGGGCCAGACTGCGGCCTTCCCCCTCGGTTGCATGCTGCCCCGACGGAAGCACAACCTTCAGCGCGATCAAGCGATCGAGTGTCAGCTCTCGCGCGAGATACACCGCGCCGAAACTACCCCTGCCCAGCAATCGCTGGACTCGGAACTCACCGATCTGGTCGCCCCGAACCAACATGTCATAACGCAGATTCGAACGCGGGCGTGGTGCAACCGCTCCCGAAAAACTGGCGAGTGTGTCGCCCTCCGGCAAAAACGTTTCGTTGCTGCCGTCGTCGGAAGTCGTACCAGCGCTGCGCGGATCTTCCTCAGGAAGAAACGTCGCGTGGTCATCGTCACGATCGCGGGGAAGCATGGAAAGGAAGCGGGTTCAGAGCAGGAATGGCCCTCAAGCAGAGCACTCATTGTGACCACATCGCAGTTTGAAGCAAAGAGGAACGGACGCTCAAGCACGACGGAGCCGTGGAATGCGGGGTGAAACTTTGTCAGCGGTGTCCGAATTGGCTGGAGGTTTGGAGCGGTTATGCCGATCCTTCCGGTTGGAGGGCGGAGGACGCGGCGCTGTGATGCGCAGGCGGTCTCCTGGCTATTAGGTTTCGGTGGATCTCAATCTGCTCAGGAAAGACGGACTCGATCATGCGTATATCGCTACGGCGCATTCTTTGCGCAACCGCTGTGCTTGCATTTGGCGCAATCACAGCAAACTCAGCTTTGGCTCAAAGAGCTGTCATTCCGGGCACTGGATCCGAAATCGTTGGTGTCGCCGATGACTTCGAAGATCCCGATTGGGGCTACGTTCCACGGGACCCCAAAAGCACCGAAGACATCGATGAGAATCAGCGTGGCCCGATGGGTCGCAGCACAAACGGACGCTGGTACGAGGGAATCAAACGCGGACATCCCGATATCGTTCGCCGCGTCTCAACGCCCCCTGGTGGACTGCCCGGCAGTGAAGGTGCGCTGTTCCTAAAATCCAAGTTCACCGGACTCCCTGGTCAACCTAGCAACAAAATGCATCAGGATGACTTCGTTGCGAACGTTCAATACCGACTCAAACGCACACTGAACGTGTCGGAAGTTCCCAGCGTGACAACGCGAGTCTTCTTGCCACCGGTCGACGAATGGGAGGATCGAAGTGGTCCTCACTTCGGCTTTCGCTTGGCACTAGAAACCACCGCCATGGTCGATAAAGAAGTCGGCATCGGCTTCTTCAAACGAACCAAGAAAGAAATGGGCAACGAGGTCTATTGGCCCGGCATGTTCATTGAATTCGAGAACAAGCGTCAGACGCGGAAAGAAGATGACTACGCCTACTTGCGAATTCGCAGCAATCGTCGCGGTGGTGATTTTCGTGGACCACAAATCACGCAAACGGGCTGGTGGACGTTTGGCATGAGCGTGACTCCTGATGGCATGGTGCACTACTATGCATCCGCTGGAGTCGATGACTTGACCGAAGAAGACTACATCACCAGCCAGTTCCCATACGACTACCGCTGTGAACGTTTCCGCACGTTCTTCTACAACGTTTGCAGTGCTGACGATGGACGCCGATGGAGCACCGAATTCATCGTCGACGATCCAAAGGTCTATGTGCTGAGACCACGAGGACAAATCGCCACACGACCGTCCACACGACGCTAGTGGCAGATGCACTTTGGATGAAAGCCCGTTCGGCGGGCTTTCATCATCGCGTGGAACGCGTCAGCGATTGATTCACTCGAAGCGATTGATTCACTCGATCTTCGGACGCAGCTTCTTCTTCCATTTCGGCCAATCGGTTTCCTGAAACTTCTTGAGTTTCCCTGGTCGATCCGCGTCGATCACGTTCCACAGCGCCAAGCCTTCTTTGACCAGCGGCGCCTCTTCCTGAGGCAACCTTGCCGCCAAGCGTGCCTTTTGCTCCGTATGAGCCCCTAAGCTGGCTAGATTATTCCACTCTTGTGGATCGCTGCGGTGATCGTAAAGTTCTTCGCCACCATCGAAGTAACGAATGTATCGCCAGTCGTCATCTCGAACGCTGTAGTTGCCGCGGCCCCAGGTTGTGATCGCAGGCCGATCGATCTTCGCAGCAGGATCGCTCAGTTGTCCCGCAAGGCTTTGCCCGTCAACGTATTCTGGGACCTCCAAGCCACACAGATCGCCAAGCGTGCGATAGATATCGATCAGCGAAACGGCCTCATCGCAGTCGTGTGTCTGACTTGCGTTTTGTTGCCGAGGGTCGAACAAGATGAAGGGAACTCGGGTCGATTCTTCCCACAAGCTGAACTTGCGGAAGCTTCGCTTCTCGCTTTGGTGGTATCCGTGATCCGACCACAAGACGATCACCGTGTTATCGGCATGGGGACTGGCGGCCAACGCATCCAGCACGCGCCCGACGTTGTGGTCTGCCCAAGAATTGCACGCCAAATACGAACGATGCACTTTCTGCCAAGCGTTGTCGGTGCGGAAACGATCATCGTCGCTTAGTTTTGCCATCGCACGACCGGCCCAAGGCACGTCCGCCAGATCATTGCGACGAACCAGCGGTGGCTCGATATCATCCGCCTGCATGTCAAAAAACTCTTTCGGACAAACAAACGCCAAGTGTGGCTTGACGATTCCGACGGCCAGGAAAAAGGGCTTGTCATGCTGCTTGGAGAGCACATCGATTCCATAGGACGCAACTTGGTAGTCTGGATGATCTTCCAGAGGATTCGTCGTGGGGCAAAACGCCATTTTCGTGGAGTCACCTTGTTGATACCCAAGTTCGGGCGCGTACTCCAGTTTCGCACCTGAGAGTTTCAGGTAGTCATTCCAATCTCCGGAAAGCTTCTTGGAGCCGTGAAAGATTTTGCCGGCCCCAAAAGAGCGATAACCGTTGTCCCGAAAGAAGCTCGGCAGACTCTTGTACTTGCTCAGCACTTTTGCGGGGATCTTTTCGTGATCGTAGAACGGGTACAGGCCTGATCGGAACGGCTGAACGCCATACATCAGCCCCAGACGGCAAGGCGAGCAAGCGGGGGCGATGCAGTGAGCGTTGGTGAAGTTCACACCACGCTTGGCCAGCCGATCCATGTTCGGCGTGATTGCCTGAGGGTGCCCGCCCAGGAATCCTGTCCAATCATTCATGTCGTCGATGGCAATGAACAGCACGTTCGGTTTCTGCGTTTCCGCCGTCACCTTGACGCACGAAAATCCGATCAAGACGAGACAACACGAGGCCCAATACCGCACGACTGACGCTCCAGAAAATGTTGGTTAGCAAAATATCGAAAAGGAGACACGAGTTTACCACGCGGCGGCGCCTCTCATCCGCCAGCGCCGTGACATCAAGTTGCCGACAATCCGGCAAGAATCGTGGCTTCTGCCGTCATCATTCGCCCATTTTGGCGTTTCGCTGCCAGGAAAGCGTGACAGGCCCCCGGCGTTGGGGACGCAAAGCCAGAAATAGCGGATATAATCGAATCTAAGTCCAGCAGTCTCGTTGGCCTCCCCACCTCGCGACCGAATGATTCGCCGAAACCAATGCGACTTCTGGATCTGATCACGCCGAAGGACCTTTCGCGGGTCGCCAAGCTTCAACTGCTTGCCCGACAAGTCGTGGAAGGCTCGTGCAGTGGCCGGCATCGATCGCCTCACAAGGGTTTCAGTGTTGAGTTCAAAGAGCATCGGCCGTACGTGCCCGGCGACGAGTTGAACAAACTGGACTGGAAGGTCTATGCCAAGAGCGACCGACTTTACATTCGCGAATTCGAAGAAGAGACCAACCTGCGTTGCACGCTGTTGGTCGACCGCAGTGGTTCGATGCGCTACGGTGGTGATCGCAGCGAGGGACTGACGAAGTACGATTACGCACAACAACTGTCTGCTTCGCTGGCCTACTTGATGCTCAGCCAGCAAGATGCGGTTGGCGCGGTCACCTTTGACGATCGGCCTCGCGAAATCGTGCCGACACGAAGTCGCCCCTCTCATCTGCGTTCGATCATGACCGCCTTAGCGGCCGACGTTACCAAACGCGAAACCGACTTGGGTGGCGTGTTCAGCAAGATCGCTTCCAAGCTGGGTCGACGAGGATTGGTCGTGATCGTTTCCGACGCCATGGGCGACATCGCGTCCATCGGACGATCGCTGGCGCAGTTCCGCTCAGCAAACCATGAAGTGCTGTTTTTCCAAATTTTGGATCCCGATGAAGTCGACTTTCCTTTCTCGGGACGGATTCAATTTCGCGATTTGGAAAACGCTTCCAACGAGCACACCATCGATGCTCGCTCACTGAAGGAAGCCTACCTCGATCGTTTGGAGAAGCATCAAACGGCTTTGAAAGACACTTGTCGTCGCAATCGAGTGGATTTGATCCCGATCACAACGGACCGACCATTCGCGGACGTGCTGCATGAGTACATGGCATTGCGGAGGAAGTTCCGTTGACCCTCCTGAATGGACTCCTCGCTCTGGGTGCGCTCGCCTTCACGGTTCCCCTGGCGATTCACTTGCTGTTCCGAAGTCGGTTTCGAACAATCGACTGGGGTGCGATGCATTTGCTGGACAATGTGATCCGGATCAATCGTCGGCGATTGCAGTTGATGCATTTGTTGCTGCTGCTGTTGCGGTGCCTTTTGCCCATTCTGCTGGCGTTCTGTTTGGCACGGCCCGTGCTCACGGGGTTCCGCTCTTTGCCAGGTGATGCGCCGCAAACGCTGGTACTGGTCATGGACGATAGCCGAAGCATGGCGGCTCGTGATGAAACCGGTGTCTCAAGGATGGATCGCGCGAAACAAGAACTGCGAGAGCTGCTTTCGAACTTGTCACGCCGTGACGAGGTGATCTTGATTCGATCCAGTGACGTCGATGCACCGCCCGCCACGATGGGAGCACAGGATGCGTTGCAGAAGCTGCGCGAGGTCACTGCGGAGACAGGACCAATCGACTTAGGACAATTGGTTCGGGCAGGCGTGGAAGCAGCCGAAGAAGCATCTCATCAACAACGCCGCGTCGTCTTGATCTCGGACTTTCAAAGCCAAAACGTGAGCGATGCGACGCTGCAGACGTTGGCTCGGCTCTCCACTTCGTTGGCCGACAAATCGGTTCGCCCCGTGATCAGTTTCATGAACTTGGGTGTTGATTCAGATCAGTTGAGCAATGTGTCGGTCGAGTCGATCGAAGTTGACTCCCCCGCTGTCGTTGCCGGGCGCAACGCTCGGTTCTCTGCAACGCTTCGAAACGCAAGTGACACCCCGATGCGAGACTTGCGTGTGGTGTGGTCGATCGATGGCGTGGAACTGGAACCACGGACGATATCCATCTCACAACGCTCGACCGCGACGTCGCGATTGACCCGCCGACTGGACGACGCGCGTGTTCACGAGGTCACCGTTGCCATCGAACACGGTGACGCCTTGGTCGAAGACAACCGGCGCTCGATCGGCGTGGATGTGATTCGTGAAGTCAATGTGATGTTGGTCGACGGACAACCGAGCTCGAAGCCGCTGGAAGGCGAAACCGATTTTCTGGCTATCGCACTCAGTCCGTTTGCCTTTGGCGGACAAGACCAGCCCGATGCCGTTCGCACGTCAGCGGTCTCGGAAAGCAGGATTGCGAAGGAATTGGTCGACCAGCAACCAGACATTCTTGTGATGGCGAACGTCAAGCAACCGCGTGACGACGCTCGCCGTGCGATCGCTCAGTTCGTTTTAGATGGTGGATCGCTGATCGTGTTCGATGGCGAACGCTTGAACGCGGAAGCCTACAACCAGGCTTGGACCGGGGACAGCGAGTCATGGAAGTTACCGGCAAACCTTGGCGCGTTCGTCGGCACCAAAGTCTCCAAGGACGCCGAAGCACTGCCGATCGGAATGTCCAACGCGGCGTATTCACCGTGGGACGTGCTGGGCGATGCCGATCTGCAACCGTTCGGGAAAGTCGAAGTGTACGGATATAGAAAGCTGACGTTGCAGCAACCTGAATCGGATTCGAGCACGCAACCGGATTCGGCCAAGCCCCCCACGGCAATCACGCTGTTGAGCATGGGCAACGGGGATCCGCTGATTTTGAAAGCCGCTCGTGGGCGAGGCCAGGTCGTTCAATTCGGACTGCCATGCGATGCGGCCTGGACGACACTGCCAATGCGAATGGTCTACCTGCCAATGATGCAGCAGTTGGTTTTGGATCTTGCCGGCTCTCGTAAACGCACCACATCAAGTGTCGGCCGCGGGTTTTCGGTGCCGGCGAACGAGGTGATTGCCGCGACGGATCCGAACGCGATCGAGCCTCGTCAATCGCCGTCTTTCACTTTGGAAAAGCCTGGCCAGCCAGAGGTCGCGATCGAACTTGCCACCGAGACCGGGCAATTGATGGTGACCGATGCGAGCAGGCCTGGCGTGTATCGAATTCGCCAACGAACACCGATGAAAGAAGAGACGCCAATCGTCACGAGCACCATTCGAATCGTCGACGTCCCGCCAACGGAATCACGATTACGAGACGTCGAGCCCAGTCGCTTGGCAGCAGCGGCCAGCTCGATCGACGCAAACGTCTATCAAGACTTACAGTCACTGCAATCGGACGACCAAACACGGCGATACGGTCGCGAGATTTGGCGTTGGCTGCTGGTACTGCTGTTGATCGCCATGGTCGCGGAATTGTTTGTGCAACAGCGATCGGTCCGCGTCACCCCGAACCTGGGGACGACATGATCGGATCCATTCGATTCGCAGGTGATCTGCATCCGGCACTCGTGATTGGGACAGCTTTGGCTGTCGCGGCCATCGTCGCCTGGCTGTACTTGCGTGAGAGCGGAAAAGTCGCCTCGCCCTACACCTACATTTTGCCTGGACTGCGAGCATCGGCAGTCGCGCTGGTGATTCTGATCCTAGCCGGTCCCGTCTGGCATCGCCGAACCGTGATCGGAACTCTGGGGCGCGTCGTGTTTGCGATCGACACCTCCGAGAGCATGTCGATGACCGACAGTGCCGAGCTCGAATCAAGTCCAACGCGTCTGGAGCGTGCCGCCGGATTACTGACTGGAGAAGCCAACGAAACGGGTTGGCTCGAGTCCTTGCGAGCCACTCATGCAGTCGAAGTGATCGCGTTTTCTAGCGGCGAGCCCACGGTGGTTTGGTCCAGCGGTGATGAAGGCGAGTTGCCAACGGTGCTTGACCTCGCACCCAACGGAAGTCGGACGGACCTGGCAGCGGGAATGTCAACGACTTTGGCAACCTTAGCAGAGGCTCATATTGACGACGAAGCAAAGAATGCTGAACGCGCCGCATTGGTGCTGCTGACCGATGGCCGTGACAATATCGGATCCTCGCCAATCGACATGGCGGATCAATTGAAGTCCACAAGCGTTCGCGTGCACTCGATCGGCATGGGATCCGAAGACGAACCCAGTGACGTTGGAATTGCCAACGTGATTCGACCCGACAGTGTCGCAGCAGAAGGTCGCTTGGCAGGTGAATTGATCGTTCGACAGCACGGCATGAATGGACGTGAGGTTTCCGTCAAAATCGAGTCGGCTGGTGAACTGGTTTGGCAGAAGACTTTCCAAGCGACGGGCACAGAGCAATCGATCCCGTTTCAGCTGGACGTGGAATCGATAGTCAACAAGATTCAAGGCGAGACCCCGCGCGGCGTTCGACGCAGTACGGTGGTGATGGACTTGCAGGCCTCAGTGGAACCGGTGGAGGGTGACTCCAACGCGGCCAACAATGCGATGCCTTTTCGTGTCGCAGCGTCAACCCGCGACCGACGCCTACTGATCCTGGATGGCTCCAGTCGCTGGGAATTCCGTTATCTGCGCAACCTTTTTGAACGGGATCCCGCCTGGTCGGTTGACGTTGTGCTATACGGACGCGGGACCGACATGCCATTGGTTCAACGCGGTCGTGAATCGGGACAGCTCCCTACGGATCGGGAGACGATGGCTCAATACGACGCGATCATTCTGGGTGAAGTTCCGCCGGACCAGTTTGAGGAGCGCGATGCGGAGTTGCTGCGAGAGTTTGTCACGCGCGGCGGTGGACTGCTGGTCGTCGACGGTCGTTACGAGCGAGTCAAGTCGCTGGTGCGAGATTCGCTGAGCGATTTGGTACCTGTTGAGCACTTGAATGAGCCCGTCTTGCGGGGCCGAGCGATTCGGCCCACCACGATGGGGATGGACCATCCTGTTCTGAACCTGTGGGGCGACAAAGAACAGCTCGAAGATTTTTGGAACAACCTTCCTGCCCCGACATCGGCGCCACGGGTGAAGGCTCGCGAGGGCGCTGAGGTCTGGGCAGAAGTGCAGGGAACCGATGATCGTGAATCGCCTTGGCTGATCACGCGTCTCTTTGGCGCCGGCCGAGTGTTCTACCTGTCGACCGACCAAACCTGGCGTTGGCGTTATAAAGTCGCCGACCGTTTTCACGCTAGGTTTTGGAACCAGTTGCTGGCGGCCGTCATGCAGCCGCCCTATTCGGCCAGTGACGACTACGTCGCGCTGGGAACGGACAAGATTGAATACGACTCTGGGCAGTCCGCTTTGATTCGCGCTCGAGTGCAGGACGCCAATGGAAAGCCGGTTGGCGATGCGACCGTGGATGCTCTATTGATTTCTGAAGATCGTGTGATCGCGACCGTGCCATTGCAAGTCGACGATCCCGCCAGGGGAACGTATCGCGGCAAAACGCAAGATTTACAGGTGGGTGCCTACAGCATTCGAATTCGGGCCAGCGGTTTCGATGCAAATGCACTGCAGGCGACCACTCCGATTTGGGTCGGTTCGCGTGATACGGTCGAAATGAGCCGCGTCAGCTTGGATTCGGCGACCCTGCAAAGCGTTACCGAAACGGCGGAGGGCCAGTACTTCCACGAATCGGCAGCCGATCAAATTCTGGATGTGTTGCGACCGCTTAGCAGTGGAACAATCGTCGAGACTGATATCTTGGTATGGCAGTCGTTCTATTGGTTTTGGGCCGTGCTGCTGTTGCTCGCGATCGAGTGGTGGGTGCGCAAACGAGCGGGGTTGGTATGAGAAATCGAACCGATTCAAAGGGTGTTATGAATCATGTCTAGCGTTCAACTTGACCAAGCGACACAAAACGTCCTGACTGAGTTTGCCAGCCGGCGCAGGCTTCTGCTGATGTTGCGAACGATTGCCGTTGGCATTGTTTTCTTCGTTGGCTGCATGACACTTGTAGCGGGATGCGACTATCTATGGCTGTTGTCGGACGGCGTGCGATGGTTTCTTAGTGTGTCCGCCTACGCTGCCACGGCAGGTGCGATGTGGTGGTTTGGCGGAAGGCATTTCGGCAGCGGTGACGCTCGTGACGTTGCACGGCGACTGGAAACGGCCGACCCAGGATTGCGTGAAGACCTGTTGTCAGCCGTTGAGCTAGCGGACCCACGCGTTGCCAACGGTTCGGAGGGTTTTCGCGGCTGGCTACAGCAGCGAGTGGGTCGTCGAACGGCCAAAATCAATGTGGGTCGCTTGCTGCCGATCGGGTTGATCAAACGATGGCTTTCGACGGGCTTGGTCATTCTGTTCGTCTGCTTGTCGATGCTCCTCATTCCTAAAATGCAGTTCGGACGTCGCATGGCTCGCGCGATGCTTCCAGTGGTTCCGATCGAGCGTGCTTCGTTGACGAAGGTCACCATCGTGCATCCTTCACCGGCGTCGGGTTACGTCGCCGAAGGAGATGCAATCGGCGTGATTGTCGAGGTCGCAGGTCGTCCGGCAAGGGACGTGGTGATGGAATGGCGGACAAGAGATGGCATGGAAGGCGAATCCATGATGACGCCGCGGATCGTGCCGCCCTCCGAAAACACTGCACAGAGTGACTTCAACGACGGCACCATCGCAGTACAGAATCGCTTTGCGGCGAATCTGTCCGTGGCGACCGAACCCGTCGAATACCGAATCATTGCCGGTGACGCGATCACACTGTGGCACGAGTTGACTCCGCTGCCGCGGCCTCGCGTCGAGTCTTTTGTGAAGCGATATGTCTTCCCCAACTATGCGCGGCTTGAAGATCGAACCGAAGAAGCTGAGCACGGTGATCTGAACGCGTTTGTGGGAACGATGGCCGAAGTGACCGTACGCTTCGACCAACGCGTCCAAGATGCAACGCTGCGGTTTGGCAACCGAGGCGTCACGCGCGATATGGAAGCCGTCCCAGGATCGGATCGCGAGTTCATCGTCAACATTCCAATCAAGACACCTGCCCACTATCAAGTCGACGCGACCAGTGCTGATTCGGGCTTGAACAATCCCTTCAGTCCGCAGTATTCAATTTCGCCCATCATCGATACGCCACCGATCGTTCGCTGGTCGCCAACGATGCGTCGAACATCGATTCTGTCGCCATTGGACGTCATTCACTTGCTAGGAACGGCAGTGGACGATTTGCCAATGGAGCAAATCGTGCAAGAGTTTCAGGTCAACGCCGAACCCGTGGTCCGACGTAGAATCCCCGTAACGGAATCGGGGCGTGAGCTCGCAATCGACTCGGATTGGGATCTGATGCACCGGGCTGGCGAAGAAGAGTCGCATAAACTGAGCGGAGGCGACATCGTCCGAACGCGGTTGGTCGCAATCGACAGGCGCGGGCATCGGGGCGAGTCGGACTTCATCGAGATTCTGATTGCCGAAGAAGGTTTTGACAAAGACCGACATCAGCGTCTGGACGAACTAAAAAGTCTCACCACCAAGCTCGCGTTGTGGGCCGAACAGGTCAAAGTCGCGATGACGCCGCTGCAAAAATCGATTGAAAAGGAAGAACCGGAGCTTTTCGAATCGGCCAAACCGGCTGCGCTCCAAATCCATGAACAGCGAACGTAGTTGATCCAGCAGATCAACGGCACGATGCAGTCCAGCACCAAACCGCCCGAAACCGTCGCCTTGGAACTCTCAGCCCGCGCCGTGCTTGATTTGGATCAAGAATTGACCGAATGGTTCGTTGAAACCGACAACCTCCTTCAAGAAGATCACCCTGCCTGGAAGAAGAGTCGCGAGAAGCGACTTCGGGATGCCTCCAAACGGATCCGAGAGTACACACAGGAAGCTCAGCGAATTCAACAATACGCCCAGGCAATCTTCGGCGAAGCCATGACCGTCGGGATCGTCGCTGACGGGATGGCCCTGCGTCGTAGCTTGCGACCGATGTTGGATCAGCAAGTGCCTCTGCCACCCCAACGCTTCCCCCGATACCTGATTGTCGTCGAAGGCCGCATGGCTGCGATCGAAGAAATGATTGAATCGCATGCCGAGGCGCTGCCTGATTCCACCAAGAGTCATCTGCGAAACTGGCATCGCTGGGTCGACAACTGGACCTCGCGTTTGGAAGCGGCAGCAAAGGATCCACCGAAAATTGACGCTTTTCGAGCGTTGATCGCGCAATTCGATAATGAACTGAACAATCAGGTTAGCCACGCCATGATTGATGGTCGATTGCCATCATCGTTGACCAACATGTTGCGTGAGATTCGGATTCAGATCGGACCGCTCAGCGATCAGGTGCGGGCGATGGCAAAGCACGGTGACTCCGCACAAAAGTCGAAAGCACAGATCGCGAGAGAAGACGAGTCCGACAAAGTTGCCGAGTACACGCGTGATGAGAAGTACTCCGCCGCTGCATTCGATCGCCGACGTGCAATGGTGCTGGAGCGACTGCAGGAGGAAGAATCCATTCACCGCAACCGTCCAGCGGTCGACTTGCAATACGCAGCCGACATGACGCTGATGAGCAACGCGATCGAAAACGTCGCGCAGGAGGGATACCAGCCTTACAAAGAAGAAAAGCCAGCCGAGGTATTCCAAAAACTTGGCTACGCGTTTCAGACGATCGAGGCCAAGCATGAAGCAGATCTTTGGCTCGGTGAGTTGCAGTCGCTGCTCTTGGCCGAACGAAAGCTGGAACCAACCGCAAGCGCCAAGATCAAACACGCGACGTGGTTGGAGAGATTCTCGTCGGGTCTGGAATGGCCAGTCCGCACGCTTAAGAACGTTCGCATCGACAACGAACTGATTCAAGCGATTGATCAGCCACGTTACAACCAAGATTTTTCCCAAGCCCGCGAACGGATCACCTCCCGTCGCTGGGGTGGCCCCGAAATGCTGACTGCCGAAGCGCCCATTGACAGTCTCCAGCGAGACTTATCGCAAGGACTCGATGCGATCGTTCCCAAAGTGACCGAAGCTCGCCAAACCATTCAGCAATATGTCCTGTCTCTGGCGGAACAGGCCCGGGAAGCAGCAGAAAAGGCAGACGAAGCGAAAGAGCGTACCGACACGCGACCAGATCAGAAGCAAGAAACCGCCGAACAGCTTCAGACCGAGCAGGAAGAAGCAGAGCAGGCAGCCGAAGAGACGATGGAAGCGTTGGTGGACATCGCCAACACCGCCGACATCACCGATGCGGAAGCGCGCGAAGTCGCTCGCGACGCCGATGCGGCCGCCGCTCAGATTCAAGATGCCAAAGAGCGCGCTGAAGAAGCCGCGAAGCAGGCAGCCGAGGCTTCCGAGGAGCAGGCCCGTGGGGAAGCCCTGGAAAAGACAGAGGAAGCGCTCGAGGATTTGGCGGACGCTCTTCGCGACACCGCTGAGCACTTTGAAAAACTCGAGAACGGCGAGGACGTGAGTGAGTCACGCGAGCAATTGAGACAGGCGGAAGAGGAACTGCAAATCCAGGATCAACTGCAACAACGGCAGGACCAAGCGGAAGCAATGGCCAACGCGGCTCAGCAATCGCCGCAAGAAATGCTCGAGCAACTCGAGCGGGAACTGCAAGACAACGAACCGATGCAAGAAGAGCTCTCGGAGATCGCCGAGCGTGCCGCCGATGCAGCTCAGAAGACTCTGGAAGAAGCCGCACGCAAAGAGACGAGTTTGAATCAGCAGCTGGAACGATCGGATCAATCCTTCCAAGAACGCAAACGTCAAAAGGCTTTGCAGATCCAACAGCTGGCTCATCGCGCTTCCACCGTGGATCAAGCGATGCTCAACGCCACCGAAAGAGCCGTTGGTTGGGCCAACACCCCTCGAGCACGACCGAAGTTGGAAGAGGCGCGAGAGCAATTACGGGAAGCAGTTCAGAAGGCCAATCAAATGGGCGGTGATCAAGCCTTGCTGCCCAAAATGAATCAGACCGCGAAAGAAATGGCCAACGCTTTGAAGGCGGCCAGTGAGGCGATCGAGGACGTCAAGCAACAGTCCGAAGACGCTCAAGACAAGAACATTCACAAGGACGACCGCAGTCGCAAACAGGCCAAGGAACAGCTGGAGCGATTCGAGCGTGACGCCAGGACTCAGAATGGTCGCGGAGCCAACACGGAAAAACAGCGATGGTCTGCCTATGAACGAGACGCGGGGCGGCGAGTGCAGCAGGCCCAGAGCCAGAAACGCAGTTTCGAAAAGCAGGTCGACAAGATCGAAGACCGCCTAAAAAAGGAAAAGAACGAGAACAGCCGCAAGCAACTGACCGAGCAGCAGGCACAGTACGAGCAACGAGTCGCGGATGCGGAAAGCAACGAGAAAGCGGCGATGGAAACGCGAGATTTCGCCAAGCAGATGGGAAAAGCAGCTGATGATCGCAAGCGTGAAAGTGATCGCCAGAAGCTGACTCCGCTGAACGAGAAGAATCCCGCCGCGGAACTCGCCAACCGCATGTCCAGTCAGGCACAAGAGGAACTGAACAAACTTCAGCAAGAACTGCGCG
Organism: Rubripirellula sp.; assembly: GCA_045110715.1. Classification (GTDB taxonomy): domain Bacteria; phylum Planctomycetota; class Planctomycetia; order Pirellulales; family Pirellulaceae; genus Rubripirellula. Next base: position 18,191 of record JBGCGI010000343.1, read on the forward strand.
AGGTAGCCAAGGAAACTGAGTTCGGTCAGGAGTTGCAGGTGGCGCCGGATCAGGCTTCAAGTTTGGCCAAGCAGCAACAACGAATCGAACAAGATGTGAAAGACGCTGCAGAACAATTGCGCCGCGCCGCGCGACATGAAGAACGTCTCGGCCAAGAACAGTTGGCTCAGCAGCTTGATGCCGCCGCGGAAGCCGTCGCGGGTGAAGCCGCAGAGGCCGCCGCCGAAGCTACCGAAGCACTTCAGCAAGCGGCCCAAGACGCTCAACAAGCCCCCGCGGCAAGCCGGGAAGTTGCCGAAGCCGGGAAGTCGATTTCTGATGTCGCAGAACAGCTCGCTCAATTGCTGAACGGAATGACCGAGCAGAATGCCGAAGCAACCGAAGCCACGTCTCAATCGCCAGCTGAGAATGCCGAGGAAGGTGGTGAGAGCCAACAACGGGCCGAGCAGATGGCGCAGACGTTGGACGAACTGGATCGCTCAATCGCGCAGTCACAATCCGAAAGCCAACAGCAGGGCCAGCAACAACCCGGTGAACAACCAGGCCAACAGTCTGGCCAAGAACCAGGGCAACAAACGGCTGCCGATGCTTCTCAAACCGTCGCCAACGCGATGGATGCGCAATCGCAGCGTTCCGCTCGCCAACGGCAGCAACAGATGGATCCTTCCCAGGGTCAGGGTCAACCTGGCGAAGAACAGTCGCCCAACATGCCTGGATCAAAACCCGGCAACGAGTCAGGAATGCCTGGCCAAATGCCGAGCGGTGGCATGGTCGATACTCGTGGTGTTCAACGGGCCGATGGCGCGTGGGGACAGCTTCGAGAGCGGACGACAGACGATGCTGCTCAAAGCCGATCGGCGACGATTTCTCCGCAGTTTCGCCGTGAGATCGAAGCCTACTTCCGGGCAGTTGCCAAACGCGCAGCGGAGACCTCCCAATGAACAAGCGGATTGCCAACTGCCAAACGAGCCAGCGGTTAACAACGTCGCGGCGACGATGGCTGCAAACCTTGATGACCTCGAGCGTGGGGCTCTGTTTCGCACCTGCTGTTGACGCGCAAGAGACCCCCTCGTCGTTGTACTTGGCCGACGATATCGATCGTTCGATTCAGGCTGGCATCAAACACCTGATCAAGACTCAGCGTCCAGATGGCGGGATCACAGATCGCGGCCACGAAGTTGCGATGACATCGCTGGCGATCATGGCGATGGCTGCCGTGGGGACGGAGCCGACCAAGCACTCCGCGACGGGACGTGCGATGATCAAGGCAATCGACTTCGTCCTCGACCCAAGCCATCAGACGATCGAAGGCTACCTGGGGGCCCGCGATGGATCGCGGATGTACGGTCATGGCATCACCACGTTGATGCTAACAGAGATTCTTGGGATGGGAGAAACTCCCGAGCAGAACGAAAAGATTCACCACACTCTGGAAGACGCGATCAAGCTGATTTTGGCCGCCCAGAAAATCAGCAAGTCAGACAAACTGCAGGGCGGGTGGCGATACACACCCGACAGTCGCGACTCCGACTTATCGATCAGTGTCTGGCAACTGATGGCGCTCCGATCAGCCAAGAACGACGGCTTGAATGTTCCCAGCGAGGCGATCGAAAACGCGTTGCGATACTTGCGCAATTCGTACGCGTCGCCGATGTCTCGAGACGGCGTTCCACGCGACAAGATCAGCGGTTTTAGCTACACGCCGGGCACCCATCATCCGTCGTTCACGATGACGGCTGCTGGCTTGTTGGCGATGCAAGTTTGCGGGCACTACGATTCGCCGCTCGTCGAGGGCGCAGCGGAGTGGCTACTGCAGCATCCGCCCAAGCTTCACGAGCGATTCTTCTTTTATGGCGTCTACTACTTTGCTCAGGGGATGCATCAAGCTGGCGGAAAGTATGCGGAGCAAGCCGACAAAATCGTGCCGGACTTGTTGCTGGACGCACAGCGAGGAGATGGAGCCTGGCTGGCTCGCGGCGGAGAGGAACGCAACATTGGAACCACCTACGCGACAGCGCTGGCAATCCTCAGTCTGAGCGTTCGGTATCACTATTTGCCGATCTACCAGCGATAAAGCAGCCGAAAGAGCGACTCCCGTCCAGTCGAGCGTCGCGAATGACGGTTCTGCTCGAGCCTCGTGAAACCGCGATTCTCTTGGATTGGCAATCTCGCTAGGATTGCGAGATTCTTTTGACGGCAGATTTCTTACGGACAGGATTGTTGTATGGCTGTCGAGCTTCGGATGGAGTCGATACTGGGTGTGCTCGCGCGGACGCTGGCCATCGTCGCTGTGGCTGGATCAGCAGTACGATTCGGTGCCGTCTACGTTGATACTCAATTGGTTGTCTGCCTCCTGGTCTTGGCTGCGCTGATTTTGGCCATGCTCAGGCCGCGGACTCGGCCTCTGGAAGGGCAGCCTTGGCTGGTGGTTTGCTTGGCAGGCTGGTCCTTATGGTTGGCAGTGCTGGGTATGCAACTGATCCCCTTGCCAAGCTCGCTTGTTGGAATGGTTTCGCCTGCTGCGGAGAGTCTGCGATCGACCTTGGGGCCAGAGTCAATCGCGGCGACAAGCACGATCGCTTTGCTACCTGGCAAAGCGTCCACCGCCTGGGCAACCCAGGTGATCGCGTTCGGCTTCTTTCTCGTTGGGGCCGTCTGCTGGAGAACGCGTGAACAACGCAACTACTTGTTTGCGGCGTTGGTGCTTGGTGGTGTCCTGTTTGCGGCCTGGGGCTTACTCAACCGATCACGTGGGACACTGTTCTTGCTGCCTGGCATCGAAGCGCCTGATCGCAGTCATCCATTCTCAACCTTGATCTATAAGAACGCGGGTGCGTCGCTGCTGCTGTTGAGTCTGGCAACCTCGATCGGTTGCCTGTTGGAAGCGCTTCGCCCGGCCATTCGCCAGAAAATGAAACAGATTCGATCAGGCACGAAGCGTGAGTCACGCTCCGATGGCGGCTACAGCCAACAAGCACGTTGGGCGGAGCCGCAAGTCTTTCTGCTGATCGGAGTGATCGGACTGCTGTGCGTCGGCATCGCATTCACGCTTTCACGCGGAATTTGGATCGTCTCCGCGGCTACCTTGCTGGTTTGGCTGGCGTGTGCGCGGCGATTCCTGTCGATGAAGTTACTGCTGGCTGCTGGTTTCCTGTTGATGTGTGCATCGATTGCTGTCTTCGCACAAATGAGGGCGAGCGAGAATCGTATCGATGGCGGCGAGTCAGCCCTGCTGAAGCGAGCTTCCACGTTGAACGTCGACTCCCTGTCGACCAACGATCGCTTTGCTCATTGGGCGGATGCAAGCGAGACTTTGAAGGATTTCCCGGTCTTGGGAGCTGGACTGGGAAGCTACGGCTACGTGCAACTGGTCAACCAAGATGTGGATACGCCGCGATGGTTTGAGCACGCCCACAATATGGTTTTGGAATGGGCCGTCGAGACAGGCATCGTTGGCGTCGTACTCTTGCTGGTGGTGCTGTTTGCCTACGCAATGCTGCTGCGTCGTCTGTATCGAAAGCGTTTCGAGAGCACCGTCTTTCTAACCAGCTTCAGTGTTGGCTTGATTGCCGGACTTGGCTTGTTCATTCAGTCGCTGTTCGACTTCACCCTGCTGACACCGGTCGTCGCGTGGAGCCACGCGTTGGTCCTGGGTGCGGTTGCAACCACTGGAAACGAGCGTCGCCAGCGCGGGCGCTCGATTGAGATCCTTGATCCCGATGACCTGAAGAAACAGAAAGACGGCAAACTGGCGGTCGTTCGCCTGCCGTTGACCACCCGCCTGCGTCGTATTGCTGGTCGCCCGTTCGCCTGGTCACTGGCCGCATCCGTCTTGCTGTTGTGTGCCCAAGCGTTCTTGCAGCGTGAGATCATGGACGAACGTGTGCTGTCCAAAACACGCGTTCCCAATTTCAATCTGATTCCAAGTGACGAGCGAATCGCCGATGCGACCAGCCAGATTCAGAAGCGGATTGGCAACGGAACGTCCAACGGAAAACTCTACCAACGTTTGGCACAATGGAAGTTTGCCGCATTTCGCTCTGGCTTGATTCAGCAAGCAAAAGCGAGCGGACAAGAACTGTCTTGGATGGACACAGCTCCCGAATCCATGTTTCGCATTTTTCATCGACTGGCCGATGAGAACAAAGCCGTCGTGATTGAGCAGTGGACCTCCGCCCCAAACGGAAGGGAACAAATCGAAGCAACGGTCGTCAACTTGGACGCATCACTTGCTTGCAATCCATTGGTTCCACAGGTGCAATTGCAGCAGGCATTGTTGACGCCGCTGAGCGGTCGGAGCATTCAACGTTCGATCGACAACGCGAGAGGACTGTCGGCCAGCAATGCGGTGATGCAATTTCAACTGGGCTTGATGGGGCATGCGATCGACGACGACGAGTTGATGGTGGACCAATGGCAACGATCGCTCGCCTACGCACCGGAGAACACTGGAATCGTGTTGGATTTGGCAGCGCAAAAGATGTCACCGGAGGACATTGCCGCAAGAATCCTGGGCCGGATCCGTCCTCACATCTGGGTTTCGCTGGCCTCGAAGAGCCTCAACGATCCGCGGCTAGCCCTGTTTCGTGACGCATTTCAGCAGGGCGCCCTCAATTCGATCAAGAATTCAAGGGATCTGAGTCCTGCCCGCACAAGTTACCTCTCCAGTAGGGTCTACGAGTCGCAGGGCAAGTATGAGCAGGCAGCAAAGGAGCTAAAAAACGCGGTTTCCAACGATGGCGGAAATCTCAGCTACCGCCGCCGATACGCGTTGAACCTGATGCGTACCGGGGCCTTGCCCGAGGCTCGCGAACAATTGATGCTGGCGACAGCGTTACAGCCGGGCAACAAGGAGCTGTTGGAGTTACTATCGAAGGTGGAGCGTGAAATGAAATCACAGTCCCAGCGACAAGCTCCCCCTAAGCGTTAGAGTCAGTCCAACCTGCACGGATCCGCGGCTTTGACTTTATCGGTGTGTAGGGATTGTGATGGAAATAGTTTTCATTCCATTCGCGCCAGTTGCATTCCAACGCGAGCCGTTGCGGCCTCGTTGCCGAAGTCATGAGTGATACCACACTGGTGCACGTTATTACGATGTTAGGGAATTTCGACCGCGATGAATCTTCCTCAGAACGATACCGTCTCGACGCCGATTTTCGAGCTGGACCTATTGGGTCTTTTTCGACGTCGATTCAAGCACATTGTGCTGGGCCTCTTTTTGGGTCTGATCGGCGCACTGGCGTACTTCTATGTAACCACGCCTTTGTATGAATCTCGCATGGAGATCCTGGTGGGCCAGCGGAGTAGCGAGATGACGACTCGCGGAACTTCCAATGATGCCTACGGAAACGGTGCGTCAGTCCAAGACGACGTGTTGGCGACTCACATCGACATTTTGACCAGTGATCGCATTTTGGAAGACGCGGTGATTCAAGGCGACTTGATCGCCAAGATCGATCGTTTGGGTGTAGCCGAACAAAATGGCGCGCGAGTTGTTTCGATTCTAAAGAACAATCTGGAAGTCAAGCGTGGCGGTCATGGTTCCGTCAAAGAGGCGAACGTGATCAGCGCCATCTACATCGACGAAGATGCTGATGACGCGGCGTTGATCCTGCACGCGATCTACGACGCCTACAAGTTGTACGTCAAAAAGCATTCGCAGAACGACAGCGAAGAAGCAGCAAACCTGATCAAGGACGCGCAAGTCCTGCAAGAAGCCGAGTTGGGCAAGGCCGATTTAGCTTACCGCGATTTCATCAGCAGTGTGCCGATTTTTGTGGAGGGCAATCAAATCCGCGAGATGCATCGCGACCGCCTTGCACGTCTTGAGTCGGAGTTGAATACCGTTCGTGGCGAGATTGCGACGACCGTTGCCCGTGAAGAGGTGATCGCGGCCTTCATGGAGAACAAAGAGCTCGAGGACGTGACCGACATCGAGCAGTTGGCGTTGCTGAGTGAAAAAGAGGTTCAGCGATTGAAGTTCTTCATGGAAGTCAGTCGTGGCGAAAGCGGCCGAAGTCAAGAATTCGCAGCTTCGATGCCCTATCGTTCTCAAACCGCGAGTGCTCAGTTCAATCGCTTGCTAGATCTGTACCAGCGTCAGCGCCAGCTCGCCGAAGAGTTTGGCCCGGGGCACCCGAGTGTTCAGAGCGTGATGCAAGAAATTGAGGTGATCGAGGAATTCATTGCCGCCAATTCGCCAAAGGAAATCGAAGACAAAGAAGAGAAATTGATGACCGCGCCAGAGATGTTGGCCGCGTACCGAAAAATGCTGAAGAACGACTTGGCCGAACTGACCCGGCGCGAGACCGTCTTGCGTTTGACCGCCGCTGAAGAATTGAAGCTCGCGAAGAAAGTCGAAGCTGACTTCATGAAGGGCAACTCACTGAAGGCAAAACTCGATCGAGCACAGCAGCGATACGATGAAGTCTTCCGCCGTTTGCAAGAACTTGACTTGGCCGGAAACTACGCAGGATTCTCGACTGACCTGCTGGCAAAACCGATTCCCGCATTGGCGCAGTCTTGGCCAAAGCTGCCACTATCGATGGCCGTTGGGTTGTTGTTGGGCGGACTGCTGGGACTTTCCACCGGTGTGATTGCCGAATTCGCTGACTCGACATTCCGTGATGCGAAGGACTTAGAAGCAGCCGTTGGCTCCACCATTTTGACCCATGTCGGAACCTTTGACATGCCAAAGTTACGTGAGATGGTTGATCCGGACTCGACTTTGGCACCACAGCTTTGCACCTATCACGCACCTCGTTCTCAAGAAGCAGAGGTATACCGGACGGCACGGACTTCGCTACTGCTGGCAAGCAAGCGACAGAACCGCAAAGCAATCATGGTGACCAGTCCGGCACCTGGCGATGGTAAGAGTACAACGATTTCCAACCTCGCGATCTCCTTGGCTCAAGCAGGCAAAAAAGTGCTGCTGGTCGACGCCGACCTTCGCCGACCCATGATCCAAAACCTTTTCGGCACGGATGATCACGTTGGCGTCGCAGACGTTGTTATCGGGGATATGCTTCTGAAGGACGCTGTGCAGTCGTGCGATCAAGAGAATCTGACGCTGCTCACCCATGGCACTCGAACAAGCGCTCCTTCGGAGCTATTTGAGACTTTCGAATTCTCGCAGATGCTCGAGCAGGCTCGGCGCGACTACGACATCATCTTCCTGGATGCACCACCAGTCTTGGCGGTAACGGATCCGGCGATCATTGCTTCCTTGGCCGATGCGACTCTGCTGACCGTTCAAGTCACCAAGAATGGTCGACGCCCCGTCGAGCGTGCGGTCGAAATCTTGAACGACGTTGGAGTCGAACTAACCGGCGTGATCGTCAACAACTCGGACTTGAAGGTGAAAGGCTACGGCTACTCACATGACAAGTACGGTTACGGCTACGGTTATGGATCGGGTGAGTACTACGACGAGTACATGGCTGCTGACGTGCCCAAGAAGAAAGGGCAGCCACGGCGTGCGACTGCCAAGTCCGCCTAGCTGGCGACGCGCACGCGATTCTGTCAATTCCGCTAGAATTTTCTAGTGGAAAGTTTGGGCTTCGTGAATGCCCTTCACCTTCTGCGATTCAGCGTTAACAGACGCACCTCGGATCGGACACAGCGATGTATGTGCTGGGAGTTGTCGGAAGTCCTGCGGGCGGCAAATCGACCGTTGCCAAAAGGTTAGCGGAGCGTGGTGCAACCTGGATCAATGCTGATCTGGTTGCGCGTGCTGTCCTAGAACATGACGACATCTCACAGCAGCTGATCGATCACTTTGGATCGGATATCGCCACTAGTGAAGGGGCGATCGATCGGGCCAAGCTGGCTTCTCTTGTGTTCGGGGATGACGAGTCGAAACGATCGTCGCTAAGATTCTTAGAAGGCCTCGTTCACCCCAGAACGCGTGCGCTGATCCAGTCTCAAATTCGAGCTGTCCAGCAAACTGTGCCCAGCGGATCAGAAAAATCGGTGATCATCTTGGATGTCCCGCTGATGTTCAAATCTGGCTGGGATCGTTCCTGTGACGAGATCTGGTGTGTCGATTCAGAACGAGAAATTCGTCTGGCTCGGACCAAAGATCGGGGCTGGGACGACGAAGAACTTCAGCAACGAGAGTCCAACCAGCTTGACATTGGGGCGAAAAGGCGACTTAGCAACCTTGTGATCGACAATAATGGAACCTTAGAGCAGTTGGGCGAGACAATCGACCGGCTCTGGGGTTCAATTACACAGCGTGTTCTGGCTGCCGCTCAGGCCGATGACTCGCACTGTCTTGGTGAGGATTAAACGGATTACGAACGGGATTTGACGCTTCCGAACGACATCTTCTTGGATCACCCAACTATTTCAGACCTTACATAATCAGACGTGGCGTCAATAATGGGTTGATCGAGTGTGCCATCGAAAACACCACACTCGCCCCGCCTAACTTCACTCTCCTCTCTCAATCCCTCCTGCATCGCAGCGATCTATTCCTGCCTCTCTTTTTCCTTTCTCTTTTCCTCTCCCTGATCATGTCACCCAATCGCCCCCAGTCGCGGGACGGCAACCCAAAACGTAAAAGCGGGCAGCGCGAGTATCGTGACTACCGCAAGAGCCAGAGTCGACCTCGCCACCCCGACAAGGAAGTGGACCAGAGAATTCGAGAACTGGACGCCGAACGCGACCCACTATCGCTTCCCGAAGAAATCGTTAGTGAAGCCAACAAGGCTGGTGAAAGAGTCGGAATCCCAAAAGGAACCGACGACCAACCGAGGTTGAATATCGCTCAGCTTCAGAAGACTTCTCACGAAGACCTGCTGGAACTTGCTGCGCAAGAATCTCTGACCGACGTTGACACCATCCCCAAGCAAGATCTGATCTTCCTGATCTTGAAGACGCGGATGAAAGCCAACGGCTTGATGTACGGCGAAGGCACGCTGGAGATTCTGCCCGATGGGTTTGGGTTTCTACGTAGCGCTCAGTATCACTATCTTTCTTGCCCCGACGACATTTACGTTTCCCCCAGTCAGATCCGTCGCTTCGGCTTGCTAACCGGAAGTCATGTCGCCGGTCAGATTCGACCGCCCAAGGAAAACGAGCGTTACTTCGCGTTGCTGCGTATCGAAGCGATCAACCGAAGCGACCCGATGCGCCGCCAGGATGTTGTCCCCTTTGAAGAACTGACGCCGCTGCATCCGAATTCGCGCATCATCATGGAGCACGAAGCCGGCGAAATGAGCACGCGAGTGGTCGACATGCTGACGCCGATCGGTTTTGGTCAGCGCGGCTTGATAGTCAGCCCGCCACGTGCCGGCAAAACGATCTTGATGCAACAGATGGCTCGGTCCGTATTGACGAACTACCCGGAGTCATACGTTTTCATCTTGCTGATTGATGAACGGCCTGAAGAAGTGACCGACATGGAGCGCGAAGTTCGCGGGCCGCAGTGCGAGGTGATCAGTAGCACTTTCGACGAACCGGCTCAGCGACACATACAAGTCGCACAGATGGTCATCGAGAAAGCCAAGCGAATGGTCGAAGCTGGCACCGATGTGGTCATCTTCTTAGATTCGATCACTCGACTCGCACGAGCTCATAACAGCGACGGCGAATCAACCGGCAAATTGCTCAGTGGCGGCCTCGATGCAGGCGCTCTCCAGAAACCGAAGTCGCTGTTTGGTTCGGCACGCAAGGTGGAAGAAGGAGGATCGTTGACGATCCTGGCAACCGCATTGGTCGATACTGGCAGTCGGATGGACGACGTCATCTTCGAAGAATTCAAAGGGACGGGCAATTTGGAAATTGTGCTCGACCGGGCGCTGGTTGATCGACGCATTTGGCCTGCGATTGACATCAGCCGCAGCGGAACACGTCGCGAAGAGATGCTGATCGATCCGGAAGAGTACAAGCGAATTGCAGTTTTACGTCGCGCGTTGGCGGAGTTGTCGCCAGCTGACGCGATGCAGAATTTGGTCACTCAGCTTGAAAAGACTCAGAACAATGCAGAATTCTTGTTGAGCGTAAAGGACGTTTCGTGAGTTTGGAGAATCAAGTCGCTCAGGTGGATGGGCTAGAAGGCGAATTGCCAACAGGAAAGATCGTGATCGTCGCGAGTCGCTACAACGCGGGCATTTGCGACGCGCTGGTGGATGGATCGATCGCAACGTTGGCGGCTGCCGGTTACGACAGCGATTCAACGCCGGTCGTACGTGTCCCCGGTGCTTGGGAACTGCCGACCATCGTTTCGCAAATGATCAACCGCGACGATGTGATCGCCGCAATCGCACTAGGCTTCGTCGTCAAAGGCGAGACAACGCACGATGAGCATATCAATCGCGCGGTCAGCCTGGCACTGATGAACATGGGCATCGAAACCTCGATTCCAATCGCGTTTGGGTTGCTGACCTGCAATACGATGGAACAAGCCATTCATCGCAGCGGTGGCAACGTCGGAAACAAAGGGATTGAGTCCGCCGAGGCTGTTCTGGAACTTCTGCGACTGCAACACAAGCTTGCTCAGTAGGCAGCTCCTTCCCGGCATTTGCTACGAACGGGTCAATGCAGCCGTCACAGCCCTCCAAACGCGTCAAAGATTCCGCTGGCAAGGCGAATTCGGTACACCCCTTTTGGGCCTTGGCGTTAGACTGGGACACCGGGTGTTTTCCGTTTTCCTCTTGTAGCCGTGTCAAACCTTGACCGACCGGACCGGGTCTAGCGAATCGAATCCAAACCGCGAGTCGCGGAGTAAAGACCGGGATCAAACTCCGCGCCCACAGAAACCAATCCAACGTGAGTTCCCCCTGGTTTCGCGCCTGGTGGGTTTGGAAACGGAATACGCCACGCTGGTCGCTGATCGACAGGACTTGGATCACGATGACCTGCCGCCTTCGCACATGGTCTACGTTCAAATCTGCGAAGCCATTCGGCGGGACCAGCCAACGGTTTCGGGTTTGTTCGATAGCGAGCAGATGTTCTTGGCCAGTGGTGGCGCGGTGACTTTCGAGTCACATCCCTCGATGCACGCGTTGCCAGGTGGACTTGTAGAAATCGCGACCCCTGAGGTTCGCAGCCCCGATGAGCTGCTGGCTTGTCAGCGTTCGATTGATGCACTTGCCGCAGACGCAGCGGCGGACTCCGAAACGAGTTTCGACCTTCGTGTCCTGAAGAACAGCAGCGACGCATTGGGGCATGTTTACGGCTGCCATGAAAACTACGAAGCCAACGTGGCATCCGGAATCTGGCTATGGATCTACCGAGGCTTCATCTTGTTGCTTTGGATGATGCAGATCGCCAGCTTGATCGTATCGCTTCCTGTGATGGCGGTTATCTACGTGGTTGTGGTGATTTGCAAGCTGTTCAAAGGCCAGTCGCCACGAAATCAAGAACCACAGGACATGTTCGATGACGTGCCACCGTTTCTGAGTGTGGTTTTGGTTTCGATGCTACGGATGGTCCATCTGCCAACGGTTCTGACTCTGCGATTCGTCGCGCGGCATGTCGCGTTTCGCAAACAACGTAAGTACCTGACCGCATTTTTGGCTTCACGAGTCGCGATTTGTGGATCCGGAAATTTGGATCACGAAGGACGCTATCAGATGAGTGCCAAGGCGATGGCGATCGATACAGTCGCGGACATGGGTGGCTTTCGTGGTGAGCGCCCGATCTTCGTCTATGGACACTGGCTCGGTCAGTTCTGCGCTAAGTCATTCATGTCACTGACGTCGACGCGGCAAATGTTTCGTTGTCGTCAACGCCTGCAGATTGGTCTTTCAGATTCCAATCTTTCGGATCTAGCCGAGTACGCCAAAGTGGGATCCGTCTCTTTGCTGCTGGACATGATCGAGTCTGGCGCGGTCGAGGGGTTGCCGACCCTGAAGCGTCCCATTGATTCGTTGCATCGCATCGCGAGCGATTGGAATCTCATTTCCCGAGTCCCAACCAGTCGCGGCGAAATGTCGGCGTTAGAAATTCAGAAGGTATACCTGGACGCGGCGAAGAAGTTCGTCGATCGCGTTCACGCCAACATGCGTGGGGAAGCCCCCTTGGTATTGTTTCACTGGCAAGAACTGTTGGATACTGTCCTGGCATTCAGAAAGAGCGCAATCGATGTGGATTCCGCACTCGGCCGCGTCGACTGGCTGACAAAACGCTGGATGATGGACAAGCTTGGTCAGGAAGCAGAATGGCCGGCTCGAAAGAAAGTCGACCTTCGGTATCACGAGCTTTCCGATGATGGCTATTACTACCAATTCATGGATGCGCGACCCGACCTGCGGCTCGTGGACGAGGAGCGAATTGAGCGTCGACGGCGTTCGCCGCCACCAAGCTCACCGGCGGCAAAGCGAGGTTGGCTCATTCGTGAGTTCGCCAACTCAGACGAATCGATGCAGTCCGAATGGGCCTATGCGATGATCGGCCGTGGCAGGCAGCGACGTCGAGTCGAATTCGACGAAGCCTCGCGTTCCTAGCCCAGTCGATCGGTCGCGATGTGATACTGGGGGTCTTCCGAAAGATTCACTTCGACCAAGTCACCTGCTTTGTCCAGCAACACGCGGCACTCTTCGCTCAAGTGCGTGATGTGAAGCCGCTTCCCAGCACTCTCGTAACGTTCGGCCAAGTTGTTGATCGCTTCCAGTCCAGACTGATCGTAAACACGGGTGTAATAGAAATCGATCACGACATCTTCTGGATCCTCGTGCACCTCAAACATCTCTTTGAACGAAGAGACCGAAGCGAAGAAGAGCGGACCGTGTAGTTGATAGATCTTGCTGCCGTGCTCGTTCAGCTTCACGTCGACACCCAGATGGGTCGCGTGTTGCCATGCGAAGACCAAAGCCGAAACGATCACACCAAGAATCACTGCGGTTGCCAAATCGTGCATGAACACGGTGTATCCGGCAACCAATACCATCACGAGCACGTCGCTGGTCGGCATCCGCCGGACCATTTTGATCGACGCCCACTCGAAGGTTCCGATCACAACCATGAACATCACACCGACCAGAGCGGCCATCGGAATCTGCTCGATCCACGGTGCTAGGAAAAGCACAAAGATCAGCAAGCTGACAGCGGCAACGATTCCTGACAAGCGACCACGCCCACCTGAGTTCACGTTGATCAGCGATTGACCAATCATGGCACAGCCGCCCATGCCTCCGAATAGTCCACAGATAATGTTGGCGGCACCTTGCCCAACACACTCGCGATTTCCCTTGCCGCGAGTCTCGGTGATCTCATCGATCAGAGTCAGCGTCATCAGGGATTCGATCAGGCCAACTCCGCAAAGTACGATCGCAAACGGAAAAATGATTGCGAGCGTTTGAAAGTTCAGCGGCACCATCTCGTATTGAGTGAAAAACAGCCGCGGCAGTCCGCCACTGATCCCACTTTCGGCCTCCGCCGGTTCAGCAGCAGGTGCGGCATCGCCTGCAGCAAGCAGTGCCACCTGATTGGCGTCAGGTGCGGGAGCAACGCTGACCAAACGAATGGCTTCCTCGGCTTCCGACTCTTCCTTGGCTTTGATTCGATCAGCGATCGCCTTGGCTTGCGTGTTGGTCCGGACCATGTCGCCAACGTTCGCCAGCAAGTGTTGCCCATCATCGGTCTTCACGCTGTTGTTGATGACGACGGCAACCAATGTGACGGTCACGATTGCGACCAGTGAGGCCGGAACCGCACGTGTGAGTTTGGGTAGCAGCCAAATGATCGCCATGGTCGCAGCGACTAGCGCCAACATGATCCAGAGTTGACCACCTTGCAGGAAAACCAACTGGTCACCACTTAGCGTCTTGAAGCTGCTCAGTTGTGCGAGGCCGATGACGATCGCGAGTCCATTGACGAAGCCCAGCATCACCGAATGAGGAACCATTCGAATCAGCTTGCCCAGTCGGCCGAATCCAATTGCCATTTGCATCAGGCCACACAAGATGACCGTTGGGAACAGATACTCGACCCCGTGCGTGGCAACCAAGGCGACAACCACGACGGCCATTGCACCGGTTGCGCCACTGATCATTCCTGGACGACCGCCAAAGACTGCGGTGATCAAGCCAATGAAGAAGGCGGAGTACAGTCCGATCAGAGGGGACACACCTGCGACAAAGGCAAATGCGATGGCCTCGGGAACCAGCGCCAGAGCAACCGTCAAGCCAGAGAGGATATCGTCCTTGGTAGAACCAGACCGTTGGCGAAAGAAATTCAGCATATTCGTTTTCGAGCGTGAACGAGAACGGGAGGCTCTCCCCCCGACAGCGCCGATCTTCCATGAGATCGCGTCAGTCGTTCTTGTGGCAAAGAATCAACCTGTGAAGACTCGCATCGAACCGTGCTTCGATGTTCGAGTGCTCTCGAGTGCGACCGAGATCGCATCATCAGCGAGAACAAACGAACTATAGTTCACGCAAAAAGAGCGTCAATATCGCTTCAGACGCTGACGCGAGCCCGCTGAGTCGAGCTCGATGATGGATCAGGTGACAGTCAACCGCGAAGCGAGATCCTGCCCCATTAAGATCTGTTCGCGGTAGATGAAGACCCGGTATCGATGGCGGGTTTCACGCCGCCAGACGGTGTGCATCGCAAAAAACATCCTGCTTTTCGCAGAAGAACGCCGGGCGGAAGCTGAGCACCTAGTGATCCAGCGTGACCGACTCGGCGTAAGCCAACTCACCGCTACGTCCGTCATAGTACTGAAACACGACCTGCGGATGAGGATAAGCGACCAAGCGTTTGCCGCCCAGCTTCTTCGGCATATTGAAAACATTGTTAATCTGCACGACACAGAAGTGCGGATAGAGACGCTCGAGTCGAGGCAGATCTGGAAGCACATAACTGCTCCAACGAATGTCGCATTCACGGGGCCCAAACTTCCATTTACCAGTGGCGGGTCGATCGCTTTCGTCGTTTTTTGGAACATGATTCACGCTGTTGTGAGGACCACAGCAGAACTCCCAAACGTTGTCGGTCACCTTGATGGCGAAGCTGTTGTGTAGGTCGCCCGTCATCACAAACACCTTCTTGCCCAACTTGTCCCATTCGTTGATCAGCATTTCTCGCTCATCGAAGAAGCCGGTCCAGGCCTCCTCCTTGTTGGCAGCATCGGCCTCGAAGCCCCCCGCCCCGCTGTGGGGAATCATGAAGGGAACGGTCGAGATCACGAAGAAGAAATCAGCATCACTCTCCTTCATCGATCGCAGCAGCCAATCACGCTGCGGTCTACCCAGCATAGAGACCCCTGGTTTGTCGCGTTGCTTAACGTCGTGCATGTCACGATCGCCTCGCGTGTCGATCAGGAAGAACTCGCAATTGGAAACGCGAAACTTGCCGTAACTGCGCCGACCAATGGAGTAGCTGATGTTGTCATCATCCACCTTCGCAGGCATGTGCAAACGCAAGGTGTGCTTGTCGACGACTTCCACAATGTCGTAAACGTACGAATTTTTGTTGCCGTAATCGTTGTCGTAAATCATGTCGTTCACGCCGGCTTCGGGGGTCCCCCAATGGACGTGCAAGTTCAGCATCTGGTCCAGCGGCAGTGAAGTGAAGTCGACGCTTGGGTTGACCAACAGATCGCTGCCAGCCTTCATCGAGCCTTTGCCAAAGTGAATCGGATGCTCGTGCTCGGATGGATTCGCCCATCCCAGGTAGTCGTGCCAAGCGTAGGTACCGATGTCGCGGAACACGGTTCGCCGGTGCCGCTTTCCGGTCTCAGCCGAACCCCAAATGTCATTCACCAGTTCGTGGTCATCAAAAGTGAAGTAGCTTGGCACGTTGCGATGCCATTTGGACAATTCGATTCCGCGAGACTGATAGAGCTTGTAGTTCTCCCAAACGCCGACGACCGTCGGCATCACCTGAACAACAGGGGGAAGCGCCGCCAATCCTTGTGCCAACCGCCATGCTTCCGGCGGGTACGTTCGCAACTCCTCGTAAAGCCAGTCGCCATTCATGATGTGGAAGTGAACCTTATCAGCCCAGTCTTCATTCAGATGTTCGTAGGTGGGCGACCGGTGTCCGTTTCCGTGCAGCGGATTCTGATTCGCACAAGATCCGATTTGAAACCGAAAGTTGTACAAGCCCTTTGGATTGTGCTCGGCGTTGCGACTTTGCTTGACACTAGGCAACGTTCGAAAAGTGCCTGGCAAACCGTGCGGTCGATCTTCGATGTAGACCTGATAGTGGTATCGCGTGTCTGCTTTCAGGCCAGTGACTTCGGCAACTCCGGTCTTGTCATGGTCGATCGAAGTGACACCAGCAGCACTGACTTTGCCAAGTTGGTTCTCGGAGGTCCCGTAGCGGACCGTGAACTCGCCCGCCTCCGAAGTTCTGGCCCAGACTCTGACTGAGGAATCCGTCGACATGCCAAGCATTGGCCCATGCGTCAATCGAATCGGATCACGTCGCACCTGCGCTTCGGCAGGCGGCAGAATCGCAACAGTCAGGATCAAAATCGCAAACGAGAGCGTGGCACGTCGATTCATAGATGTCTCGCAAGAAGAGAGGCGGTCTGGCAGGAAAGATTGGTCGGAACGAAACCAGTTTGCAACGGAGCCGGTTTCAACAGCCTTGGCGAACGGTCCACGTAAAAGTGTAGCGATTCTTTATCCGGCCAGCAGTCCCAGCAGTGTCAATGCGATCGAAAACATCACGGCACCCATGACGATTCGCACGAGGAAAGGTTGGATCAACTTCAACTTCGCCACCATGCTAGCCCCGGTGTCATCGGAGATCCGATCGAAGGCACGCTCGAGAGTACCAGACGTCTCGCCTCCTCCGATCGTCAGCTTCTCATCTTCCGTCAGCACCGTCAGACCTCCGAACGCTTCGGTGATCGTGTGCTTCTGCTTGATTGCTCGCGCGACCTTCAGGAGTTCCAATCGAGCTGCATTGTTGCTCACGGTCCCAGCGGCGGTTTCAATCATGTCCTCGACACGCTGGCCGCCGACCGAGTAAAGCAATGCCAGGACCCGGAAAAAGCGATGCACAGCAATCTCTCGTTCCAACGCACCAAGCAAAGGAATCGAAAGTCTGACTTGATCGAGGAAGTAGCGTGCGGGAGTCAGCGTGGCGACGGCAACGATGATCGCAAACTGAATCCACGCCGCAGTTTCAGCGACGAGCAACTGAATGGCATCCCCGAACGAGACAAGGGCAACCGCTAAGACAACCTTGATGATCGACCCCAACAGAATGATCGCAACCGGAAACACCCAGACGTTGCGAAGTGCAGAGGCGGGACCAGCCAACAGCTTGCAGTGGGTTTCCAAGAATTCGAACGCGTCGTCCAAACGCCCGGATTGTTCTCCCGCTTTGATCACCTGCAGGTAGAACGGGGGTAGGTAGTCGGCCCCAGGACGGAGCGCCTCGGTTAGCGTGACGCCGCGTTTGACGGCATCGACGGCACCAGACCAACACTTCCCCAGTCGAGTTCCTCGAACAGACTTGATGCATATTTCAAGTCCGCGGACGATTTCACCGGTCGAACGAACACACATCCCCATGTCGTGCGCGAATCGCGAAAGCAGGTTGTACTGAGGATCTCGAGCGGCCAAAGCCATTCGCCGCATTGCTGACCAGAGTTTGCGCAGCAACCACTTGGGCAGCTCATTCTCGGGGAATGCGTTCGAGGTTGAGTTGGCAGCTTCTTGATTCATGATCACGTCGACGGAGGATGCCAAGTGCTTGCCCAGCGAAAGTTCTTACAGAGCAGCTAGTACAGTAGGATCGCTACGTCACTCGCTAAAACGGTGCTGGCCACCTGTGTCCAGGCAGCATGTTCAACCTGGTCAATCGACTCGTCACGTGCCGACTCTCCCACTGCCAACAGTCGCTGGGCATCCTCTGGCGAACGCGTGTATCGTTCACGACTTGCGGCCAACAGAGTTTCGCAAGCCGCGCGTTCGCGGTCGGTCACATCGCGACAGGCCAACAACTGAAAGAGCTTACTGAACCGGCCCGCGTCGGTCTGGGAAGATCGAATCAATCGCTGGGCTAGCGACCGTGACATCTCTATCCGCTGTGTTTCGTTCAGCATGCCGAGTGATTGCAAAGGCGTGTTGGTGCGTGAGCGGCGCACGCAACTGGATTCGCGGTCTGGTGCGTCAAACAGAGTCATCATCGGATGCGGACTCGTTCGCTTCCAATAAACGTACAGGCTTCGACGGTACAGCAATTCGCCGGAATCCCGCGAATACTCTTTGGTGTTACTGGCTGGATGCGCGAGCGCTTTCCAAAGACCAACCGGCTGATAAGGCTTGACGCCCTCACCTCCCATGCGTGGATCCAGCAACCCGCTTGCCCACAACCCATAATCACGCAACATTTCGGCGTCCAAACGGTACGCCGAGGCACGGGCAAAGAGTCGATTCTCTGGATCATCGACGTCCTTGCGATAGGCAGAACTCTGCTGAAAAGTGCGAGTCATCGCCATCGCGCGGAGCAATCTCTTTAAATCCCAACCGCTTTGGCGAAACTCAACCGCCAACCAATCCAACAACTCGGGGTGCGTTGGTTGCTCACCTTGCAGACCAAACTCCTCTGGTGTTCGCACCAAGGCATGGCCAAACATCCGTTGCCAGATCCGATTGACCAACACGCGGGCGACCAATGGATTCGCGTCTGACGTCAGCCATTGAGCCAAGCCGACTCGTGTGCGTGGTGCCGACTCAGGAAACGGGTTCAAGACTTGAAGAGTGTCCGGGGCCAGTGGATCACCGACCGGCGTACTGTACTCACCACGATGCAGCAACCGCGTCGTACGAGGAGTCGGCAGCTCTTTTGCAATCAGGCTGGTCGTAAAGTTTGACTCGACCGAGACGAGATCATGGAACAGCGCAGAGGTTTCGCTACCAGGCTCGAATAACGGGCCAACGGGATCAGCCAGCATCTTCAGCTGTGCGTTCTGATCACACTTGTCCCAGCGTTTTGTCTTTGCCAACATGTCCCAGCGGCTGGCAAGCGTCACCTGCAACTCATTCAAATTCGTGCGACCGCGAATCACAACTCGAACCGAATGTGTCCCCTTGGACAATCGGACAGCAGCGCTGATCGCGCCAAAGGGCACCGTCTTCTCTGCGATCGGAACGTTGTTTCCATTGACCAGCGCGAAGGAACCAGCGGCCCCGGCAAAGGAAAGGTCGAAGGATTGCTCCGCAGGAACAGTGACATTGAACGTCACCCAGACTTCTTGTTCTGCTTTGGGGAGCTTACCGCGAGCGGCTTTGCCAGTAACGGAGCCCGGTAGTCCCTTTGCATCGCCCCACTGCTTTTCGGTAGGTACCTTTCCGGCTTGGATCGGTCGGCTCAATCTCCAATCGTGGGTCGACCAGGGCACAGCAGTCTTGGCGAACTCGACGGCTTGTTGAAAGTCGACGTGTTTCTCTGTCGCTTCGGCAATCACTCGCTCGCGTCGCTTCGAAAGCTCGTCCCATCGTTGCCAGTCTGCTTGATCAGCTGGGACTCGCGCGTGCGGACCATAGGTATAGGAGTTGCCATCCAACGCCGACTCGGACGTACTGTTAAAGAACGCCAACAACTTGTAGTACTCATCGTGCTGGATCGGGTCGTACTTGTGAGTGTGGCAGCGTGCGCATGTCAACGACGTGCCCAAAAACACTGTGCCGAACGTCTCGACTCGGTCGAAGTTGTTCTTCATTTGGAACTCTTCGACAATCGCGCCACCCTCGCCCGTGCTGGGGTTCATTCGAACGTAGCCGGTGGCGACCAATTGCTCCAACGTAGGCTCCGGCAACAAGTCTCCCGCCAACTGCCACGTGATAAAGTCGTCCACCGGCAGATTCTGGTTCATCGCCCGAACGACCCAATCACGGTACGGATAGATTCCGCGACGATTGTCCAAGTGCAAGCCGTGAGTGTCGCCGTAGCGTACGGCGTCCAACCAATATCGGGCTTGATGCTCGCCGAATCGGGGACTTGCCAACAGCGAGTCCACCAAGGCTTCGTAGGCTTTGCCCGAATCGTCTGACAGAAACGCTTTCAGCTGATCCTGCTCGGGTGGCAAACCTGTTAGCAACAACGCGATGCGACGTGCGAGCGTCGCGCGTTCCGCAGTCGGAGCAAAATCCAGCTCGCGTTCTTTGATCGGAGCGCCAATGAAGTGATCAATCGCCTCGGTGGTACTCGCGAATGACTGCGACTTGATAGGTGGTACGTAGGACCAATGACTGGCGTACTGGCCACCTTGCTCGATCCAACTCCGAATCAACTCACGTTCGTTGTCATTCAACTGCCGCTCGGCATCCTGCGGCGGCATTGGATCGTCTGTAGAGAAGATGCGTTCCAAGACGGCGCTTTTCGCCGGATGCTCCACATCAATCGCCCGGTACCCGCCCCGATCCTCCGTCGCCGCTGCCATCGAATCCAACCGCAGATCAGATTGCTCCTGCGAATCGGGACCGTGGCAGACGAAACACTTGTCGGAAAGAATCGGCAAAATTTGTTTTGCGAAATCAACTTCCTGGGCATGCGCCGAAGCAAACAGAACGGTCCCAGTAAAGAATGCAGTGAATGTGGTGCGCAGCACGGGTAGACCAAAAGATTCGAATCAAGAGCATGAACGCCTATTCTAGCATGACAGGACTACCCGAGTTGCGCCGAGACTCATCCTCCTCGGCGAGTCGCTTTCAACGTGGCGGCAGTGTCCAGCCGCAGCGAATTGAAAGCCGCAACCACGTTCACGCGGGCCTCACGCGGCGCGTTGCTCGGTGATCTCGGCGATTGCATCACGCCCCGCTTTGCGACCTTCATTGATCAAGCGTTCTGGTTCGCTGAAATCGAACCATGCGACATTGCCTACTGCTGGCCGAATGACCAGATCTGCTACGCCGATCAAGTGTCGTCGCATCATTTGTTCGCAGATGTCATCCACTCGCATCATGGTCTCCAACGCCGTGTTGCAGACTGTCGCGCGCGTGCGATTCTGGGCGACGTCGACGCCAATGGTCAAATCGGTTGCATACGACTTGGCGACCATCGTTGGCAATGACTCGATCACACCGATGTCTGCCAACAGCAGGTCGTCCCACGGTACCGGTGGGAAGATTCCAGGGATCGATGCGGATGCCAAAACGGCTTTGCGCAGCGGTCCTTTCTCTAGCACAATTCGTTGCCCGCTGAGCAAATCCAGCGCCACAATGCTGAGCGGTGTTGGCAGATCTTCGATGTCGATATCGGGCAGCAGAAAATCAATCGACTCGACCAGTGGCTTCGGGCTGATCAAAGAGGGACTGGTCACCGCACGCGTCAATCGCTTGTGAGCATTGAGGTACCCACGAAGCCGACCGTACCAAGAGAACACGCTTCCCGAGGATTCACTTTCACTTGGCGGTGCCGCGCCAAACAGCACCTCTTGCTTGAGTTGAAACACCGGCGAATGCAGGAGCTCTATCGCTTTGGCCTGCACGCTTCGGATGTCTGGATCAGCGGCGCACATGGCGCCCGCCAGACTTCCCATGCTGACACCCACGATGCGCTCGGTGTGAACTCCTGCATCACCGATGGCTTGCATCACCCCCAGATGAGCGATTCCTCTGGCACCGCCGCCACCCAATGCGATGACGGCTTGT
>JBGCGI010000344.1:0-5158 GCA_045110715.1 Rubripirellula sp.
GATTCTCATGGGGATTTTGAATACCGTGCCCAGAACCCTGAGTTCGGTGCCGCCGATGCAGAACTGCTGCGGGTCGCAGAGAACGACTACGCCGACGGGGTCTCGGAACCCGCCGGCGCGGATCGTCCAAGTGCCCGTGAAATCAGCAACACGCTTTCAGCTGCCGACCCCGAGGGAACCACCAGCGAACGAAACCTAAGCTCGTTCGCGTTCGCGTGGGGACAGTTTCTCGATCATGACATCGACTTGTCGTTGGAGCCCGAGAACGAAGCGGACGCCGTGTCGTTCGACATTGAAGTTCCTGCTGGGGATCCTCAGTTCGATCCGTTCAATACAGGGGAAGCAACGATTCATCTGACGCGATCGGCAACGGCTGATGGGACTGGCACATCGGCCGACAATCCCGCCGAGCAAGTCAACTCGATCACCGCATGGGTCGACGGTTCGCAGGTCTACGGCAGCGATCAAGAAACCTCCGACGCCCTCCGCGAGTTCGTTGGCGGTCGTTTGTTGATTTCTGACGACGGATTGTTGCCGACCGATGAAAACGGCGGACTCCTGGCTGGTGACATTCGGGCTGCCGAGAACGTCGTTCTGACATCGATGCATGCGTTGTTCGTTCGCGAGCACAACCGATTGGCCGACGCGATCTCTGCCGAGAACCCTGACCTGACGGACGAGCAGATCTTCCAAGAAGCTCGAGCGACCGTGATCGCTGAAATGCAGTCGATCACCTACAACGAGTACTTGCCGGCGCTGCTGGGCGAAGACGCGTTGTCAGAGTACGCCGGCTACGACTCACGCGTGGATCCTTCGATCGCCAATGAGTTCTCTACCGCTGCCTTCCGATTCGGCCATTCGTCCCTGAACGATGAATTCCGTCAGGTTGGAAACGATGGTGAAGAAGTCGCCGAAGCAATCTCGCTGGCCAGTGCCTTCTTCACACCAGAGTTGCTGGAGGAAACCGGTATCGACGCGTTCCTCAAGTATGCTTCATCCACGCAGTCGCAAGAAATTGATCTGGCGGTCGTCGATAGCCTCCGCAACTTCTTGTTCGGACCTCCGGGGGCTGGTGGGCTGGACCTGGTTTCGTTGAACATTCAACGTGGACGTGATCATGGGCTGGCGGACTACAACTCGACTCGTCAGGCCTACGGATTGGACCCGGTGGAATCGTTCGCCGATATCACCAGCGATGAAGATGTCCAAGCGAACCTAGAATCGCTGTATGGGGATGTCGACAACATCGACCTCTGGGTCGGATTGATGGCGGAAGATCACGTTGAAAACGGATCGCTTGGCGAAACAGCCACCACCATCATCGCAGACCAATTCGAGCGACTGCGCGATGGCGATCGGTTCTACTACGAGAACACGATGAGCGATCGCGAGATTCGCGAGATCGAAAATACATCACTCGGCGACATCATCGAGCGGAACACGAACATCGATTCACTGCAATCGAATGTGTTCTTCTTCAGTCCCCAGATCACGGGCACCGTGACCGTCGAATTGGCAGCACTGCCAGCAGATGCGGTCGTGTTGCAGCAAGCCGATCAAGGCCGCCGAGGCCAGCAACAAGGCAGGCAGCGTGGAGGTGGCAATGACAACGCGTTGCCAGCCGAAGGCATCGTTGTCGAATTGTTCGACAGCGATGGCAACCTCGTTGACGCGACGTTGACCGATGCCGAGGGCAACTACACCTTCGACTCGGTGTCTCAGTCTGGTGGGTACCAAGTCCGCGTCGGAGAGTCCGATGAATGGGACGCGGACGGCACTGGCACATGGGATCTCTCGATCTCCAACGGTGACGAAGACATGGAAGACATCGACTTCCGAGTGCTTGTCTAAGCTGGGCCTCTGAACCAAGCCAACGCACGCCGAGGTCGTGGCTGAGGCTTCCAGCCACAGTTCCTTCCACTGTGGCTGGAAACAGCGTCTGATTGACGGATGGCTCGCGCCATTCGGCTAGATTGCTTGCATCTTCAACCACTGCGGCTGGAAGCCTCAGTCACGGCCCATGCTCCACTGCGGCTGGAAGCCTCAGTCACGGTTCATTAGAATTCCAAGATCATTCTATCAATCGGTTTGGGGGGCACATCCGATGGCAGCAACTCGCGCGAATCTCGTTTTCAAACCGTTTGATGAACGAGGCGATGTGAGGATCTACTACCACGGATTCCTGCCTCATTGGCGACAGATCGGTTGTACTTACTTCGTGACTTGGCGATTGGCGGACTCCATTCCCCAGGCAGTGTTGATGCAGTGGAGGAGTGAGCGTGCTGAGTGGCTTCAGGCTCGCGGAATCGACTCCGACGCATCCCATTGGTTGCAAAAGTTCAAGCAACTTCCCTATTCCGAACGAATCCTTTTCGAGCGACATTTCGTTTCTCAGTTCCTCTCCAAACTGGACGAAGGACTAGGCGAATGCGTTCTGCGACAACAGCAGTCGGCACGGGAAGCGTTTCGGTCTGTCGTTCATTTTCATGGTCAACGACTTGATGTTGGAGACGTCGTTGTGATGCCCAACCATGTGCATGCGCTACTGACGCCCTACGACGGGTTCCCTCTGGAAAATCTCCTGCATTCGATCAAGAGCTTTTCGTCCAATCAGATTCAACGCCTACGAAAAACCAGTGGCACTCTATGGATGAAGGAATCGCACGATCATATTGTCCGCGATGGGGAAGAACTGCAACGCATTCAGAGGTACATCCGGGCGAATCCCGACAAAGCAAACTTGCCCAGAGACGAATACCTGCTCAGCACCGCCGAGTACAATTTGAAAGACCATCGTGGCTGAGGCTTCCAGCGTGCTCCACTGCGGCTAGAAGCCTCAGTCACGAGCATGAACCGTGACTGCGGCTTCCAGCCGCAGTGGAGCATTGGCTTCGCAGTCGAGGCTGGATCGTTGCCCCTCCGGTGGGATGCAGTGGCGGTTTCTACGCCCTTTCTGGACCAGCCCCTCTAGCGAATGGAGTGGGGGCCTCGTGACTCGGTCGCAGATGAAACGAGTGGAGTTTTACCTGGAAAATGCGGGCTTTGTATTGCCATCGAAGCTTCCCGCGAATGCCTCCCTAGGAAAAGAATGTTCAGTGAATCTCATTGCACGTTCGGGGGGTGTTAATTACAGTCGGCTATCTGGCGGGGGGCGAGTGTACGAAGTTTCAGATGCTGTGGATCGCGGTGCGATTCAGAGTCGTTCGCCCCAACAGCGGCAAGCTCCGATTCGCCCCATCATTCTACGACCGCCACTTTCACTGATCGCATGCTTTCCATTTTTCGACGCGCTCTTCACCACGGGTGCCGGCCAAGTTCGGTTCCTTCCATGCGGGCTACTGAGCTCGGGAGTTGGCGGACGGGCTCTCTGCAGAGAATGACGAATCTTCATGGGGCAGTCGGTTGAGAAAACACAGTGTGAAGCGAAAGAAGCGACGGGCGGTCTACGTCTGGATTGCGTGTGTCGCCCTGTTGGTCGCCTGCGTCAATATCGCGTTGGCGAATGTGACCGATGGAGATCCCGTGATGGTGAACTCCTCGGCTGACCACGGGATGTGGTCCAAGATCGCCACGCTCGTTGACGGTGATGCAGCGATCGCCGGCTCGTGGCTTGAATCGAAAACGGAGTCGACGTATCCCCTGACTCCGTACAGTGGTTTGGCGGCGGGGGCGTACAAAGGCCTGCAACGGGTGTTTCGGCTTACGCTTCGGTCCGATCCGCTGATCACGTCGCGACTGATCCTCGCGATGCTCAACTTGCCGCTATTGATCCTGCTGCTGACAACAACGATCGACAGCATCGATCGCGTTGGCAGAGGCAATTGGGCCAGGTACTCAGGAATCTTAGCTGCTTGTTTTGCGACGATGTTCCTGCCGCTGGTTTCGAGTTTGAATCATCAGCTCCCGGCGGCTGCGGCCACTTCGCTTGTTCTCTGGATCTACCTGGTGGTCGCGGAAAGACTGGAGGAATCCCGGCAGGTGCCGCCGAGAACGTGGGTCATTGCTGGGGTCTCAGCGGCCTTTGCGGTGATGTTTCAGATTTTGGCCGCGCCGATGCTGATCGCTTGGGTCGTGCTGTTTCGTCAGTTGGACCGCGAGATCGCGACGCCGGTCATTGGGGGCGTTGCCATCGCGTTGGGCTGCTTTGCGGCAACTTGGTTGATCGGCGACGGCCTCCTGTCTCGCGGAACCCAGCGTGCTGCAGAACCCGAGCTAGAGGTGGTCGCCGCGTTTGAGTCTCCGCTGACCAAGCCGGATCTGAGCATCGCAAAAAGGGTTCGCAAAGAATTGACGCAACAGCAGTTGGCTTCCGCTGCCGAGGAGCTCGTGATCCTTGCGGTCGATCAATCTCATTGGACGGTGGAAGTTCAGCAAAAGCACTACACCCTTGTTCGTCAGATCGATGAATGGCAACTCTTAAAACAGAATGACGACGTGATTCGTTTGGCCCCGGCTGTATCTGAATCTGACACTGCGTCGTCAGTCACCAGCAAGCCTTCCAGCATCGCGGTGCTCTTTCACGGTGTCATCGGGCACCATGGTTGGTTCTCGCTCACGCCCATTTGGCTGCTGGTTCCCTTTGCCGTCGTGGGTGGTTTCACGTTCGGGCCAACCGATTACCGGCGGCTGGCAATCGCAGTCGCGGTCGTTTCCTTGGTCGCTTTGGTGATCGTCGGCGCGATGATGATTGTGGACGGCGGCTACCGCTTTCCAACCGAGTTGATTTGGTTGACACCGTTGTGGCTGCTGATGCTCACGCCACTGCTCGAGGACCTCGGCAAGTCGCTGCAAGGCAAGTCGCTCGTGTTGGTACTGCTAACGCTCAGTGCGGCAGGATCGCTCGCAGTCGTAACATGGCATTCAGCAGCAAGCTTGCTGTCTTACGTAACGCTGTAAGACAGTGTCGCGCCCAGGTGGCTGAGGCTTCCAGCCGCAGTAAATACACAGCACCATCTTCCAGCCACGAGAGCCTCAACAGCCCGAGCAACTGTGGCTAGAAGCCTCAGCCACGTCGAGTATTTAGCGTAATGGCGCGAGCCATCCGGTACTTCAGCACCCGGCGTCGCTGGCTGCAAATCTACTGTGGCTGAGGCTTCCAGCCGCAGTAAATACACAGCACCATCTTCCAGTCACGAGAGCCTCAACAGCCCGAGCAACT
>JBGCGI010000345.1:0-7265 GCA_045110715.1 Rubripirellula sp.
CGGTTCCTGAGTTTTCCAGGCATGCCCCGCTGGCGAACCGTCGATGGTCGCCTTCACTTTACGCGCTTCTTTGGCGAATTCGGCAGGTTCAAGAATGTGAGCCACGAGGCTGTCGCTGGACTCATCACACAACAAGATTGCCAGGTAGTCGAACGTCGCCACCTTGCGAAGCTCATCAACAAGCTCTCGCATCAGCACCGGAAGTTCCCGATGCGAGATGATGGTCCGCGAAAGAGCCAAGAGCACTTGTAATGCGTCACTGCAAACGTTCAAAGCTCTCCGACTTTCCTGTTTTCGATTGGGTTGACTAAAGCTCATTTTGCACTCACGTATCCACAGCGTCAATGCAGCGATCTGCCAGCGTCTGCGGACTGCCAAGTTCCGAAGCTTCATTCCGAAGACAGTCAAGAAGTCGTTGGGCGGACGAAACGGACAGCGTGTTTGGCGAGGCCAGCATCGGCAAGCACGCGCAGTTGTGGATTACGGCAAGATATCAGCGAACTGCGGCATCCAGGTCAATTCCGTCCTCAAAGTTGCGGCGTTGCATTGTCGTGGATTGCTCCGCAATCCAACGCATGCAGGCGTTGGATCGACGGAGCGATCCACGACGATCGCTTCGTAAAGCTCAGCATGCTGTTCGATGCGGTGACAACATATCTCACAAAACCTACGCTTGGTCTCATTTTTGCGAGTTGCCGATTTCGTTAAAATTGTTCTAGCAGCCATTGTTGAAAGGAGGAGTCAATCATCATCGCGATCATGTATGTTCGACCAACTCGTCGGCGGCACATCACACCTACCCGCTTCGTAGTGTGCGTACCGGTTTGAAAGGAGTTGGGTGCGCGCGCGACCTCCGAGAGACCTTTTAGACTGAGCAAAACGAAACCTCTATAGCGAACCAAACCATCTGTTCCCATTGCAGGCACTACTCGGTTGTGAATTGGTTCACTTGAAGAGACCCCTTTCTTGCTGGTGCCGATCTTTTGCGCGGTCCACCGGGTTGCTGGGTGACGCCGTTGACTGAAAAGAGTCTGCCGCCCGTACCGCAATACTCATGGGCGGCCTTGATCGCCTCTTCGGAGCTTACTCGTGCGGTTGCGTAGCCAAACCTTTTGGTGGCTGGATGGTAAACGAATGCACGGTTCGCGCCACCACTGAGGTACTTTTCCCAACTTTGCAATGCGTCTTTGCTAAGACCCTTCGGCGGGATTCTGTCTGCTGCGGTCGGGACCTCTGTGACTGACTCTGGCGTTCCTGTTTGTTTTTGGGGCGTTGGCGATACCTCGATCATGGCTACCGAATTCTGTTTGTCTGTGATTCCGTTGAGTTGGAACCCTTCAACGGTGAACCCGTCAACCGAGAATACTTGACAGCGTGTTCCACCAAACGCCTTTGCCGATGCGATCGCTTCTTCTCGCGTCTCTTTGCCGAGTGCGTAGGCCCAGCTGCCATGCACGGGATCATAGACAAAGGCTTTGTGGCAACAAGCATCGAGATACTCCTGCCAGCCTTTCAGCCCGTTTTCATTTAATCGGCTAGGAGGTTTCCGATCGGCCTCCGACGGCACCACGGTACTCACCCCGGCGCGGACATTTTCGTCCTTGATCGTTTTGTTCACCAGATTGTTGCCGAATCCGCTCAGCGAGAGCAGCCCCAGAATCACCACTCCGATCACGACCAGCCCGGCAAGCGTACCAAGTCCCTTTGCCCCTGACGCGGCATCGTTCTTCCCACGCGCCAGCCTCGTCGAATGGTGGCTGGGTTTGGGTGGATCGATCTGGATTGCCGATCGATCCATTTCTCCGCCAATGACTTTGACCAGGTTTTGGCTATCCGCAAACCTCGAAAGTACAGCGATTACGTCCGTAAAACTGGCGGGGCGGTCAGACACGCTCTTTTCCAACATCGCCATGATGACGTTTGCCACCGCTGGTGGAACGTCTTTGCGAACTTCGCGAATTGGAGCGGCCTCGACCTCCATGTGAGCCACCAGCTTGGCGGCCAACGTGTCATGAGCATCGGTTTGAAAGGGAGCGTGACCAGTCAATAAGAAGTATAGCGTGCATCCCATGCTGTACATGTCGGCCTGAAAATCAACATCCCGTGGACTCAACGCTTGCTCGGGCGACATATAGTCCAGCGTGCCCATCAACTGTCCTTCGACGGTCAGGGAGTGTGTCAGGTCGTTGGTTCTCGCCAACCCCAAATCCAAAACGCGGATGTTTCCCGTTCGGTCCAACATGATGTTGGATGGCTTGATGTCTCGGTGGACGGTTGCGTTCTCAGTAAGGTACTGCAGTCCCGAACAGGCTGCCCGGCCAACCTCACAAGCGTTTGCGATGCTCAGAACGCCATAGCGCCCCACCAACTCATTGAGGTCAACTCCATCAACCAGATCCGTCACCAAGAACAGATGTTGACCAAGGATTCCAGCATCGGTCGCGCGTACCAGGTGGGGGCGGCGCAACCGAGCCGACGCCATGGCCTCTCGCCGAAACCGATCGACGCTTGCTTGGTCGCCGGCTTCGACACCGTGCAGAATCTTCAGCGCGACCAGCATGTCCAGGCATCGGTGACGCGCTTTGTAGACTTGCCCGTTTCCACCAAGCCCAATTCGTTCACCGATTTCGTACTCGCCCAAAATCTCGCCGCTCCAGTTCTTCAGAGCACCACCTACCGCTTGATTTGCTGGTACACCACCAGCTGTGTCAATCGATGGTGAGTCAGAGCGCAAAGTGTCGGTTTCCACCGCTTGTGGGCTCTGGGTAGGTTTCTTCAGATTGACAGTGGGGCTACGTGTCATGGCCGCAAAATCCGGGAAGCGGAGAGGGATTACTTAGCCACGACGCGATTTCGGCCGCCGCGTTTGGCTTCGTACAATCGCATGTCGGCAGACGACAGAATGCTGGCGCGATCTTCGATCGATTCCGGACTTGGCGAGGCGACTCCCAGGCTGATGGTGATGTCTAGTTCCCCCGCGCTAGTGGAGAAAGATTTTTCGCAGATTCGTTGCCGGCAGCTTTCGGCTAACTGCTCAGCGTCTTGCAGTTTCATCTCTGCGGCAACGATCGCAAACTCTTCGCCACCAAATCGAGCAAAGACGGCACCATCTTGAATCTCGCGCTGAAGCCTTGCCGAAAGTTCCCGAAGGACGTCATCACCGGCAAGGTGCCCGTGCGTGTCGTTGACTGATTTGAAATGATCGATGTCAATCATGATGACCGATAACGGACGCTGGTACTTGCAACAGCGAATGACCTCTCGATCCAAACATTCCGTCAGGTATCGTTTATTGAATGCGCCAGTCAGCCCATCACGCGTCATCATTCCATAGACGGTCTCGTAGTATTTCGATTCGTCGTCGTTGTCGACTAGGAATCGAAAAATCCTGCTGCCCAACTGGATGCGATCGCCAGGCGAGAGCTTCGAACCGGCGACGGGTGCGTCGTTCACAAGAACTCCGTTGGTGCTGTCAAGGTCAACGATTTCATAGCCGTCTTCTGAGCACTGCACCTTGGCGTGCTCCCAGGAGACTGAGGCATCGTCCAACGAAATACGGCATTCATGAGACCGACCGATTGTTGCGGTAGCACGGTCCAGCTCAATTTTTCCTTGTTCGAGATCCAATGGATGCAATTGCACGAGCCATCCCTTGCCGCTCTCCCTCGCCTGAGGCTTGGGATTGATCATGAGCGTTCCTTGGGGCGCCTTCGGCGATGCGGTCGGAGTGGACATTTCGAACGTTACTTTTGTAGCAGGATAGGCCTTTTCTGCGAAAAGCTAGGTTGGCAATAAGTGTTTGCGAATAGCTGTGCTGCAAGGTGTTCGAGCTTTTTCGTTTACGACCGGCAGAAACGTCACAACTGATACTCGCCGAACGAACACCCATCTCCG
The DNA here is from genome assembly GCA_045110715.1 of Rubripirellula sp. Classification (GTDB taxonomy): domain Bacteria; phylum Planctomycetota; class Planctomycetia; order Pirellulales; family Pirellulaceae; genus Rubripirellula. The sequence continues at coordinate 3,895 of JBGCGI010000345.1, forward strand.
CGAAGTGAAAACTCGCGTTTTTTCGAGTTCCTGCAGGCCGCCCTCGACCTTGCTGGTGAACCCAGCGTCTGATCGAGCGCGTGTGCCATCGCAATCGCGGACGTCCTTTTCAAGAGTTGCACACCAGCAAACTCAACTTAGGTCCTTGAACGCCAAAACAAGTCCTTCGGCGATCCGCACGCTGCTACTTCGCCATTCGCTCAAGCAAGTTGAACGGTAGATAGAGTCGCATTGGATAGCCCGGCAACTCCGAGAAATCGAAACGCTGGTAGAACCTTTTGGACGGTTCATCAACACAGTCAAGAATGACGGCAATGAACGAGAACGCTTGAGATGCTTCGTAACAATCTGCGAGCGCCGTCGCGAGCAAACGTTGTCCGATGCCTCGGCCTTGGAACGAGATGTCAATTCCAAGCCACGCCAAAACGGCGACAGGCAGTTGTCGCTGCGGCAGCGACTTGGCAACCTCATTTGGAAGATCCGAAAAATCGACCTGCGAAGTCGCCAATGTGTAGTAACCCACAAGCTGACCTTCCTCGTCGAGCAAGACCTTCGTCGAGCTGAGGTGCTTTTTCTGGCTTTGAAACGCAGACTTCTTCAGCCAAGCATCAACTTGCTCTTGTCCAGAATCAAAGCCGCGTCGGTTGTGCGATTTACTGAGCAACTCGATACGCCAGCCGTCCGGATAGCGGACGCCGCTCACGCATCGCCCCGCATGATAGCTCCGAGATCTTTCTGAGCTGACGTCAATTTCGGTGGTGCGGAGAGAGCATTCCAGAACTCCAACTGCTCGGTCGCGGTCATCGCAATGGTCTGCGTCTCGGATGCTGCTAATTCGCGCTCGGCTTGCCCCACGACCACGCTACGAACATAGTCGCTAACACTGACGCGACGCAGTTCAGCCGCGGCCTGGAGCAAGGCCTTGGACTGCTCGTCCAAACGCACCATCAGTGAACTTGTCTTTTGCATGAGTGATATACTCCGGGACCAAACGAATCATCTTCTGATCCACAATGTACTGCGAACCGCAATACAAAGCAAGTTTCATGGGTATCGTCAATTCTAACGATAAACGTGGCGTTTCGGGGCAAGAACCAGGTCCGGCAGCACCACAAAACGCTGCTATTTACGCGAGACAATCTCGGGTTCGCAATAGCGAGATGAGTTCGTGCGATGCGGCGGTTGAGATGTGCCGTGATGTTGCATTACAGCGGAACCTGCTCGTAACGCACGTGTTCTCGGATGAGGGTGGGTCGAGCGAGACGCTTGATCGCCCGGTTCTTCAGGAATTAGTCGCGGCCGTTGAGGCACGACTAGTTGAATATCTAATCGTTTATCGGATTGACCGGCTTACCCGGCGTCTCGCCCATTTGCATACTCTGCTGGAGATGCTCGATAAGAATGATGTCCAGCATATTTGCCCGCTGCACCGATTGCAGCAGGGATCACGGCTGCCAGCACCATCGTTCCATCGATGCCCACATGAGCCAACAATCGTTTGCGAAACTGCTGGACTTCAGTGTCTTCGGCGAACTTCTTGCGTAGCGGTACAAAGCCAATTCGACCAATGGCGTGATTGCGCTGTCCAAGTCATTCTGGTTTGCGATCAGCTTTTGCATCGCTTCGCTTTCCATCGCGCCCAGCACGCCACCGAGATCTTCCAGGGAACTGAGGGACGGAGCATGTTGATGGGGTTGCATCGTTGGCAGCAAATGGGGCGTCGTTCGACGATTCTTGGAGGCTGGATCCATTGACTGATCAAGCCAAGCAGAAGCTCAAATATACGTCGATGCACTACGACAGGCACAATCGGCAGTCTTTACCTTTTCATCATGAGTGAAACGGCACAGTGGTCATTCCGAGCACATTGGGGTGGTAACCCCAACCAGCGGGACCAATTGAACCGATCCCCAAAAGTGATCGTGTTCTATGTCTCGAATGGGCTTTTGCTGTGCGTCATCATTTTTTGTTTTTTCAGGCATTTACCATTTGTTTGGTGGTGACGATCGGCAGCATTGATCGCGCCTACGGCCAGTTCGAGACTACGATCACCGCTGGCAGTTGGACGGCATTTCTGCCGGGGTACGACGACCTTCCCAACGCGACGATCGACGATGCCGACCAGAGTGGGCTGGGCGGCCGTGTCAGGATTCAAAGCCAATATGACTTCGAATCGACACGAACGATTGCCGAATTCCGAGCCACGATCGCTGGAGCCGAAATGGGAACCGAGCGATTTTCAACGAGCGCTACTGGCACGGCGTTGGCATCGACGTTGAAAAGCCAAGTGATCTACAACGATGTATTCATTGGCTTGAGGGACAAGTTTGACCTAACAAACTTGGGGCTGGGACACGTCACTCTGGGCGTTGGCTTCAGCCACATGCACTTCGATCAATCTTTTCACTGGGATGGCAATGATGGCACGGCGAACAACTCAATCGCCATTGATGAGACCATCCAAAGCAGCTACGTCGGCGGCGAGATTGTCGGCTCGATGACTCGAACCTGCTTCGGAAAACAAATCTACCTGGATGGTTCGGTTGGCATGTACGACCTGGATGCCGACTTCCGCGGCAATGCGATCTTCATCGCCGGGGGAGCACCCATCCCGATCAACTTCGTAGATACCTTCAGTGATGTGGCCTACACCTTCAACTTGACCCTCAAAACCGACATGCGATTTGCGGGAGCCAACATCCGCCCCACGACCGGCATTCAGTACATCTCCAGCATGCCGGGAATCACAGCCGATAACGGGCCCTTCCTCCGCAAAGACGACGCTTTCATTCTCAACGGCGGCTGGGAATTCATTTTCTAGAGCAACATGCTTCGTGAAGAAAACACGACGGTTGGTGTCACCCACGATAAGATTGAAATTGCGGATTGAACGCATGCCAACGGGTGAAAGGTGTCACGTCTGAAATTACTTCAGCAGCGAGTCCACCTGATCTGCGAGTTCGGCGAGCGATGCGTCAGCGTCACGCGTTTGGGCAGCAACCGGATGGCGGGCGGTATCACATGAAGGGGAGGAAAACGAGACGGGGGTAGTTTTGGTGATGTTTGGCGGTAGGCTGCAGTCTCGCAGTTTAAAATTGCCCAAGGGAGTTCACCATGCCGAGACAACCTCGCGATGATCAAGCCGGACAAATTTATCACGCTCTCAATCGTGGCAACCAACGGCAAACGCTGTTTCACAAGGCAGACGATTTCATCGCGTTTGAGCTTAACTCTTGCTACAGCCCCTCTTCGGTCGATTTGCGGGTGTAGATGGCACAGCGAATCGTCTTGACCGCCTGCGTTTCCGTTTTCTTGCCCATGCGTGGTCTCCCAACTTGAAGAAGCGAAAGCCGCTCATGTGATTACCGGTG
>JBGCGI010000346.1:0-9787 GCA_045110715.1 Rubripirellula sp.
CCATCAACTCGTTCCTACCTATCCAGTGAAAGCGACGGATAAGCGCCGCTGTGTTTCAAATCGAGGTCTTGAACATAGACGAATTGCATTGCACGCGTGCGGCAACAAGCCCTTCAGACGCTCGGCGGGTTTGGCGAAGACAAGCAGACAGATTGAAACGACTGCCGTAGATCTAGCGTTCAAAGAAATCGATGTCGAATGTCGCTGAACGCAATTCGTGCAAATGCAAAACATCTTGCGTCGCGAGACTGCGGCTAGGATCGGGTTATCGAACGACAACCGATCGCACTTTCACGGTGTGCATGCGGACGTAGGCCTCGTGCGATCACAAGTCACACCGCGAAACGATCGTTAGCAAATGCCTATCGTTAGCAAATGCTATGCCGCGAATCATTCGCTGCAGATCAGCCCTATTTTTCAGCAGATAGACGACGAATGGGATCGACGTGCTCATGAATGATGCATTTGCATATTGCTGCGAGTGCGGTGCGTGCAGAGAACACGTTAGTTTCAACTCGGTGCATACATCACCTGATTGAAAGCGATCGACGCGTTTCGTGAACGCGACGAATCCTGTGGCAAGAAACGGGGCGTCCAGTTCATGAATATTGGAAAAAGGTTTCGTGTTCCGGTGCGGTTTCGTCCCTTCCTTTTTCTCAGTGATGCGATCTGATCCCCACCGAAAACTCTTACTTGACCTTGGTAGTGTCCGATCAATACTGCCGGTGTGAACCAAGTTCTAGAACACCGCAACCGATTCGAACGACTCGGAAGGAATCAAGATGAAGACCGGATTATTGATTGACATGGACGGAGTGATTTACCGGGGCAGCCAACTCATCGCGGGAGCTGACCGCTTCATCGAGTCTCTCAAACGCGAACAGATTCCATTTCTATTCTTGACCAACAATAGTCAGCGCACGCAGCGCGACGTCGCCAAGAAATTGGAACGGATGGGGATTCTCGTTGACGCCGAGCATATCTTCACTTGCGCGATGGCGACGGCGCAGTATTTGGCGTCACGCCGGTCAGCGGGCACCGCTTACGTGATCGGCGAAGGCGGCTTGTTAGAAGCCATGCACCGCAATGGATTTTCGATCGTCGACCAGGCGCCCGATTTCGTCGTCGTGGGTGAAGGCAGAACGATTACCCTGGACACGCTAGAGCGAGCGGTCAATATGATTCTCGAGGGTGCGAAACTGATCGCCACCAACTTGGATCCCAATTGCCCTACCAAAACAGGCATGCGTCCTGGTTGCGGGGCAACCGTCGCCTACCTGGAGGCCGTCACTGGAATCAAGGCCTTTGGGGTCGGCAAGCCAAGTCCGATCATGATGCGCGCGGCGCGTAAACAGTTGGGATTGCAGACATCCCAAACGGTGATGATCGGCGATACGATGGACACGGATATCCTTGGCGGCGTTCAGATGGGCTACCGAACGGTGTTGACATTGACCGGGACCACCAAAACCTCTGACCTAGACCAATACGCTTACGGTCCCGATATGGTTGTCGAATCGGTCGCCGATCTGATCGATACTCGTGGGATTCTCAGGAACGATCTCCCTGATGGGAATCGCGACGATGACACGGTCATTCTTTCGACGATGCACGCTGCACCAGCCACACACTGACCGGGCGTTGTGAAGCTAAAGAGCGTCGCTGGACAGTTTGTCTGATCACCCAAAAGCGGAGACATCTCACGGTCAAATTCTTGCTTCGCTGCGACCAATACGACAAGCAACGGTATCGTGACCAGAGCCAAACGGATTGATGCGACCAACCAAGGTTTACGATCCCGCAGCCAGGGCAACTCAGTCGTCCAGCACAACAGTGGCGCAAAGAGCATCGTGAGCGCAGGCCCCGTCGCGATCTCACCAAAGAAACGACCAATGAACAGCAGGCTGAACAGACTCACCGCACCCAAGCCAATTACGCCCGCGGCGATAAATCGATCTGGCCGATCAAGCGCGACGCGACCGGGGGCGCATTTCGTAGACACGCGCAGGGCAAGCGATACTCCCAGCAGCGTCGCCACAAGCGGAATCGCAGCGGCGCCTCCTTTGATGTATCCGGCTAACATCACCGCAACGCCACTGCACTGGATCACAAGACAGAGCGAGAACGAAATGGAGAGTCCACCACGCCGCTTGGACAACCATGAAAGTAGGCTCCACAAGAAAGCCAATCCGAGGCCGCCAACCAAAATCGTCGCGCCGGATCGCAACGATGTCCAATCATCTGAACCACTCAAGTAGACGGAGCCATGGAGCAGAATTCGCGGGGTGGCCAATGACAGACTCATCCGCAACAACCAAGCCATCCTGCGCGGGACTTGATGGAAGCCTGCGATCAACTCCACACCAAGCACCGCCGGAATGATGATCCACAACAACCGATCGAGCCCGCTGCGAGGCGGCCACGACAGGCTAAGAGCCAACACGGCGTATCCGAACGCCAAGCCAACCCCAATCCCGATTACCGATGCTGTGTTCAGCCAAGTCTCGGACAAAGACCGTTTCAGTGACAGCATTCCCATCACGACGACCGCACTGACGGCAGCCGCGATCCCCATCGCCTTCCAATAGAGCAATGGTTCCGGCATCGGCTATTTCTGGACGCCTTCACAGTCAATCATGATCAGTGCTTGATCGCCGATTGGTCCGATGGCATTCTTGTCGAAACCATAGTCACTTCGCTTGAGCGCTAACTCTGTCGAGAATGCAACACGCTTGACGTCTTTGAACGAATGCTCCTTGCCGCCCATCATCACAAGTGTGATTTTGTTGGTTGTTCCGTGCATCGTGAAGTCGCCGGTCACTTCGTACCCGCCGTCGATCTCCTTGGTGCTCGTGCTCTTAAACTCAATCGTCGGATACTGTTTGGTATCGAAGTAATCGGGTTGTCGCAGGTGCTTATCGCGCGCTGCGTTCGCGGTATCAACGCTGTCTGCCTTGATCGTCAGAGCGAAAGTCGACTTGGAAGGATTCTCGCGATCGAGCGAAAACTTTCCGGAAACATCATTGAACCGACCGTGAATCCAGCTGATGTCCAGATGTCGCGCTTTAAAACTGACCGACGAATGAACCAGGTCGTATTCATACTCGTCCGCTGCAGACGTTGGCATGGCGTAAGCGCAAAGAATGACTCCGCATACGAGCATTCGGCTCGACAATGAAAAATATCGCATCATAAATCTGTTCCCGGGAGAGTGAGGGGAGGGGTGAGTAATTCGCCGGGATTGTACCACCTGCGGAGCACTCGCGAAGGAAGATGATTGTTGTGTGAAGCAGGACTTGTGCATCAACGATGAATCAGGGCTTTCATGAAGCGATCCTTCGCGGCGGCTCGTGTTACTGCCGCCAGCAATTCGTTTTCTCGTTCTTGGCACGTCATTCTCCCCAGCAGCACTCCGTAAGAAAAGCGTGATCGAGTGTTCGATCATTTTTGAAATCGATCGAGCCAATCCTGCACTTTCAAACCGGGATGCTGGTCTTTCGGAATCAATTCCGACAGTCTTTCTTTGGTGCCGGCGTGTGTTGGATCTGCAGCGAGATTGGTCCACTCATCAGGGTCGATCCGATGATCATAGAGCTCCTCCGATCCATCTTCATAACGAATGTACCGCCACCGACTGGTGCGAACTGCCGTGTTCGCCTCGCCATAGGATGAGATCACCGGGGGACGCTGGAAGGTTGGGTCGCTCAACTGGGGCTTGATCGAATCGCCTGCGAGATAGTCCGGGATATCGATGCCAGCGAGATCGACTAGCGATGGGTAAACGTCGATCAAACTGACGGGCTGATTGCAGATCGTCCCGGGCTCGATGCCTTTTCCACGGACGATGAACGGAATGTGCGTGGTCTGTTCCCAGATGGCGCCTTTGCACCAATGCTTCTTTTCCCCAAGGTGCCAGCCATGATCACTCACCAGCATCACGATCGTCTCGCGGCCTCGCGGGTTGTTCTTCAAAGCATCAAGGAAACCGCCAATCTGGCGATCGACAAATGCAATCGAAGCGAGATAGGCTTGAATCGTAGCATCCCACTGATCGTTGGCAACGATGTATTCATGATCGCTCAATCCATCATGCAGTGGTTTGTGCGCATGAGTCCGGGCAAGTCGTCGAGCAAACTCCGGCATGTCATCCCAGTCATCGCCCTCTGGTTCTGCAGGCCGCTGGATCGAATCGAGCGGAAACTTACCGAAGTAAGTCTCGGGCACCTGAAGGGGACGGTGCGGTCGAAAAAAGCCGACCGACATGAACACCGGCTTGCCGCTGACCTTGGACCATTGCTCGATCGCCCACTGCGCAACCTTGTGATCCCCCATCTGTGCATCGGGCACATCCAGAGCATAGCCATCGCTGGGCGGCTTCATCGCGCCGAAAGTATCTCTGCCTTTCGGTGGCTTGGGGTCGCTGGGACGCTTCAGAAGTGCATCGCCGACGCTGCCTGGCCCACCATGAAGAACCTTTCCACCACTCGCGACTCGATAGCCATGGTTTGAAAAGAAACGCTGAATGGTCGGCGTCGTGATGCGGTCCTCCTCTTTCGATTTCGCGTTGAAGTACGTGCCGGTTTGAAAAGGATAGACCCCGTAATTCAGGCTCGTTCGGGAAGGGCGGCACTGCGGCGCATTGCAGTAGGCTTGCCGGAACAGCATGCCGCTGGAAGCGAGGGCGTCGATGTTCGGCGACTGAGCATCAGGGTGGCCCCCAAGGCAACCGAGCCAGTCGTTCAAGTCGTCAACAATAATAAAGACGATATCAGGACGCTCTCGGGCCTCGTCCGCACGAACGATCCGCGAGTGCAACAGGAGTAGCACGATCGTCAATGAGCATGCCGTTTTCGCGAATCTCATCAGGTTACCTGTACCGGTTGGTTGTTGTTGGTCGGGGCGGCAGTCGTCGGTAGTGGTTCTCATCAATGTCGTTGGCGGGCGGACACTACCTAGAAGTCGCAGCCAAACATGAGCTAATCCGACGTCGGTTGGCGACGCAGCTCAACTCCACTGATCAGCGTCTCGCCTTTCACTGGCGTCAATTTCACTTTGAATGTTCCGCTGATGTCTATGTCATCGCGCCGAATCGCGACGCCTTTCATGCGTTCGTGGGATGCGGCGAGGATGTCAAATTTCTTCAGCACGTGAACGTCTTGAATCCAGACATTCTGTACCCGCTGACCAATCGTGCTGTAATCTGGTTCGGCGAAGTACAGAATCACTTGATACTTCCCTGGTTTCAGATCTTTGACAATCACGGATTCGAGCCCTTCGGCCATCGAGGCGGTCACCCAAGGCTGCTCGTCTTCCTGGCTCATCCACATGCTGTGGTAGTATCGATAGTTCAGATTTTCTGGTGACTGCTCAACATCAATCGCTGGCGAGGGGCCTCCAACCGACGGATAGTCCAACCATAGCGTTCCCTCACGCGTCATTCGATCGCCAGGCGCTCCAAAGTTCAAACCGATTTGCTGGATCGAGTCCGGTTGGATTTTCATTTTCCCCCACGAGGACCATTGCTCAAACCGCTGGGGCATTGGCATCAGGGAAAGTGCCGACGGAAGCGGATAACTACACGTGCAGCCCTCATAGAAGTAGGGCACGTTGAGTAACCCACCGGACGGAATGATGCTGTTGGTGCAACCACTCCGCGGGCCACTCAAAAAGACCGTCCCGCTTTCAATCGTCTTGTCATAGTAGGCGGGGGTTCCGCTTCGCAGGGTGTACAGCAGCCCGTAGTCCACACCCCCGTCACACCCGTAGGTCTTGGGAAACACTCGCGGTTCCTGCAGCCCGGTCAGCGGATTTGTTCGCTGGCCAACAACCGGTTGATCAGGTTTTCCTGGGTTGGTCTGCCGAGGTGGTCGATACTGGCTCGGTTCAAGCTTTGACGGATCGCTTTGAGCCAACGTCTTTCGCAGATCCAGCTTCTCTTCGTCCGCCAACACGCGACCGGTGTAGATGTCGGACAGTGCAAACGGCAGCAGCGGATAGTCGACTTTGTAGCTATCGGTGTGTCTCTCTCGGTGCCAATTCTTCGGCCGTGAAATCATCACGTCCTGTAGGAATCGAGGCTGCGGTGAACGCTTGAAGTGCGCCAAGGAATCATCAAACCACAGAACGCCAAGAGGAAAGCGAACGAGCTCGTCTTCACTGTGTCCCCAATTGCCTGGATACTGTCTTGATCCGGGAATCGCGCCAACCCGGCGGACGATCCCCTGACCATTGACTGATTCAACGACGAACTGTTGGGAATCCGCCTCCCCGGTCATGCCTTGCCCCAGCGCGGCGATCCCGCCAAACGGATGCAACGCCTCGAGCACTGACGGAACATCGATGCGATCACGTTCTGTTGTGATCAGGGTAGCAAGGTACGGAGGCAAATGCAGATTGGAAAGATCGCAAGTGATGATCGAGGCGCGTGAGGCGGAGACACCAGCATCCTCAAGTTCGCCGCGCAGCTTTTGAACACGAGTCAAGTCGTCATCAAATCCAACGACTTGATAATTCGAGTTTTGAACAAGCGCATGCACCAACTGCCCGCTCTTAAGACCTAAGACGAACGCGATTCCATGATCGGTTGCTGACTCGGATGCTAATTGCTTCGCTCGCTTGATACTCTCCTGCGCGCAGTGGACCTGCTTCGCTCGTGGTCGCCAATGCTTCACCTCGTGACCGGAGTCTGCTTTGGCGGAGAAGCAGGACAGACTCCCTTCTCGCGTGACGACAAAAACCTGTCCATCAGCGACGATCATGCTATGAATACTTCCATCGACCCCAGGAAACCCGTCGTCAAAATGGAATGGAGTATCGCCCAAACGAATCTGTCGACTCAGTCCCGATACGCCACCCGATGCTTTGTAGTCTTTGTCCTCGTGCTGCTGTCGATTGACAACGTCATCGAAGGCGATGGTCCCTCGCCGTAGTGCACGAGCAGTATCCGTGTCGAGCTGCGAAAACCAACCGCCCGGCAGCCGCCCGGGGCCCGGCAGTTCAAAGTCGATGAGTGAACCGTCGTGCCGATTCAGCCGTGCGGGAAAAGCAGTTGAGCAAGGAACGATCAATTCGTCCTTGTCGATCAGCAGGTACCCCTGAGGCGCGAGGCCGCCGATCGCTTCGGTGTTGTGTGGGTGTTGTCCGAACAGATAGCCCATGCGGTCGTTTCGCCAAACGACTTTTCCCGTCTCAATCTCCATTGCATAAACGAACACGCCCTCAAACGGCCAAACGCCCGCCGCGAAATAGACGCGTCCGTCGGCGACGACGGGGCCACCCCGAACCGGCCAGACGGAGATCAAACGCTGATTCCCAAGCACTCGACGGTCGCTCGGAGCCGCGCGATGTTTCCAACGAAGTTCGCCAGTCAGCAAGTCGACACAATACAGATGCCCGTCGTCAGAACCAAAGCAGGCCCGATCATGCCAGATCGCAGGAGCACAACGCACCGGTCCGTTCGTATGAAATGTCCAACGCTGATCGCCAGTCATCGTATCGTAAGCAGTGACGGAATCGGTTTGCGACGAAGCAATCAACAGCACGCCATCCGCGGACACCGGCTCGTAGCCAGCATCAAACTGCAGTCTTTCGCTATGGAACGCGGGAGTCAGAGCGGGCAACTGCCGTTTCCAGCGAAGCTGCAATTCGCTTGGCATCTCCGACGAAAGGGTCGCCGTTCGTCCCGAGTCGCTGCGGTACATTGGCCAATCGTCCGCGCTGACACTGGCTGTCACCAGAATCATTAGAGAGATCTGAAGCAGTCGAGGGATACTCATGAATGCGTTCGCAACGTGGGGCGGCGGGTAAGAACAAGTACTTTCGTGCTCCAATCATCTGCTTGGCACACGCCACTTGCAACACAAGTTCAGCGAGATTCGTGAAACACGCAAAGAACGACGGCTTCTCGTTTGTACGGATTGATGATGCGGTGGGGGACATGGCTGTCGAAGTACAGGCAATCGCCTTTTTTGAGGGAGTGCGTCTGACCGTCAAATTCAAACTCGATCGCGCCCTGTTGGACCATCAGGAATTCTTCGCCTTCGTGAGACAACGCCGTGTCTCGTGCCACGCCCGGCGGCACCGTCAGCAGAAACGGGTCCATCGCGCGGCTCGGACGCTTGTGAGCGAGTGACTCGTAGACCGTTGCGTTGCTCTTACTCTTCTCGCGTTCAACGATCACGCGTTCATTCTTGCGGACCGTTACCAGCGTCGGTTTTTCGTCCAAGCCTTCGACAAGTTTGGCGGTCGTCACACCGAGGGCTGCCGCGATTTGCCCAAGCGCCGGAAGTGAGGGCGTGATCCGAAAATTCTCGACCTTCGATAGCCAACTACGCGTCAGTCCACTGCGCGAAGCGACTTCTTCGAGCGTCAATTTTCGTTCCAGCCGCATTCGCCGGATCCGTTGTGCCAATTCAACAAGGTTCACGATCAGTCTCTTGAGTTGTTTCTAGCGGCGGACAAAGGGCGCGATCAGGGCGCCAATCAAGCATGCAGCGCCAACGACACCGAACACCAGCGACGTCTGGCCATTCGTTTCAATGATCCAGCCGATCAACGGTTCGCCAAGTCCAGCAAAAACGTACGCGAACGTGTTCATCACCCCCGTTCCCGTCCCCGCCCGCTGTCGTCCCAACAAATCTGGGCACAAGGCCCAAAAGGCTGACTGCGGACCGTAGGCGAAGAAGCCCGTCAGCAATAAGATCGGCACGGCCAACCAATGGTCCCGTGGCAACAGGTACATACCGAGCGAACAGATCGCAGCAAGCAGCAGAAACAAGCTGATCACACGTGAGCGATTTGATTGAAATACGCGGTCCGATAGCCAGCCACTCGTGATCGCTCCCATCGCCATCCCAATCGGTAACGCGATGCTCATCCACTTCGTGTCTGAGTTCTTCCAGTCGTCTCCAAGAAAGTGAACTGGAACCCAGATCAACAAACCGTAGCGGGCCATGCTCTGGAAGCCGATCGCAAGACTCGCTATCAAGAATCGACGGTTGCTCAGCACAGCCCGGTATCGTTGCATTGACGTCTCCGCGCCGACCACTGGTTCGCCGTTCTCGCCTTCGTCTTCCGGTACATCGGCTGATCCCTCATCCAACGGAGAAAACCCGAGATCTTCCGGCTTGTCGCGAACAACAATGAAATAGGTGACGCCTCCAACCAGTAGCAGCAGAACGGGCAATCGAAATATCCAACGCCAATTGAGATCCAGTTCCAAGATCAGCGTCGATGTCGCAAACGCGAGCACCGATGCCATGCCAGCGGCAAAAACGTAAGCACCATAGACCTTTCCTCGGTCTGCCTTCGGCCACCAGCTGGACAGCACGCGACTGCCCGGCGCCCAACCCATGGATTGTGCGTAACCGTTGAACGCCCAAGGGATCGTGATACTCGTAAAGCTGGTACCAAAACTCGTCAGCCAATTTAAACCGCACGAAAGAATCGCACCGAGACTCATCAACCGACGACCGCCAAACTTGTCGCCCAGATTGCCGTTGATGGATTGCCCGAGCGCGTAGGTCCACAGCATCGCAGCACTTGCCCACCCCAAGGTGGTCTTGGAGATACCAAGCTCCTCCTCGATCCCGGGAATCGCAAAACCAAACGTCTGGCGTCCTGTATAGAAGAACAGATAACAGAACATCGTCGCCAGCAACATTCGCCACTGAGCAGAACGGAATCGGTGATCAGTCATCAGCCTTCAATCGTTCAGTGGATCAACCCAGTGTGTACTGTCAGTCCCGCGTGTTGACTGGCAAGCAACGCAGTTGTAGCATGTTTGGAC
>JBGCGI010000347.1:0-2957 GCA_045110715.1 Rubripirellula sp.
TCGAGGAATTGCTGGTCGTGGAAGATCAGTCCGTCAAGGCTGGACAGCCCATTGCTCGGTTGGTGGAAGACGATGCAAGGCTCGTTCACCAACGAAGGCTTGCCGATCCCAGTCTTCGGCAAGCGGAACTTGCCGAAGCGAACGCGACCCTGACAGCGGCGGAAACTCGGTTCCGGCAGCCGGTTCATTTGGAGGCGGCGTTGGGCGAATCTGAAGCTGCGCTCGCAAAGACGGACACGATGCTCAAGAACTTGCCGTTCGAAATCCGTCGGGCAGAGTCCGACTATCGGGCGATGAGGAGCAATTACGATGGCAAAGCGTCCGCCAGTGGTGTGGTCTCAGGAATCTCGATCGACATCGCCGAGAGCAAAGCAGAAGCCGCGGAGGCTCTCGTTGATGAACTGCGTGATCGCACCGAGTCTTTGAAGAAAGAACAATCGGCATTGGCGCAGCGTCGGGACGCCCTGAAAACGCAACTGAAACTCTTAGCGGACGAACTGCAGGCCAGAGACGAAGCGAAATCGCATGTCCAGGCCGGAGAAGCGCGGGTACAGCAAGCACGCATCCAGGTCGCGGAGGCCAAACTACGCCTTGATCGTATGACGATCGTTGCCCCCGTCGATGGTCGAGTCTTTCGATTGATCGCGCATCCCGGTGCGCGGATTGGAAGCGGCATGACGCAGATGGAGGGACATGATGGTAGCACCGTCGTTACGATGTACCGGCCAGAGCTGCTGCAAGTCCGAGTCGATGTGCGTTTCGAGGACGTCCCAAAGGTCAGCCTCAGGCAGCCCGTCGAGATCGACAACCCGGCCTTGTCCTCTCCGTTGATTGGCGAGGTGTTGTTCATCAGCTCCGAAGCGGACATCCAGAAGAACACGCTGCAAGTCAAAGTCGCGATCCCGGACCCACCGCCCGTCTTCAAGCCAGAGATGCTTGTCGACGTCACGTTCCTGGCGCCAAAGCAAAAGCAACGGTCAACCGAGTTGATGGAAGAACAGAAATTGTTCGTGCCCCGTTTGCTCGTTCAGCAAGACGAGGCCGGATCGTATGTTTGGCTCGCTGATCAATCCGATGGCATCGCGCGAAGAACGATGATTCAAACCGGACCTGGATCGTTCAATGGATTGGTGGAAGTCACCAGCGGGCTCAGCATGACCAGTCGCATCGTTTCCGGTGGAAGCGAGAGCCTCGAGGACGGCGATCGCATCAAAGTCGTGCGGGAAGACCCGTCACTCGGAACGAAGGCCGATCCTGAGATGAACGGTGAATCGAATACGCTCAAACTTGCTCCGTTGGGAGAGAAACAATAATGGCACTGATCGAAATCCGGGACGTTACCAAAAAGTACCACAAGGGAGGCGAAACCATTGTTCCATTGGATTCGGTATCGATGGACATTCAGCGCGGCGAGTTTCTCTCTCTGATGGGGGCGAGCGGGACTGGAAAGTCGACGCTGCTGAACATGATCGCGAGTATCGACAAGCCGGACAGCGGAAGCATCACGATTGACGGGACAGAGATCACGCGACTGTCGCGCACGAAGCAGGCCAAGTGGCGTGCAGCGAACATGGGCTACATCTTCCAGACTCACAACTTGGTTCCCGTCTTGACGGCCTACGAGAACATCGAGATGCCGCTGCTACTATTGCCGATGTCATCGAGTGAACGGCGAAAGCGAGTCGAAGTCGCGCTCAAGGCAGTCGATTTGCTGGACCGATCCGATCACTACCCGCGACAAATGTCGGGTGGACAGGAGCAGCGAGTTGGCATCGCACGTGCGATCGTTGCACATCCCTCCGTTGTTGTGGCTGATGAACCTACAGGTGATCTCGATCCAATCACTTCCAGTCAAATCCTGGATCTGCTCCGGCAGTTGAATGAGCAGCTGAACGTCACGCTGCTGATGGTCACTCACGACGTCGAAGCCGCCAATGTCGCGGACAAGCAATTCCGTCTCGATCACGGAAAACTTGTGCAAACAGCAGGACCAACCGAGGAGCCAAGTACTCGTACTTGAAAACCATGCTCAAATTCGTTCCCTACGTTTTGAAAACGCTTTGGCGGCACCGTTCCCGAACGGTGCTCACAGTCAGTGGCTCCGCTGTCGCTTTGTTCGTGTTCTGTTTTGTCGGATCGGTTCAGGAGGGCATGGACGACTTGCAGCGACAGCAAGAGGGCAAGGGTAGCCTGATCGCGTTCCAGAAGAACAAGTTCTGTCCGGCGACAAGTCATCTTCCGCAGGACTACAGCACACAAATTGCGAAGCTTGATGGCGTGAAGGACGTCGTGCCGGTTCAAGTCTTTACGAATAACTGCCGAGCGAGCTTGGATGTCATTGTGTTCTACGGTGTGCCGCCGGAGAAACTCCGTGTTGCGAGAGACTTTGAACTGACCGACGGCGATTGGCAAGAATTTGAACAGCATCAGGATTCTGCTGTGGTCGGTCGGGCGGTTGCCAGTCGACGTGGCCTCCGCGTTGGTGACAAGTTTTCGATCGGCGACCTGAGCGTGGACATCGCCGGCGTCTTCATGAGTAAAGATCCCGCGGAGGAGAACTACATCTACTCGCACCTCGAGTTTCTGCAACGCAGCAAGGGGATGTACAGCGTCGGGACGGTCACGCAATTGGAAATTCTTTTGAACGAAGGCGTCGACCCGCTAGCCAAGTGCAAAGAGATCGACGATCTGTACCGAGCCGGTCCCGTCGAAACCGACACGCGACCGAAGGGAGTTTTTCAGGCTAAAAGCCTCGGCGATCTGACCCAATTGATCGGGATGGCTCACTATCTTGGGTATGCTTGTGTCGTTCTCGTGCTCGCGCTGGTCGCGACCACGTCGATCATGTCGGTGCAGGATCGGATCAAAGAACACGCCGTTTTGCATACGATCGGATTCACTGGCCCGGGGGTTTTTGCGCTTGTGATGATGGAAAGTGTCTTGCTGAGTATCGCTGG
>JBGCGI010000348.1:0-19199 GCA_045110715.1 Rubripirellula sp.
GAAGCTCGAAGGCAAGTGCAGGCCAGACGCGCCCGTCCACATGATGGACATCCACATGGAAAAGGGCATGCACTGCACCGATTGCCACTTCTACCAAGACAGCCACGGGGACACGAAACTTTACGGCGAAGTCCGCGCGGCAATCGAGATCCAGTGCATCGACTGCCACGGAACGTCCAGCGAATCGTTGGTCGAGAAAGTGGAGAAGCAAATCAAGACGGGCCAGCCAGTCAAACTTCCTACCAGCGGCCCGGCTGCCAAAGAAGGCGGCATGAACCTCTTGTCGCTCAAGACCACCTTCGACACGCCACGTTTCGAGGTTCTTCGCGAACCTGGTAAGGAACCGAAGCTGATCCAGCGCAGTACCGTCGAGCCAGACCTCTACTGGGAGATCGTGCAAACGGCCGATACCGTCCGACCGGACAACGAGCACTACAATCCGCGTTCGCATGCCGCCAAGTCTGTCCGCATGGGCGATGACGGGAAAGTCGAGTGGGGCGGAACGTCCGAAGACGACTTGCTCAAGTGTGCTCATAGCAACCAGAACATGTCCTGTATCGCTTGCCACAGCTCGTGGAATCCAAGTTGCTTTGGATGTCACCTGCCCCAGCGTGCCAATATCAAGTCTCCTGAACTTCATAATACTGGTGACGTGACGCGAAACCGTACCAGCTATAACTTTCAAACCCTACGTGACGACGTGTTCATGCTGGCTCGCGATGGAAACGTGACTGGAAATCGAATCGGTCCAGCACGAAGTAGCTGTGCCATCCACGTGACCAGCTACAACGCAAATCGTGAGGCGATCTACACTCAGCAGCAGACCATCAGTGGCGATGGAATGAGCGGGATCGCATTCAGCACCAACGTGCCTCACACCGTACGTGGTGGTGCAGGTTGGGAGAACGAAGCGGATCCAAACCACTCCGGCATCTACGAAACGAAGAGCTGTACCGATTGTCACCTGTCCGGCAAAGAAGACAACAACGCTGTGATGGCCCAGTTGCTGATGCAGGGTACCGGATACACGAATTTCATCGGCAAGTACTGCTACGTTGCCGCCGGCGAGCATGGTTTTGAAGCCGTGGTCGTTAGCGAAACGACCGAACCACAAGCGGTGATCGGAAGCTCGCTGCATCGCATGGCGTATCCTGAAAATTACAAAGAGCACGTCGAGCACGAGCGTAAGCTCGAGCATTCCCATGAGCATCCCGGCCGTGACATTATCGAGGCCATTTCGCTGAAGTTCCGTAAACCAGAAATTCTGGACCTGCAGCATCGTGGCGAATACATGTACGCAGCATGCGGAGAGGGTGGACTGCGTGTCTTCGACATCGCCTTCATCGACCATAAAGCCTTCAGTGAGCGAATCACATCGGCTCCCGTCTCACCAGTCGGGCAACGGTTCTACGTGCGATCGAAGTTTGCAACGGGCGTTGCCGCTCCAACGACGATCGCTCCCGACCCGACTCGTGTGCAGGATCCATCGAACGATGAGTCGGCTGTGCACGGCATGTACGCCTACATTTACGTCACCGACCGCGAAGAAGGTTTGATTCTGGTCGGTGCCGGCACATTGCTGGATGGCAATCCGCTGAATAACTTCCTCGAGCGTGAATTGACGTTCAATCCGGATGGCATTCTGGACGGTGCGGAGTCGATTTCGATCGTAGGTACTTATGCCTACATTTGTGCTCACGAAGGATTGGTTGTCGTCGACATCAGCGATCCAAAGTGTCCGAAAGTCACCTCAGTCATTGGACACGAAGAACTCGAGCATCCTCATGCCGTTGCCGTGCAATTCCAGTACGGGTTCGTCACCGATCATCATGGCGTGAAAGTCCTTGATACCAGCGACCTTGCTCATCCTCATGTGGTTCACGAAGTTCCATTGGAAGACGCTCATGGCATCTACCTGGCACGAACCTATGCGTACGTTGCTGCTGGCAAGAAC
This sequence comes from Rubripirellula sp., assembly GCA_045110715.1. Classification (GTDB taxonomy): domain Bacteria; phylum Planctomycetota; class Planctomycetia; order Pirellulales; family Pirellulaceae; genus Rubripirellula. The sequence goes on from JBGCGI010000348.1 coordinate 1,955, forward strand.
GGATTGGCGATCTTGGACATCGAGAATCCACACGAGGCTCATGTCGATCAGATCTACGACGCCAACGGTTGCATCAATGACGCCCACGACGTGCAGTTGGGCATCACCAACGTCAGTCAGTTCGCTTACCTTGCCGACGGCAAGAACGGCTTGCGGGTGATCCAGTTGACCAGCCCTGAAGTGCCTGGCAACGACGGATTCAGCCCACGTCCAAAGCCGTTCCTGGTGTCAACGTACAAGTTACCCAAAGATGGTCACGCGTTGGCAGTCAGTCGCGGAATGGACCGGGACCGAGCAGTCGATGAAAGCGGAAATCAAATCGCAGTCTTCGGCCGCATTGGTGCTCGACCTCTGAACAAGGAAGAGACCGAAAAGATGTACAAGACCAAGGACGGCCATCACTGGCACACCAGTGATAACGTCTTCGATCCAAAGTACTTCCGCTTCCCCGAGCATCTGAAGCCACAGTAGACGAGGCTGCGGGAAGACAGGGCTCACGCAAAGGCACAAAGTGATAGCGGTGGGCGCGGACTTGAATTCCTGTCTGTTCCTTGGCGGGGCTAGGTTGCTACGTAGGCTTTGATCTTTGTGCGGATTTCGTCCCGGACTCGGCGGAAGACGGCGAGTTGTTCTTCTTCGCTGCCGGTTGCGTCAGCAGGGTCATCGAAGGGCCAGTGCAGTGTTTCTTTGACGCCCGGGAGGACGGGGCATTTCTCTTTGGCTGAGTCGCAAACGGTGATGGCCAAATCAATCTCTTGATCGACGAATTGATCAACATGCTTGCTTTCGGCGGCTGACATGTCTTGCCCAAGCTCCTTCATCGCGACGATCGAAAGCGGGTGAACGTAGCCCGCTGGTTTCGAACCTGCAGAATCGGCAACCCACTCACCGGCTCCCAACTCACTCCAGAGGTACTGTGCCATCTGTGAACGGCAGGAGTTACCCGTGCAAAGAATCAAAACGCGTTTGGCCATCGAGCTTACCTGGGGATTGTTGCTGGAAACGCGAGCTATCGTACGCCAGAATGCGTTTTGGTGACATGCCTTCTGCTTGACGTTGGGGACTGGGCAACAAGCCGCACGCGGGGGCGACACGACGCAACGTTCCGCGAGAAAGCTGGATTTGGTTCATCCAATCTTGCTGATCCTGTCAGACTCACTCGTTTTCTGAGAAGATGACGGGGTTCGGATGCGTGTTGCGTCCGAGTTGATTGACGCGAAACCAGAGAAAGAGTCTCCAGCATGCGATACGTGTTAGCCGTTTTTCTATCGACGTTGTGTTCGTTCGGACTCACTCAGGAGAATTGGCCACAGTTTCGTGGTCCGGGCGCACGAGGCGTTGCCGAAGACAACTCGCAGTTGCCTCTGACGTGGAGTATGACTGACAACGTCTTGTGGGCAACCGATGTACCTGGCTGGGGCTGGTCGTGCCCTGTGGTTTGGGGCGACCGCGTGTTTTTGACGACGGTGGTGGCTGACGAAGAGAACACCAAGCCAAGCAAGGGCTTGTACTTGGGGCAAGGCGTTCGCGATCCCGGCAAAGGGGCTCATCATTGGTGGGTGTTCTGTTTCGATCTAAAAACGGGCAAGGAACTTTGGAAGCACGAATCGCATGCTGGTCGGCCGAAGGTTCCCCGTCATCCCAAGAGCACTTACGCGGCGGAGACGCCTGCTACCGATGGAAAGCGTTTGTACGTGCTGTTCGGCGACCTGGGTTTGTACTGCTATGACTTGAACGGCAAGCCACTTTGGTCACAGCCGATCGATCCGAAGCCAACCGCGCAGGATTACGGCGCAGCTGCCTCACCAGTGGTGCATGACGGGCAGGTGTTTGTTGTTTACGACAACAAAGAAGAGTCCTGGATCGCTTCCTTTGACGCGGAAACCGGTCAGCAACGCTGGCGCAAGAAACGCAACGAGACGCATTCTTGGGCGACACCGTTGGTCTGGCAGAACGAGCTGCGGACTGAAATCGTCGTCCCTGGAAAGAATCGCAACCGCAGTTACTCGTTGGACGGCGATCTGCTTTGGGAGTTCGATGGCCAAATGTCGAACCTGGTGATCCCTTCGCCGTTTGCGGCACACGGATTCGTCTACATTGGATCTGGCTATGTCGGGGACGCGCATCGCCCGACCTTTGCTGTTCGGCCGGGAGCCAGTGGTGACGTCACGCCCAAGGGCGAATTCGCGGACAACGAATTCATCGAGTGGTATCAGGGCACTTCGGCGCCCTACAACACATCGCAAATCGTGTACGGCGATTATCTCTATACCTGCTATGACCAGGGGTTTCTGACCTGTCACGACGCGAAAACGGGCGCCGAAGTCTACGGCAAACGCCGATTTTCGCCGGGCGGGTCGTTTACTGCTTCGCCGTTGGCCTACAACGGCCATCTGTTCTGTTTGAATGAAGACGGCCTGACCTATGTGATCAAGGCGGGCCCGGAATTCGAGATCGTCGAAACGAACGATCTGCAGGAATTGAGCATCGCCTGTCCGTCGGTTGCAGGCGACAAGTTGTTGATACGCACGGCAACGAAGTTGTATTGCCTGACCGAGGGAGCACAGCTGGATCCTGCGGCTGCTAAGAAACTGCAGCCACGGATGGAAGCCTCGTCGATCGACGCCTGGAGTGCCGCTCGCACCGGCGACATGGCCTCGATTCGCCAGTTGCTCAACCAAGGCGTCTCGGTCAATGCGAAACAGCCGGGGCTCGGTGCGACCCCGCTGAACATTGCGGCCGTTTATGGCAGTACGCAGGTCGCGAAATTCTTGATCAGCAAAGGCGCCGATGTGACGATCGCCAACCAGGACGGAAACACGGCCCTGCACCTGGCATCCTTTTTCGGGCATCCAGCGATCGTGAAGATGCTGCTGGACAAGGACGCGGATCCGAACGTCAAGAATCAGCGTGGAGACACCCCGTTTTCCGGTGTTTCCGCCGAATGGAGCCCGGAGTTGGAGGGAATCTACAAGATGGTTGGCAACATGATTGGCAGCGAACTGGATCTGGAGGCAATCAAAACGGCTCGTCCCCAGATCTTAAAGATGTTCAATGAACGCTAGCGAACGACAATCACAGTTGACCCATTTTCTCTAAACCCGTAACTTTAGCTTCTGGAACAAGTTAGGGGTGGTCTGCGCTCACTGCGGCGAAACCGGTCCACTTTCTTGTTTCCTCCCACGACGCGTATCCTGTCCGGTGGTTCCGAGCGGAGTGCCATTTGCCTGAGTTTGGCGTCGTCGGGAGCAGTCATTTCCAGTCGTGAAGACGGGTTTTGGCGCGGAAGGAACGGATGCCTCGATGAGCGCACTCCCTTTGAATTCGAGTTTTGCAGCCCAGATTGAGGCCGCGAATGCGAATTCCTAGGTGAACGGGTTGATGGAGACACTGTTCTTTTGTTGGAGATGCCGGCACGGCCTGGGCCAACAAAACTCAATCAAACACAACGAAGCGGTCAAGACGACCTCCACCCCACAATATCAGCTATGTCATTTTTGGAACAAGTTTGGGACATCCTTGGCGTCCTCTTCGGCGGCCTTTTCGGTGGCTTCGAGAGGATGATCACCAAGATTTTCGGCTCTGCCAACGCGCGTCAAGTTTCTCGGCATGAGAAACGCGTCGAGCAGATCAATGAGTTGGAAGCGAAGTATTCGCCGCTGTCGGATGATGAGCTGCGGAAGCAATCCGAGGTGCTGCGCAAACGTCTGCGCGACGGCGAATCACTCGACGACATCCTTGTCGACGCTTTTGCTGTTTGTCGTGAGGGTGGCAAACGCTTCCTTTCCATGCGTCACTACGATGTGCAGTTGATTGGCGGCATGGTGCTGCATGGTGGTGGCATTGCGGAAATGGTGACTGGTGAAGGTAAGACGCTCGTTGCGACTTTGGCGGCTTACCTGAACGCGCTCGAGGGCAAAGGCGTTCACGTGATCACGGTGAACGATTACTTGGCCCGTCGTGACATGGAGTGGATGGCTCCGCTGTACATGAACTTGGGATTGACGGTGAATGCGATCCAATCGGGCATGTCCACGTCCGAGAAGCAAGCCGCTTACATGTGCGACATCACTTACGGAACGAACAATGAGTTCGGTTTCGATTACCTGCGCGACAACATGCGTGCGGCCGACGAGGGAGACGGTCGCTTCCCGGAGGAACTTCAGCAGTGCCGAGGCCCGCTGAACTCTGCGATCATTGACGAGGTCGACAACATTCTGATTGATGAGGCGAGGACGCCCTTGATCATCAGCGGTCCGACGGACATGGATTCGGCTCGCTACCAGGAGGCCGACCGGATCGCCAAGCAGCTACGCAAAGAAGATCACTTCTCGGTCGATGAGAAACAGCACAATGTCACTCTGACCGACGAAGGTGTTCGCGAAGCCGAGCGATTGGCGGGCGTGGAGAGTTTTTACACGGCTGGCAACATGGAGTGGCCGCACTTGATCGATAACGCGCTGAAGGCACGTTATCTGTACAAGGTGGACGTCAACTACGTGGTCAAAGATCGACAGGTCGTGATCGTTGACGAATTCACCGGTCGCTTGATGGAAGGTCGTCAGTGGAGTGACGGATTGCACCAAGCCGTGGAAGCCAAAGAAGGCGTCCCAATCAAGCAAGAGACACAAACCTTCGCCACCGCGTCGCTGCAGAACATCTTCAAGATGTACAAAAAGCTGTCCGGAATGACCGGAACGGCAATGACCGAAGCAACCGAGTTCATGAAGATTTATGGACTCGATGTCGTCGCGATCCCGACCAACCGGGTCATGCAGCGAATCGGTCATCCAGATTTGATTTACTTGACCGAGAAGGACAAGTTCAATGCCCTGGCCGACGAAGTGGAACGTGCCAGCAAGTGGGATGTGCTGGTCTTGAAAGACGGCAGCGAGCTGTGGGGATCGATCGAGAAGGAAAGCGACAGCGAGATTTCGATCAAGGTCAAAGGTGAAAAACAAGCCGAAACCGTTCCGATGTCGAAAATCGACGCGGTCGAGAAGAAGGATCGGCCAGTCCTGATCGGTACCGTCAGTATCGAGAAGAGTGAACGGCTGGGAGAGCTGCTGGAACGTCGGGGAATCAAGCACGACGTTTTGAACGCGAAGCAGCACGAGCGTGAGGCCGACATCGTGTCTCAAGCCGGCCAGCTGGGTGCCGTCACGATCGCGACCAACATGGCTGGTCGTGGTACCGACATCATCCTGGGTGGTAACCCAGAGACGATGGCCTGGGCCCAATTGCAACACAAGTATCCAACCCGTTTGGAAGTTCCCGACGACGAGTGGAATGCCTTGGTCGAGGAAATTGACACACGCGAGAACATGAGCGAAGAAGGCTTGGTCGTCCGCGAAATCGGCGGCTTGTATGTGATCGGTACCGAACGCCACGAGTCACGACGAATTGACTTGCAGCTTCGCGGTCGTTGCGGTCGCCAGGGTGATCCCGGTTCCAGTCGGTTTTTCCTTTCCCTGGAAGACGACCTGATGCGAATTTTCGCAGGCGATTTCGTCAAGAGCATGATGGAACGCTTGGGCATGAAAGAGGGCGAGGCGATCGAGTCGAAATTGGTGACTCGCCGTATCGAAGCCGCTCAGAAGAAAGTCGAAGAGCGGAACTACGAGATCCGTAAGAGCTTGCTGGACTATGACGAGGTGATGGACGAGCAGCGGAAGCGAGTGTACCGCTACCGACAAAACCTGCTGGATGGTCACAGCTCACGCATGATGGTGCTGGACTTGGTCCGCGGCCAGATCGACAAGTTCGTCGAGCTATTCCTGGATCCAAACTATGGCGTTGAATCGTTCGCCACCTTCGCTGGGGGAGAGCTGAGCTGCACCTTAGAGCCTCGTGATTTCATCAACATGGATTACGAGATGGCCAGCGATTACGCGCATGACCAAGCTGAGCGGCAAATCGAAGTCTCCGTCGAAGAGATCGTCGAGGAGAACCTGCCGGCCGAAATGGAGGACGAGTGGAACTGGAAGGCGTTGGTGAATTGGGCCAATACCCAGCAGGGATGCAACTATCAAGAACATACATTGAAGAACATGGACCGCGACGAGATGATCGTGGAACTGATTCAGAAATCGCAGGCTCGGATTGCCAAAGTCGACTTGAGCGAAGGTTCGACGATGCTGGACGCAGATTTTGGACTGCGGACGCTGAGCGCTTGGATGCATCATAAGTTTGGCATCGAAACGAATGTCGAAGAGTTCCGTGATGTCGAAGATCGCCGGCAGGTCGCAGACAAGCTGGTCGCGCGTGCCGAAGAGACGTACTCGGATCGCGAGGCCGAGTACCCGGTCCTGACAGGCATTTCACGCTTTACAGAGAAACAGGGCGCTCAGGTCCAACTGGATCGTGAAGGCTTGATCGAATGGATCTCACGTCGCTTTGGCGTTGAGATGAACATCGATGATATCCGCTTGAATCGCGACGAGCTGAAAGTGCAGTTGGTGGAGTACAGCCGCGAAACCGGTAGCTCCGCTGACCAAAAGTATGAGCACGCCGATAAGAAGCTGAACGACCTGTTTGGCTCGGCCGATGCAGAAACGACCGCGGCAGTCGCCAGTGGTGGCAATGGTTCATTGGACGCTTTGGCCGAGTGGCTTGAAGGCGAACTGGATCATCACACCCCCAAAGAGGACTTGTCGCGGATGAATCGCGATGAGCTGAAACTCGCTCTTGATGGTGCGGTCGACGATCGGTTCCATCCCGAGATGCGGCGAATGGAGCGACAGGTGTTGCTGCAGATTGTCGATGACGCTTGGAAGAATCACCTGTTGACGATGGATCACCTTCGCAGCAGCGTCGGCCTGAAGGGCTATGCCCAGATGGATCCCAAGGTGGAATACAAACGTGAAGGCATGAAGCTTTTCGACACGATGTGGGAGTCGATTGGCGAACGCGTCACGGACTTGATCTTCCGCATGGAATCGTCGCTGAACGAAGACTTCATTCGCAGCACCTACGTCGAGGGCACGGCGCGGCACGACGAAGTTCAAGCACCGACGATGAGCGAGCAAGAGTCCGAGACAACGCGGGCTTCACGTCAAAGCAGTGCTGGAGACGACGAGGAACGGAAAGTCGAACCCGTCCGCAACACGGGACCACGCGTCGGACGCAACGACCCCTGCCCTTGTGGTAGCGGCAAGAAGTACAAAGCTTGTCACATGCGAAAGTAAGCGATATCGGTCCAGACCAGGAGTGATCTTGGGACGACTCGAACGCAAATGATCGCTTGGAAGAACGCGGTTGAGCGGAAGGAATCCGATGTTTGCGAACTTACTTTACCTGCTGGGTCTTGGACTGCTGTCGCCGGTCATTGCCTTTCGCATGCTTCGCCACGGCCGCTATCGGCGTGGCATCGGTCAGAAGTTGCTGGGCCTGTCTGCCGAAGAGGGAATTCGGCTACGCGGATCGACCAGCGACCGAGAACTGATTTGGATGCACGCAGTCAGCGTCGGCGAAGTGAATCTGTTGCCGGGCATTGTGGCTCGAATGGAGCAGGCATCCGAGGCTCCAGTTGCGATCGTGATCAGCAGTTCAACGGACACCGGCTATGACTTGGCGGTCAAGCACTTTGGTGCCGATCGCGTCTTCTTTTGCCCGCTCGATTTCACTTGGGCGGTTCGACGCACGCTTAGGAACCTGATGCCCAGTCGATTGGTGTTGGCCGAGTTGGAGTTGTGGCCCAACTTGATTCAGCAAGCCAGTCGGGGCGGTTGCGAGGTGCTGGTGATCAACGGGCGACTGAGCGATCGCAGCTCCAGCCGTTATCAACAGTTCGATCAATGGACGAAGGCGACATTTGGTCGCTTGAGCTGGGTTGGCTGTCAGGACCAAGCATCGATGAGCAACTTTGCGGCTTGTGGCGTTCCTGCTGAGCGACTGGAGGTCACGGGATCCTTGAAGTTTGATGACGCACCGACCTCGCGTGAGACCACCGACGTGCAAGAGCGTGCGACGTGGGCCGGTTTGGATCCTTGGCATCGAGTGTGGATTGTCGGCAGCACGCAAGCGGGTGAGGAGGAGATGGCCCTGGACGTCTATCAGGACCTGCTTGACTCGCATTCCGAGCTCAGGCTGATTCTAGTACCGCGACACAAGGAACGATTTGACGAGGTGGCGGAACTGATTCGAGCGAAGGGGCTGCAAGCTCATCGCCGCAGTCGAGACGCATCGTTGGATGATCAGGACTGGGATTCGGATCGAGTGATTCTGGTCGATACGATTGGTGAGCTCCGGCACTGGTGGGGCGTCGGGCAAATCGCCACAGTGGGCGGTAGCTTTGGCGATCGCGGTGGCCAGAACATGCTGGAGCCAGCGGGGTATGGAAACGCAGTTTCGTTTGGGCCAAACACGCGGAACTTTCGGCAGATTGCAGACTGGCTGTTAGAAGCCGGTGGGGCAGTCCGGCTTGCCGATGCGGCCGAGATGAAGGCGTTTGTCGATCGATGCCTGTGCGATGTGCCGGCGGCCGACGCGCTTGGGCGAGCGGCGAAAGAGTTGGTCGCCAAGCATCGAGGCGCGACCGAACGAACCGTCGCGAGGATGGTGATGGCAACGCCAGAAGAGCAAACTCAGCGACGTGCAGGTTAGAAGTGGCGGCGGGTAAGTGGCGGCGGGTTCTCGCTCGCCTAGCGAGGCGTCGTTGAAAAAACAATTGGGACAATTGTTCTACAATGAGACTCTAGTCTGCGTATCGCACCGTTCCGGTTCCTGACACGATCTTGCCGATTGGCAGGCACTCGATGCCCGCTTCGTTGATTCGCTCGACGATGCTGGCAGCGTAAAAGCCGCTGACAACGGCGGCCATGCCGATGCCCATGTTGAACACTCGGCGCATTTCGCTGGTCTCGATTTGTCCCGTTTGCTGAAGCCAATCGAATACAACGGGACGTTGCCAAGCACTGGCATCGATCACAGCATCGACGTTGCTTGGAAGAACGCGATCCAAGTTCTCCTCAAAGCCTCCGCCGGTGATGTGGGCGAGTCCGTGGAGAACCTGTTTGACTCGGTAGTGCGACAGCACGTTGCGAATCGCACCGGTGTAGATTCGAGTGGGCTCCAAGCAAACATCTGCCAACGTTTTGCCGCCAAATTCTGCTGGAGTGTCTTCCCAGGAGATACCCGCGTCGTTGATCACTTTGCGAACGAGCGAGAATCCGTTGCTGTGCAATCCGCTGGCAGCGAGCCCCAGCACAACATCGTCTTCGCCGATCAAGTGTCCATCGATCAGTCGTTTGCGTTCGACGACGCCAACAGCGAACCCGGCCAAGTCATAGTCGTCATTTCCGTACATGTCGGGCATGATGGCGGTTTCTCCACCAAGCAATGACATGTCACCGGCAACGCAACCGTCGCTGATGCCTTGTACGATTTGTTCCAACCGGGCTGGATCGTCGCGGCCCATCGCTACGTAATCGAGGAAGAACAGCGGTTCGGCGCCAGTGCACAACAGATCGTTGACGCACATGCCGACCAGATCGATGCCGACGGTCGAGTGGCGACCCGTCTGTTGGGCGATTTTGAGTTTGGTACCAACGCCATCGGTTCCACTGACCAGAACGGGGTCCTCGTACTTTCGGGCAAACAATTTGCCTTGAAAGTCCAAGCTGAACAGGCCAGCAAATCCGCCGTCGCTCGGGATCACACGAGGACTGAAGGTACGATGCATCAGCCGTGGAAGTCGGCTCATGGATTCCGCGTAGACATCGAGGTCCACGCCGGCGTCTTTGTAAGTTGGTGCCATGTTCAGAAAGAATGCGGTCGAATTGCGCGAGGACGGACTGGAAGTCGCGGATGCTTTCAGCACCCATCATGACGCACCAGAGGCGAATTACATAGCCGCGGTAGCGACGATCGACAGGGAAGCACCGCAAGTTGCCGTATTCCCGGCACGTCGCCAGCCTGAGGGCAACGCTGTGGCGGATTGCTAAACCGGAAATTGGCAGGTGTGAGCTGCTGGCCCGTCAGGCCACCGGGGAGCGACACAATGCCAGCCTGATACACGTCTTAACCGCGGTGCAACGCCTCCAGTGGGGTCAAAATCGAATGAATTTTCCGTCCGGAGCCACTCTGTGGCCGCAGCGGGACATTCGCCACCGCTGGGAACACCACGCGTGCATTTCCCGAACAACTGACCACACTTAGCTGACCCATCCCCTTTCACTAGCCCTCCAGGGAGACTTCTCCGCTACCAAGTCGCCAACCGTCGCGGCAAGCAAACGGCTTGACCAATTTGCATTGCCAACCCGCCTAAAAGCGGCATTTGCCCGCTTTGGTGGTAGTGTTCGTTAGCAGCCTATTTGTTCACGTCCGCGAAGCCTTTGATTCGTGTTCGCCATTCGCTGCCGATCATTCCAAGCGACAAGACGCCACTTGAGTTGCCGGTGCCCAAGACCGTGCAACGGCCCCACCTAGGAGAAGTCCGTTATATGCTAATGCGACAGCCATGCTCGACTTTGCAGTTCGCCTACCAACCACCTTTTGGTGCGAGCAAGCAAGATGCTGGGGTGCAGTTTTCTGTCTTCAGTCGCAGTGCTACCGGAATGCGATTGCTGCTGTACAACGACGTCAATGACCGCGAGCCAGCGGAAGTGATCGACTTTGATCCGAAGACCGATCGCTGGGGTGATGTTTGGAGCCTGAACATCCACGGCTTGTCCGCTGGGCAGTTGTATCATTTTCAAGCAGACGGGCCCTACAATCCAGAGCAGGGGCAGCTGTTTGATTCCAAGGCTCGATTGATCGATCCTTACGCACAGGCTTTGGCAGGCGAATTCCAGACCTGCGAAAAAGACGGCGTTATCCGTCCACCAAAATGCGTCGTCGTTGACGATGATTTCGATTGGGAGGGCGACCGGCACATCCGCCGCGACATGAGCGAGTCGGTGATCTACGAGATGCACGTGCGTGGATTCACCAAGAGTCGCACTGCCAAGGTGAAGGCTCCCGGAACTTACCTGGGCGTGATCGAGAAGATCCCTTACCTCAAGTCACTCGGAGTCACGGCCGTCGAACTGATGCCGGTCAACGAGTTTCCGATCAAGGACATTCTCGGCAAGAAGATGGATCGCCCTAATTACTGGGGCTATGATCCGATGGCGTTCTTCTCGCCTCACCGCGGATATGCTCACGACAAGACGCCGGGCGCGCAAGTCAATGAATTCAAGACGATGGTCAAGGCCCTGCACGCGGCTGGCATCGAAGTCATTCTAGATGTGGTGTTCAATCACACCTGCGAAGGCAACGAGAAAGGTCCATCGCTCTCGTTCAAGGGACTCGAAAACGAAGTCTATTACATTCTTAGCGAGGGTCAGCACTTTTGTAACTACAGCGGTTGCGGCAACACACTGAACGGAAACCATCCGGTCGTTCGCGAGATGATTTTCCATTGCCTGCGACACTGGGTTCACAACTATCACATCGATGGCTTCCGCTTTGACTTGGCCAGCATTCTCAGTCGCGATCGTAGCGGCAACCTGATCCCCAACCCACCGATGGTGGAACTGATCGCCGAGGATCCGTTGCTAGCCGATACCAAGATCATCGCCGAGGCGTGGGATGCAGCGGGTGCGTATCAAGTCGGCTCGTTCGGCAATCATCGCTGGGCAGAGTGGAATGGTCGTTATCGAGATGACGTTCGCGGTTTTTGGCGAGGCGATTCCGGCACGTTGGGTGCGTTTGCGACGCGTTTGGCTGGCAGCAGCGACCTGTATGAGCACGATGGGCGTCCGCCGTTTTGCAGCATCAACCTGATCACCAGTCACGATGGCTTCACCATGAACGACCTCGTGTCGTACAAGGACAAGCACAATGAGGCCAACGGTGAGAACAACTGTGACGGTGACAATCACAATATCAGCGACAATTATGGTGCCGAAGGGACGACGCGAAAGAAGTCAATCAATACGATTCGCACGCGTCAGATCAAGAACATGATGGCATCGTTGCTGCTCAGCCAGGGCGTGCCGATGCTGGTCAGCGGTGACGAGGTCCGGCGAACTCAGAAGGGCAACAACAATGCCTACTGCCAAGACACCGACATCAGCTGGTTCGATTGGCGTCTGGCGGAAAGAACTCGGACATGCTCCGGTTCGTGCAATCGTTGATCAGGTTCCGGAAAGAACAGCCGACGGTTCGGCGTGAAGCGTATCTGACGGGGCAACCGGTCGATGGTCGGCTGATTCCCGATCTGTCCTGGTACAACGCCGATGGCAACCATTTGCACTGGGATCAGGAAGAATTGGCAATGTTGGCTTACATTGCGGCACCAAGTGCCAAAGATGACCTCGAAGGCCGGGGCCGGGATATCGTGATGATGTTCAACAGCACCGGCCAGATTCGGGACTTCGTGATCCCAGATATGGGATTGGGCACCGATTGGAATCTGTTTTTGGACACCGCGGCAGATGCCCCGCACGACATTTATCCCGACGTTGACGGCCCAATGCCCGATACAGGCAGGCTGATCAAGATGCCTTGCCATTCCCTGAAAGTGTTCGTCGCGAAGAAATAGGTCAGGCCCGGAGTCCGGGATTGGGCTTCCGAAGCCAGGGAAATTTTGCAATAGCAATGTTCCTGATGCCGGAAGCTCGATCCCTACTCCCTCTTGTCATTTGTTGGCCAATCGCGAACACTTAACACGCGGCCTGGGTTCTAGTCCGCAGGCGACCAATTGGATCGTTCGCCCTCCACTCGTTCGAAAGACATTGTATGAATTCCCCATGGGCTCATGGCGTGGCTAGTGAAATCTCAAATAGCCACTCCTACCAAAGTTACCAACGCCAACGTCAGCTAACGCTTGGTGACTTGTTGTTGGAAAACCGAATCGTGTTTCTCCAGGGCGAGATTCACTACGCCAACGCGAATGACGTGGTCATGAAGTTGTTGTACTTGCAGAGCGAAAATCGCCGCAAAGACATCCACTTTTACATCAAGTCGCCTGGTGGCAGCGTGACCGCGACACTCGCTGTTTACGACACCATGCAAATGTTGACATGCCCTGTGGCGACCTATTGCGTCGGGGAAGCCTGCAGTGGTGCTGCGGTCTTGTTGGTCGGCGGAAGCAAAGGCAAGCGGTACTGTCTACCGCACAGCCGCGTGATGATGCATCAGCCAATGGGCGGCGTCGGCGGACAAGTCAGCGACATCGAAATTCAAGCTGCTGAGATGTTCCGGTATCGAGATGTCTTGAACGGAATCATCAGCCGTCACAGCGGCAAATCGGTGGATCAAATCGCCAAAGATACCGACCGCGACTTCTTTCTTGGCGCTGAGGAAGCGAAAGAGTACGGATTGGTCGACGATATTTTGACCAAGCCACCGACGACGGATGACGAAGACGAGTGATTTTGGTCGGTTTTCGACCGTTTCACCTGCCTGACTTTCCTTTTGCAACTGCATTCAAACACCACACAATATCATGCCATTGATTCCTTACGTCATCGAAAAGAGCGGACGCGAAGAGCGAACCTACGACATTTACAGTCGTCTGTTGAAGGACCGAATCATCTTTCTTGGCCAACAAGTCGACGATCAAATCTCCAACGCGTTGGTCGCGCAAATGTTGTTCCTGCACTCGGATGATCCCAAAGCTGACATCCACATGTACATCAACAGCCCCGGTGGAAGTATCACCGCAGGAATGGCGATCTACGACACGATGCAATTCGTCTCGTGCGACGTGGCCACCTACTGCATCGGGCAAGCCGCTTCGATGGGCGCAGCACTGTTGACCGCCGGTGCCAAGGGCAAGCGGTTCTCATTGCCCAACGCACGCATCATGATTCACCAACCGCTCGCTGGCATGCAGGGAACGGCACGTGAAGTCGAGATCCATGTGGAAGAGCTCCGTCGGATCAAGCAGCGGATGAATGAGTTGATGATCGAGCATACCGGTCACTCACTCGAGAAGATCGAGAAAGATACCGATCGCGACCGGTTCATGTCCGCCGACGAAGCTTGCGAGTACGGGCTGATCGACAAAGTCGTGGCGAAGTCCGGCGAATAGCTCACGAAGTGAACCATTGGGTACCAGGCCGCTGACGCGAGGGTACCCGACCGCTGACCCGATCGCGGCAAGGTTGCTGGGTGGAGCGATTCGACCCGCAAGCATCAGCCGCTGAGAATCCACCGATTCTCACATGGAGCAAGCTTGCTGTCGTTGTGCTAAGATCACACGCCACAAACTTCGCTCCTCCCCACCAACGCGGGTCGCTTCATGTTGCGATTTCTCTGGCTGGCTGCTTTCCTCGCCACCACTCTTTGCCATCATGTCAACGCTGAGACTCATCGTCATGACGTTGTGATTTATGGCGGCACCAGTGCCGCTGTTGCTGCCGCCGTGCAGGTCAAACGGATGGGCAAGTCGGTCGTGATTGTCTGCCCCGATCAGCACCTCGGAGGGCTCACGTCCGGTGGCTTGGGATGGACCGATTCCGGAAACAAGAATGCGATCGGTGGCATCAGCCGTGACTTCTATCATCGGGTCTGGAAACACTACCAACAGACCGACGCTTGGAACTGGGAAGCTCAGGCCGGGTTTGGCGATCGCAATCAAAGCACGGCTAGCGACGGGCAGAGCCTGATGTGGGTCTTTGAACCGAAGGTCGCCGAGAAGATCTTTGAAGACTTGATCTCCGAAAACGACATCCCGGTCCATCGTGATCAATGGCTCGATCGCAAGTCGGCCGATTCGGTGGTGCTGACCGACGGCAAAATCGTTTCCATCAAGATGCTCAGTGGCGACATTTTTCAGGGCGAGATGTTCGTCGATTCGACCTACGAAGGAGACTTGGTTGCCAAGGCAGGTGTCGATTACCACGTCGGTCGGGAAGCCAACTCGGTCTACGACGAATCCTTCAACGGAATCCAGGTCGGTGTCCTGCATCACGCCCACTGGTTCGCCAAACCCGTCGATCCCTACCGCGTTCCCGGTGATCCCAGCAGCGGCGTGCTACCTCGAGTCAGCACAGAACCTCCGGGCAAGAAGGGCGAGGGCGATCATCGCTTGCAAGCCTACTGCTTTCGAATGTGTCTGACCAATCATGACGAAAACCGGATTCCGTTTCCGAAACCGGAGGGCTACGACGCCGGTGAGTACGAACTGATGCTGCGTGTTTTTCAGACGGGCTGGCGAGACATGTTTCGCAAGTTTGATCGCATGCCCAACCACAAGACCGACACCAACAACCACGGGCCGTTCAGCACCGACAACATTGGCCGAAACTACGACTACCCCGAGGCCGACTACGATCGACGGCGAGAAATCATTCGCGAGCATGAGGTCTATCAGAAAGGCTTGATGTACTTCATGGCCAATGATCCTCGTGTCCCGGCGGAAGTGTCCGCGGCGATGTCAAAATGGGGCCTGCCCAAGGATGAATTCAAAGACAACGGTGGCTGGCCGCACCAGATCTATGTTCGTGAAGCTCGCCGGATGATTGGTGACTACGTGATGACCGAGCATGACTGCTTGGATCGCAAGGACACGCCCCACTCCATCGGGATGGGCTCGTATACGTTGGATTCCCACAACACCCAACGATATATCAAACCCGATGGCATGGTCCAAAACGAAGGCGACATCGGCGTTCACACGCCCAGGCCATACGAGATCGCGTATGGCTCGATCACTCCCAAACGCGAGCAATGCATCAACCTGTTCTCGCCAGTTTGCGTCAGCAGCAGTCACATCGCTTTCGGCTCGATTCGTATGGAACCGGTGTTCATGATCTTGGGCCAATCCGCAGCGACAGCGGCCTGCCTTTCGATCGACAGAAAGATCGCCGTCCAAGATCTGGCCTACGCCGATTTGCAGAAGCGATTGCTGGCCGATGGTCAAGTATTGGAAATGGACTCACCGTTCGCGTTCAACTCGAACAAAATGCCCGGTGTAATCGTTGACGACAAGGCAGCCGAGCTGACAGGAAACTGGAAGCGATCGACGGCGAACAAAGGGTTCGTCGATGCGGGCTATCACCACAACGACAACAAGAACGAAGGCACCGCGACCGCGTCCTATCAGTGCGAACTACCCGCTGGCAAATATGAGGTCCGCCTGTCGTACCCCGCCAATAACAATCGGGCCACCAACATTCCGGTCGTGATTCAACACGCCGGCGGGGAGGCACTGTTGGTAGTGAACCAACGTCAGAAACCGCCAATTGATGGACTCTTCCAGTCGCTCGGAGAATTCACGTTCAACGGCACTGCCAGTGTCAAAGTCATGACCAAGGGCACCGACGGATACGTGGTCATCGACGCAATCCAGTTCTTGCCAGCCGAGTAAACTCCGCGGCTTTCAGCAAAAACAATTGGGACAATTGTTCTACACTGAAGAGTGTGTCGTTTCACACAGCGAAGCAGGTCACGTGGATGCGGTTCGTGTGATCGTTGATCCAACAGCCAGGTTGATCCAATTGTTTCTCGCTCGCCGAGCGAGCTTTCGGCAAAAACAATTGGGACAATTGTTCTACTGAGTTTTGTTTGCGATTCTTGGTCAGCGCGGGGATTCGTTTGTTTTCCTGATGCCGAAGATCTCACGCAGGCTGGAAGGCAGGCTCGCAGAGCGAGCCGTCCGCGTAAACAATTGGGACAATTGTTCTACTCTCTACTCTCTACTGCGACTTGGGACGTCTGCTGCGGAGCATGACGATGTCCGGGAAGGTTCTCGATCATCACGGCCAATGTCACGCCCAGAAGCAAGGCGGCTGTCAGCATCACGCGGTCATGGTCGTGCAGGAAGACTTCTGGCAGCAGATCGGCCAACGCAATGCAAATGAAGAAGCCGGCAGAGAGTGCCAGACCCCAGCCTAGCAACGTGTTGTCTCCCGAAAACCGCGTGACGCCAAAGTAAAATAGCAGCGCACCAATCGGGCAGGCCAACGAAAAAGTCACATTGACCATGCTGCGTTGAAGCGGAGTCCAACCACCTTTCTTCATCACCGAAGTGATGGCAAACGCGTCGAGCGGTTTATGGAGTGCGACTGCAAGGAACGTGCCCAGCCCAGCCAGCCCCATCCAGGGACTGTGATTGGCATCCGCTGCCACGCTTGCTGCTAATGCGATTCCGTCGACGAGTGTGTGCAGACCAAGTCCAAACAGCATCCCCAGCCAGCCAAAATGCTTCTCGCAATCATGGGCATGATCGTGTTCATGCGAGTGGTCGTGTTCGTGATCATCATGGTCGCAGGCCGGGGTGGGGACATGAGAGTCATCGTGCTGGTGTGCATGG
>JBGCGI010000349.1:0-3068 GCA_045110715.1 Rubripirellula sp.
GAAGTGCTTGAGCCACCGCTCGGTCATCGCATCGTCGGCCAGATCGCTCTTCGCCAAGACTTTCAAGCAAGGCTTGTCGCCTCGCAATTCCGCCAACATCGGATTCTCGCTGGAATACGGAATTCGTGCGTCCAGCACTTCAATCACGACATCGACCTTGGGCAGCGCGGCTTGAATCTCAAGCTTTGCTTTGTGCATGTGCCCGGGAAACCATTGAACGGTCATGATCGGTTTTGACGTGAAGAGAAAGAACGGAAGAACGAACGCAAACAACGACGCTCAAGAGGTGAAATTGCCTGCTGCCAACTCGGCCTGACGCAGTGCTTCGACCAGAGTCTGAATTTGCTCGATTGACAGTTCTTCGGCGCGAGCAGTTTCGTCGTGGTCCAATTGTGCGAGCACTTCATCGACTTGCTGCTTGCTCAAGCGGTCCTTCATGGCACTGACAACCACGCTGCGCAAGAACTTCCGCCGGTGAAAGAACAAGGCGCGAACGGTTTTGTGGAAGTAATCCAGGTCCGCGAACTTTTCACGCCACTCGGGAACTGATTCGAGACGAATGATCGCCGAGTGAACTTTGGGACGAGGCCAGAAGACATGCGGTGCAAGCACGCGAACGATCTCGCATTTGCAAACCGACTGAATCCAAATGCTGAGCGCTCCGTAGTCCTTCGTCGAAGGCGCCGCGATCATGCGATCGGCCAACTCTTTCTGAATCGTGACAACGATCGCGTCCGGTGCTGGCGTTTCGTGCAACAGATTGCTGATGATCGGCGTGGCGATGTTGTACGGCAAGTTGGCGACTAACAAGAATCTCGCATCCTCACCGATGCGGCTCATCGCGTCGCGAATCTGTTCCATCAAGTCGGCTCGAAGGGCATTCTTGTTTCGCAACGCGTCACCTTGGATCAAGCGCACATTGGGACGATGCTCAAGTTCCTCACTGGCCAACTGGTGCAAGTTCACATCGATTTCGCAGCTCAGCACTGCGCCGGCTTGGTCGGCGAGCTTGCTGGTCAAAGATCCCACGCCTGTTCCGATCTCCAACACCACATCGGTCTTGCGCAGGTTGGCGGAACGAGCGATCAAATCAATCAGGTTCAAATCGATCAAAAAGTTCTGACCGAATCGAGTGACGGGGCGCAGACCGGCGGCGGCAAGTCGCCTGGAGAGGTAAGCGGCGGTTTGGCGAGGTTGTGACAAACGAACGGGCTTTGATGGTGAGTGAGTGTTTTTGTGTAGGCCAGGAATCGTCCTGGCGGCGATGCCGCAGATCCATTGCCAGGACATCCCCTGGCCTAGAAAACCGGTGCAGGGATTCTAGTTCTTAAAAGCAAGACTGCGTTCAACGTACTTGGCCAACACATCGGTTTCCAAGTTGACGTGATCTCCGACGGCTCGTTTTCCGAGCGTGGTGACCTCAAGTGTATGCGGAATCAACGCGACGGTGAAAAAATCTTTTCCCACTTCGACCACGGTCAGGCTGATTCCATCGATCGCGATACTTCCCTTGGCAGCAACCTGCGAGGCCAGCTGCTCAGGCATCTGGAACCGCAAATGAGCCCACGGCGGATCCTCGCGACGTTCGGCCAAAACGCCAACCGCATCGATATGACCGCTGACATAATGACCGCCCAAGCGATCTCCAACAGCCAACGATCGCTCCAAGTTGACGTAGGACCCGACCGCCAACTCGCCCAGGTTTGTTCGTGATAACGTCTCCTCCCCGGCCTCAAAGTCCAGTAGGGAGCCATCAATCGAGACGACCGTGAGGCAACAACCATTGATACAAATGCTGTCGCCAATGGACGCATCTTCGGCCACGAATCCGGCATCGACCGACAACCGTTTTCCCGGCGGTTGGTCGACAATGGAGGTGATCGTACTCATCGTTTCGACGAGGCCAGTGAACATGAGACAACAGAGGGGTTGGGTTGGCTGGGTGGTTAATGACAAGCGGCGAGAGCCGTGGGAAGGATCCAAACATTCGCATCACTCTTCCTGCGGGCGAGTCGGACGCGGTAGCGGCCGGAGAGGGTCAACGCGTGCCCTCACGGGAGAGTGATGTAAATCTCGGTGAAACAAGCACTTAAAAACGGCGACCTCCTTCAGGGCCAATGCCTGCAGGAGAGTGACATTAGATCACAACGTGATGAGAACTCAAAAGCCGGGAAGTCTCCTAAGGGGAGTCTGTCCCGCGAAATCGCCGCTTTAGGCAGATTGGCAAGTTAGAAATTCGTCCCCGGCTAGGCACTCACAGCGTCATTGAACAAAATGCCGCCGATCTACACAACGTAACCGAATACTAAATCACTTCACCTCCTTTCCTCGCGAGGTCCCAATGACACTGATTGAAGCCATCCACGCCCGACAAATTCTTGACAGCCGCGGCAACCCTACTGTTGAAGCAGAGGTATTGCTGAGCGATGGAAGCCACGGTCGTGCCGCCGTTCCCAGTGGGGCCAGCACCGGCATCCACGAAGCTTGGGAGCTTCGCGATGGTGACAAGTCGATGTACATGGGCAAGGGCGTTTTGACCGCGGTCGACAACGTCAACAACAAAATTGCTGATGCGTTGCTGGGCTTGGACGGAACCGACCAAGCAGGCGTCGACGCCGCAATGATCGAGATGGACGGCACCCCCAACAAGAAAAACTTGGGCGCCAACGCGATCCTAAGCGTTTCGCTGGCAACCGCTCACGCTGCTGCACAGGCAACCGGCCAGCCGCTGTTCCGCTACCTGGGTGGTACCGGCGCTCGTTTGCTGCCCGCCCCGATGATGAACATCATCAACGGTGGTGAACACGCCGACAACTCGGTCGACGTCCAAGAATTCATGGTCATGCCGCTCGGATTCGAGCGTTTCAGCGACGCACTGCGAGCTGGCACGGAAGTCTTCCACCACCTGAAGAAAGTTCTTACCGAGAAGGGCTACAACACGGCGGTTGGCGATGAAGGCGGTTTCGCCCCCGACCTGAAGAGCAATCAAGAGGCGTTGGATGTGATCATGCAGGCGATCGATCAGGCTGGTTATAAAGCTGGCGAGCAGATCTGGATCGCATTGGATG
>JBGCGI010000350.1:0-7392 GCA_045110715.1 Rubripirellula sp.
CAACGTTGCGTACGTCATTGAGAGTGCTCGGGCGATTCCTGCGGCCAACAACGAGAATGCTCTTGCCGATGACGCTCAAGTGATCGGAGACCTGGCTTCGCACCAGTACGCTGGTGATGAAAGCGAAAGACTTGGATTCAATATTCGCGGTGCGCTGGCAAGTGCAGATGACCAAGACGTCTATCGTTTCACCGCTGACGGTGGCACGGTGGTCTACATCGACATTGATGACACCTCGTTCGGTTTGGACACGATCGTCGAAGTGATTGACGTCAACGATAACGTCCTGGCTCGCAGCGACAGCTCATTCGAAGAAGCGACCAATCCAGGATTGTTGGTTAACAACCTGACACCTGGTTCCGTGTTGCCGTTGTTCCAGCTGGGTGCTGGAAGCGTCGAGTCGCCGAACTCGCTGGACGCGGGCATGCGAGTGATTCTGGACGGAACTGGCAAGGACAACGAGTACTACGTACGCGTGCGAACTGCCAATGGGCAATCGTCTGGACAGTATCAGCTTTCGATTCGACTCCAAGAGACAGATGAGGTTGCTGGTTCCACCGTCCAGCTGGCTGATATCCGTTTCGCAACCGATGCGATCACCGTCAGTGGCGCGCCGTTGCACTCGCCTTTGGCTGGTGACGCAACCGAGGATTTAAATGCAGATGGCACCGATGTCGACAACACGGTGTTGGCATTCACCGAAGCGAATGCGGCGCATATCGGAAACTTGCTAACGAGTGACCGTGGTTCCCTGCGTGTCAGCGGGACGATTGGCAACCTGAGTCCAGCGCTGGCATTTGAGCCATCCGATGAAGTGGATGTCTATCAAGTGGACCTGTTCCGACAGGAAATCGAACCAGATGTATTCGACAGCGAGAACCGTTTCGTCAGCGTAACGTTTGATGTCGATTACGCCGATCAACTTGGACGCGTGAACTCATCTCTGTCGATCTTTGATTCGGCGGGCCGATTGATTCTTCACAGTCGCGATTCCAACGTGGCTGACGATGTGGGGCGTCCATTGGAAGGCGACGACCCGACGAACCTGACCGGTGGCTCGACCGGTGTGCTTGATGCCTACATCGGACCTGTTGAGTTGCCTGAAGGCACGTACTACGTTGCCGTCAGCAGTGCGATCGCAATTCCAAGTGCGTTGGACCAGCTGTTTGTCGACGCGGCCCCAACGGATACGAACGTCCGGTTGATGCCGATCAACTCGATTCGGCGAATTGCGGATGATCGTTTGGATACCGGCGGAGCTGATTTGCATTTTGGCGATCAATACACGGCCGATCGACCGATCATCAGCCCGTTGTTCACCGACGAATCGATTGTGCCTTACGGCATCGATGACGTTCGTTTGTTTGTCAGTTATGATGGAGGAATCAGCGGGGGCAATCGAAGTTCCTTGGCAAGTTTCAATCCATTCACCGGTGTGATGGATCGATTGATCGGGCAGTCCGGGCAACCCACCGGCGACATCGCAGCTCGCCGTGATGGTGAATTGTTCGCCTTCAGTTTGGGGCCGCAAGGTGGACCTGAAAACAATGGCAACGTCGGGAACTTCCTGAACATCAGTCCGGCCAACGGTGCCGCGGTCAATGTAGGTGACGACGGAGTCACTTATATGCGAAACAACCAGGCAGGCAATGATCTGGAGGCTGACCCAAACGCACAGCTGGATGTTCTGGCTTTGACGTTCCCGCTTCGTGATGGTAGTTCCGTCAATACCCAAGCGGTGAATGCCAACGAGCGGTTCTTTACCGTTGGACAGCGTGACAACAATGGTCGCGGCGGCGAGATTCCGGATATCTATGCCACCAATATCTTCTACACCAATGTCTCCAGTACTGGAGAGACGACGAGTTTAGGAAGTACTGACGCGACTTTCCATCGCCAGTTCAATGGTACGATTCCTTACTTCCCTTTCCACGAGTCGACCTCTCCAGACATTGAATGGGGTTTTGTCGACACAGGTGCTGTTCGTAACCCAGGCGGCTTCAACGCTTGCATCGCAGATGCGAATTGCGATGGTGGTGAAATCACCGGAATCGCGGTTGATGCGGATGCGGCGACGACGATGTATGCGGTCACCGATCAGGGTGGTTTCCACGTCTTCGACTACACGGTCAATGTGCCTGGACTGGGTGGCTTCTTGGCGGCAGCCAGCAATGTCATTCCAACCAACTACCTGGGCAAGTTGGCTCCAGATCCGCTTGACTTTGCATCTCAGAACCGTGGCTTCATCCAGTTTGAAGGTCTGTCGCTCGGACCTCGTGGGATCACCAACCAGGCCTATCGTGACGTCTTCTACGGAGTCTCGGCGGAAGGTTGGTTGTACGCTTTCCAAATCGATGGCGGGCAACTGGCGCCGGCTCACGTATTCTACAACGGGCTTTCGGCGATCCCACTGACCTTTGAAGGTGGCGCCTCAGCGGCTGGAGCAAGTCCTCATGGATTGGCCTTCAGTATTCAAGAGCAGAACCCTTGGCACTTCACCGATGACCGTCGGGCCGACAATGGTCATGGTACGGTTCAGACGTACGATCAATCACGTATCAACGTTGTCGGCGACGGCAGTTTGTACTTCGGATTCGAAATCACCGGCAATGCGGCTGATAACACGGTCTCTCGCCCAGACGATGATCCATTGGGAGAGATCTCCCCCGGCGGTACACAGGGTTCGGTGATCTCCAAGGCGTTCAGTTTGGAAGGGTACAGTCCTGACGACAAGCCAACGCTTTACTTCAGCTACTTCCTGGAAGTGGAAGACAACGACGACTACCAACCTGGTCCAACCCAACAGCGTGATAGTTTCCGCGCCTACGCTGCTGGTGATGACGGCAATTGGTTGCTGTTGGCAACCAATAATAGTTTCCGTGACTTAGGCAACAACGACGAATACGACAGCTATGACACGACGGACATTCCCGTCCAGACGTTGTTCGATGATTCCGACGCGTGGCGTCAAGCACGTGTCGATCTTTCGCCATTGGCGGGGAACGAAAACGTCAAGATTCGATTTGACTTCTCCAATGCCGGTGCGGTGCGGCAAACGTTCGGTGCCCTGGAGTTGGTCGCTGTCGATGGGGATCAAATCGATGATCGAAGTCAACTGATTCTACGCAACGAAGACTTTGAGACCGTTACGTTGGACTCGATCGTTGGTAAGAACGTCGTGATTCCAGCTGGTTCGGCATTGGCCGATGGAGATGGGTTCACCGTGGTTGGGCCTGACGGGCCGTTCACGGTGACTTTCATCACGGGTTTGGTTCCGGCCAACCCCGGCGAGGTGTCGTTCTCTGTCTCCCAGTCGGCGCTTGAAATCGCGGAAGCAGTGATCAATGCCGTTCCTGCTTCGCTGCGAGCGATTTCGGATGGCAATGGCACGATCAGTTTCCTAGGCGCTACCGATGTCATCGTTCTGGGTGACTCTCCAATCGGACAGTCCAACCCGGTCGACATTCGTCAGACGTCGGATCAATTGATCGTTCCCGCTGGAGTGAACATTTCCTCCTTTGACGAGCTGACGGTCAACGGCCTCGGAACCACAACTCGGTTCCTGTTCGTTGAAGCTGTTGATGCGACCGGCGCGCCTGATGAATTCATCTTCAGCCCAACCGAGTCAGCCTTTGACATCGGCGCTCGTTTGATCGAACTCTTGCCGGATGCCTTGGACGCGGTTTTAGAGCTGGACGGTCGAATCACCTTCATTCAAGGTCCGATCACGTTTGCATTCGGCGCGTCCGATGCCGTTAATACTGTCGGCAACCTAACCGTCTTAGAAAATCGGTTGGAAATCTTCGTCGCCGACGGCGACAACTTGGTTGACGGTAGCCAGTTGGTCATCACCGATGCGTTCAGTGGCACCACCACCATCACGTTCGTGCTGAACACGGTTTCGGAAGGGCCTGGAACGGTCAACTTCTTTTCCGGTGACACTTCGCTTGACATCGCAACGCGTTTACAAGCCGCTTTGCCAGCGTCCATGGACGTTAGGATCAACATTACCAATGACGGTATCGTGCTGCTTGCGGACGATGCGAATGGTGCTCCCAATGTGTTCGATCAGCCAATCGGTGGTGAGACGATCACGTTTCCTGACGGCAGCGTGCCACTGCAAAACGACACGCTGCGTTTGATTGATCAGTTCTTGGTCACGACCGTGATTGATTTCGTGCGAGTCACCGTTCCGACGCCACCCACGGTGGCTGTGTTCAACCCTGTTTCGGGCAACAACGAGGGAACGGTCTTCTTCCAAACGTCTGATACTCCGGACATCATTGCGGCCAACTATGCATTGGCAACCGATCCGTTCTACGTGAATGTCAACAAAGGGGACACGATCGAGTCCTTCGGTGCATTCGATTCCACAACGACCGATCCCGATTCTTCGATCATCAACGATGCGAACTTAGGCCAGTTCATTCAACTGCCCCCATCGGGCGGAATGATCGATGGAGAGTCGATTCAGATTTCGTCGCCCTTCGGCAACGTGCAAGTTCAGTTCGTGAACCAAGCGTTTGGATTCGGCAATCAGGTGTTTTACAACGCCAACGAAAGTTCGGCTGTGATCCAAAGTCGTTTGCAGGCTCTGTTGCCATCGAACTTGCGAGCGATCGTGACACAGAACGGAACGTCTGGGCCAGTGGTGCAGATTTTGGGTGCGACAGACATCACCGTGTTCAATCCGATGTCGTTGATCCTGACCGGACCGAACGCCTATTCTCGCGATGTTCTTAATCTGGACATCAAGGACGGAAATCAGATTCGCAACGGCGAGCAAATCGTGATCGATTCTCCGTTCACGGCTCCTGTCACGTTGACGTTTGTTCGTGCTGGTAGTACCTCCAATGCTCCAGGCACGATCGAGATTTTCTACAGCACGACTGACTTGGCGGCTGATCTCTATGATCGAATCCTGCAGAGCCTGCCGCAGAACCTGCAGTCCTACATCGCGTTGGATGACGACGGTGTGAACGTGGGAGTCCCAGGAGCAACCGGTGTTGTGATTCCCGGGATTCCTCCAGCTACCTCGACAACGACGGACATTGACGAGTTTGCGATCCCAATCATTCTGCCAGCCGGCAACGAATTGAATGACGGCGAAGTGCTGACGATCATTCGTAAGGATGATATTGCGGGTGCACAGCCAATCAATATCTTCTTCCGAATGGGAGTCGGCGCTGCTGGACCTAATGAAGTCGTGTACGCGTTGACGGACACACAAGCGCAAATCACACAGAAACTCTACGATGCGTTGCCTCGCAGCGTGCAAGCCTTCCAGGTGTCATCTCGAGAGTTGTACTTGCTCAACGCAGCCTCGGTCGCGACTCAGGCGGGTTCTTCCATCATCAGCTTCGAGCTTGCGGTCGGTGCAATCCCGCTTCAAGTGGACTCTGCAATGTCATCGAGTGAAGTGGCTGATAAGCTGCGGATCGCTCTGGCCGAAGCGTTCGGCCGATTGGCAACGGTTGATGGAACGAACAATGCATTGCCAGATGACTATCCCGTCATCGGTGGCAACCGCATTCGGATTTACAATTCTCTGATTGTCGATCCAGGTTCCTTCAGTGCCTCCTCGTTCGATGTGAATACGGTCGATCCTTTCGATGCTTTCTCAACGTTCAGTTCAAGTGCATTGCCGAGCGAGTTTTACGGTCTGTCACGTCCGACTAGCTTCGCTGGCAGTCAAATTGATGGTGCCGGCGGCGCGAACAATAATATTGAAGGCGTGTACATCGACGATATTATCGTTGGCTTCGCCGAGCGTGGCGAAATGGTGCTGGACGCGCCCGTCAATCGGACCTTCACTTTGAATCCTGAAGTGATTCCAGACAATCGACCTCAGGCGGTTCAGCCAGAGCGACAAAACGAGACTCTGACCGGTGGTTACTCGTTGGACATTCGTACTAGCGACGAATTCGGTGTTCCGCAGGACTACGACCCGATCAACTTGCTGCTTCAGGAAGAAAGCGGTTTGGGGCGTTCGTTTGATACCAACGATCGCTTGGTCGATGGAGCGGTCACCTTGATCGCTCAGGCGGGAACGTCCTTGATTGATGGCGACACGTTCGTGATCAACGATGGAACACGTCAGCTGACATTCGAGTTCGACAGCATTCTTGAGACTGGCGTGACGATCGGTAATGTCGCAGTTCCGTTTGATCCAATCGGAATCGAGGCGCGTGACGTTGCGACGTCGATTCGTAACGCGATCAATTCGCCGCAGTCACGTGGTGTGCTTGATATCAGTGCCGCGACAGGGAACAGTCAGGAAGTGGGTGGCGCATCAGGGACTCATGTCGAGTTGTTTGGGCCTGCGATCAGCATCAACCCAGGTGGCGGACGTTTCTTGAAAGTGGACTTGGTAGAGGAAGAGACCTTCCAAGGTCGCGAGACTTCTAAGTTGTTCCCCGTCATCGATCACGACAACCAGACGGTGACGTACGTTAGCCAGGGTGACCAACAGGCCCGAGCCGCTGTGACCGGGTTCGTTGATGGAACCGTCGACGTCTTGGTCGCGACTGGAAAAATTGGTGATCAGGTCAATACAGGTGAAACCGTTGACGATGCTCCTGTGGTCTTCTTTAACGCGCCTGGCGATGACGTCGACTACGTTCGTATCTATCTGACGGCTGGTCAAACGATCGACATCGATCTGGATACGGTCGGCTTTGCTCGCGGAGCAGAGCAACTTGAATTACCAGTGATCACTGTCTTGGATGGCGATGGCGGAACCTCGACGAACGGTTTGGGCGGTTTGGCGCAGACCAGCCTGTTGAATACCTCAGCTGCCCCTGGTGAGGCAATCGGCGCTGCGTTCTTGAAGTTCCAAGCAACAACCTCCGGTTACTACGATGTTGCCGTTTCTTCTTCACCGTTCTTTGCCGGTGGCGGGTTCTTCTT
Source organism: Rubripirellula sp. (assembly GCA_045110715.1). GTDB lineage: Bacteria > Planctomycetota > Planctomycetia > Pirellulales > Pirellulaceae > Rubripirellula. The sequence goes on from JBGCGI010000350.1 coordinate 6,910, forward strand.
TGGAGCTGATTTCGGCGAGTACTCGTTGACGATCCGTCCGGACGCTGCGACCTCCGCGGCGATTCCTGACCGCGACGTGTTGATGGTGGATTACCACTTCGGTAACAGCGATGAGAATCGGGTCAAAGATCAAGGCCAGATCATTATCGCCAGTAACTTCATCAGTGACTCGCAACGCTTCGGTGTATTTGCGACAACGGGATCACGTGGCGAAGCCTTCGCGACCAATCCACAGAACAACGGAATCGTCCCCGAAGACAACCCACGCCCTGGTAGCGTGAACTTGCTGCGAAATATCAACACCGATGGATTGATTCCTGGTGCCGTGATCAACAACAACGTGGTTGTGAATTCGGGAGCCGCAGGAATTCGCTTCAGTGGTGGAACTGCAGGTGACGGCGAAGCACCTGCACCGGTCCCTTACGGCCGGATTGTTAACAATACGGTGGTCGGTAGCGGAGGAGGTTCTGGAATTCAGGTTGC
>JBGCGI010000351.1:0-14331 GCA_045110715.1 Rubripirellula sp.
CGCTGGCGGAACCGGTGGCGGTCTGCTGACACTCGATGATCCCAGCGGGTCGCCCGGTGCCCCGATCAGTGCGACCACCTTGATCAACACAATTGTCGCTGGAAACATCCAAGGGATCGAGTCGAATGCGACCCCGAGTGACATCGCGGGCAAGTCTTTGGAAGCGGAAAGTGTCTACAACCTAGTCGGTGATCCAGCCACGGCAGGTGGGCTAGTCGAAGGAGACGATGCTGGCAATCTTGTTGGTGATGGCGCTGGCAATCCACTGGCACCCAACCTGATTTTCGGTCCGTTAGCAGACAACGGCGGTCCAACATCGACTCACGCCCTGGTTCCCGGTAGCCGAGCCATCAATGCCGGAGACCCGGCCGCATTGACGCCGCCGCTCGAGAACGATCAGAGAGGCGCAGGTTTTAGCCGCGTGATTGGCCAGCGTACTGATATAGGAGCGTTTGAAGTTCAGTCGCCTAGTTTAGTCAGCTTTGCGCGAGAGAGTCCGATAAATGCAAACACATCAGCCGATACGCTGATCTTCCGCGCGACGTTTGACGAGCAAGTGCTAAATGTTGATGCGACGGATTTTGTCGTGGGCGGTGGAACGACAGCAATGATCACCAACGTTGCGGCGGTTCAGGGTACGGGCGAGACGCAATACCTGATCACCGTTTCGGGTGGCGATCTGGTCGACTTCAACGGCGTAGTCGGATTGGACCTTTCGGCTACTCAGGACATCACGGATGTTGCCTTGAACTCATTGTTGTCAGAAGAACCGACGGTAGACGAAACCTTCGCAGTCGATAATGCGGACGATATTGCGCCGCGAGTCGAACGCCTGGAGATCGACGGCGGCACCGGACAGCGGAGCGTTGTGCGTTCGATCACGGTAACCTTCAACGAGCAAGTCTCCGTGGATGACGACGCATTCACTTTGCATACGAAGAGCGGTGTCGCAGTGGCGGTGACTCCAGTGATTTCGATGATTGATGGCAAGACGCAGGTCGTGCTGAGCTTTGGCGGCTCCCAAGTCGATGCAAGCGGTTCGCTCATCGATGGGAACTACCGGCTAACGATGCTTGACACCCATATTCGCGACGCGGCAGGCAACGCGTTCGATGGCAGTGCCAGTGGAGGTGCCGGCGGACCACGCGTGGACGATTTCTTCCGCCTCTACGGCGATGTCGATGGAGACCGCGATGTCGACCGTCGCGACTACGTGTTCTTCCGCAGGACTTACCGACGAACGCCAGGTGACTTGTATTTCAATCCAGCGTTAGACCATGAGGGCGATGGTGATGTGGATCGCGATGACCTGGACCTGTTCCGTTTGAACTACCGAAAACGACTTAGTCCTTAGCTCGGTAACACCTAGATTATTCAACAACAGTAACTGTCTCGGAGCCACCAATGATCCGTCTCTTAATTATTCTCACCCTGTCCATGTTTGTGCACCCTGCCTCTGCGGCCTTGGTCTATTCATTTAGCGAGGCCAATTACGAAGTGACTGCTGGCTCTACGGTTGATGTAACGGTTTTTCTGCAACAGCAAGACGCGACGGGTGACCCGATTGACCTGACGATTGACGGACTGGTCAGTGCAGGTGTTCGAGTCACTTTTGACACGACACCGCCGTCCGATCGCGCCGAAGTTCTACTTGAAGCAGATATCACTCCGAATCCCTTGTTTGACGACACCTCTTTCGGCCCTGAGTTTGACCTGGTTGCTGGAGAGAGTGCAGGATTTGTCGACAGTGTGGATGATGTCTTTGCTCCGATAACGGGCAACAACATTTTACTGGGCACGTTTCGGTTCACGGCTGGCAGCGTCATTGGTGAAGTGACCAACGTGCGCGCCGTCGACTTTGGGATCGACGATGATACGTTTGCGGGAGATTTTGATTTCACCATTCTCGATGGGGCTATTGGACAGGGCATCTCAACAATCACAGTCACCGCGGTGCCCGAGCCATCGTCGTTGGGACTTTTGTTGGTCGGTGGTACGGTGGTTGTGATGTCGCGGCGAAGACGTCGGCGAAGGAAGAGTGTAGAGTCGTTCGATGTCTTTCACGCAACTAGAAGTCACTGAGCCAGAACAAGCATGACGAGCGTAGACCCAGTGGCCTCCGGCAACGAAGAACGCGATGCCGATTCGACGTCCGCTATGCGATCGGTGCATACAAGCAATCTGCCTGAGATTCTTTCGCAGTTGGGTATCTCACTGTTGGTGACGACTTATCAGGCGGGCAAGCTTGTGATGCTTCGGCCCGAAAATGGCGTTCTGAATACGCACTTTCGATTGTTCGATAAACCGATGGGGATGGCCGTCCAACCGAATCGAATCGCAATCGGTTCCGCGATGCAATTGTGGGAATTCCACAATATCCCGGCTGTTTGCGAAAGACTCGATACGGCTCGAGATGCGACTGATGAATTGCCGGCCAGAGAAGCCAGCCGATTTCCACACGACGCTTGTTTCTTACCGCGTGTGGCTCACTTCACCGGTGACATCGACATCCACGAAATGTCCTGGATCGACGATGATGTCGTTTTTATCAATACTCGCTTTTCTTGCTTGGCACGGCGCAGCGGCACATACAACTTCGAGCCCGTTTGGCGACCGTCGTTTATCACTCAGTACATTCCCGGCGATTGTTGTCACCTCAACGGCATGGCGATCCGCGACGGCAACATCGACTGCGTCACGGCGCTGGGCATGACAAACGAACCCGGTAGTTGGCGAGCGAACAAGAAAGACGGCGGCGTGTTGATCGATGTTGCGTCCAGCGAGATCATCGCGCATGGATTGTCGATGCCGCACTCACCGCGCTGGTACGACGGCAAACTGTATTTGCTGCATTCAGGCACCGGCGGATTCGGCGTCGTCGATCCCGCGACGGGCAAGTACGAATCGATTGTCGAACTCCCCGGCTTCACGCGCGGACTATCGTTCTGTGGTCCGCTTGCCTTTATCGGCTTGTCGCAGGTTCGCGAGACCGCCGTGTTCGGTGGAGTGCCGATTGCCGAAAGAGAATTGGACGAACGGACCTGTGGTGTTTGGGTCGTCAACATTCAGTCAGGCGAAATCGTTGCCTTCGTCAAGTTCGAAGACGCGGTGCAGGAGATCTTCGCTGTTGAAGTCCTGCACGGGTCGACGTATCCGGAACTGGTCAACGATGACCGCGAGCTATTAGCGAGTTCCTACGAATTGCCCGATGCGGCACTCGCGGACGTGCCAACCGAACTTCGCTGCTGAATCGGTCTGAGCATAAAAGCGACGTCTATCAGCACGGTATCACTGACTGGCCTTGGGATCGCCGATGAGACGTCTCTTTCGGGCAACGATGAACGATAAACCATCGCAAGCCTGGGTTGGGCGCAAACCATAGAGGCCTCGGTTACTGCTGTACGCTGGTTTTGTATCCCTAGACGACGCCGAATAGCGGCGAACTACGCGCCCTGGAGCAACTTCACTCGTCTACTTTCATCTTCCGTCGGTTGGACAAACACGCGCGGCATTGACTGATGCAGAATTGGGCGAGGTCGCGTTTACCCAAGCGACTTTGCTCGTGAGCGCATCGGTGTTTTCACCGACAGCAATCTAAGCCCTGGATTCGCGCTAGAAGGCGGACGGCACCTGAGACTTGGCTCTGTTCCAAGGCCTTCGCGCCTCTCTGGCTGCACGGATCCTCAGCATCTCCGCTATCCCTTCGGCCTCGCTCATCATCTCGACTGGCTTTCGCTTTTGCTTGCCAATGCGATCTAGCTTGGCTTTCCAGAACTCCTTCTCACGATCCAATTTTTCCATTTTCTCTTTCCTCCACGCCCTGCTCAAATCTCTCTCGATGCGACACATTCTGATTGCGACAAGAATTCGTTGGCGGTTGTCAAGCGAAGCTCTCAGCGCAGTCTTGACCTCCGCAGGCACCTGTGGCATTCGCTCGATTCGATCGTACTCCCTCTCTTCGATCTTCAGCTTACTGGCTTGAATCTCTACATGCCGTGAGAGGTCATCCGCCAATAATGCCAGTTGAGAGAAGGCCAGGACGGTCGCGAGGGTGAGAGTTCTTGGATCCATCCCTGCAGTCGATCAGAATCATGACCGCAATGCCACAGCAAACCTCCTCAGGCGGTCCCATACTGCTCTTTCGTCTCAACACGGCCCACGTGGCCATCACGCAAATCGTCTCCGAACAAGCCGCCAAGTCCCAAGCCGAACACAACGGGGGTCTTTTCCATATTCACGGCCCTGCTAGTCCTGCTTTCGCAGCCTTCCACGCTACCTCACGCCTTGACTACATCCCGTGCTGATCTGGAAGCTTAAAAGGCTCCGTTACTCTTGCGTGTCCGATCAGATCGGCATTTCAAACTCTACCTTGCATCGGTGGTTCGAAAAACTGAACGCCTGTGTCTCACAGCCACAGGCGTTCAATACGCAGCTGTGAAATACGCTCACAACAGCGAAACATTTTGATTCGCAAGCTCGATCAGTCAAGCCGTGAAACGCTGCTTTTTGAAAACAGAAACGATCATCTGCGGGCAGATCCGCACAGGTGCGATCGCTCACGAAAAAGTTCACTTTTTTCCGTCGATACACTGCGGGAAAGCGAGGCAGTTTCCGCGTGTATCAATGGCGTCAGAAAGACTCCTCTAAATCGTGCTCAAGGCCCCCTGAGGGTGCTTTTTGGACACTCCCTACTTGATCGTTGAAATAACGGTCGTATCAATCACCAAAGCTATCCATAACGAAAGACAAGGAGCAACTGGCCATGATGACAGAAAAGCAAATCCTTGAACCACGCGAAAAACCTTCTAATCTCCGGCAGATGCAAGCTGCGGCTCTTCCTTCTCTAAGTGAAGCAACCCAACAGTTTCAAATCGATCACATTGAGCTCACGATCAAGGCTGCTGGCGGCAACATGACCCTTGCGGCACAAATCCTCGGACTGCACCGATCGAACCTCTACCGAAAAATGCGGCAGCTTGGGATGTCGTCTTCGGTGATATAGAGACGCCGAACGTGTTGGCCATTTTCCCTTGATGAGTTGCATTTTAGACGTTGGGTCTTGCATGCTGGGTGTTGTCTCTCCATTCACACCAGATCGCTAGGCTCAACGTCAATGAACTTTCAGTTGTTAAGCAGCCCCATCGCGATCTTCTTACGGTTCGTTTCGATTGCCGCGAGCGACGGGCAAGAGACCTCGGCCCTCACGGAGCCACTGTCGGAAACATAGGTCAGGACCGGTTGCTCGCGCATCGGGAATGTCTGATCACCGCTGCTTGACATGAGTGTGTATGCAGAAGCGATTGAATCAAGGAATGGGACTTGGGCTCACATCCCGAGTTCGGTGAGACCTGGATGGTCGGCCGGTCGGGGGCCGGGAGCGTCCCAAAAGAACTTGCGGTCGGATTCTTCGATCGCGATGTCGTTGATGCTGGCTTGGCGCTGTTCCATCAAACCTTCCGCATTGAACTGCCAATTCTCGTTTCCGTAAGCTCGGAACCACTCGCCTGCTTCGGTTTGGAACTCGTATTGAAATCGGACTGCGATCCGATTGTCGCCGAACGCCCACAGCTCTTTCACCAATCGATACTCGAGTTCTTGGCTCCATTTGCGAGTCAGAAATTCACGGACCGCATCACGTCCCGAAAAGATCTCCGAGCGATTGCGCCATTGCGTATCAACGGAGTAGGCCATCGACACCTGCTCGGCATGACGTGTGTTCCAGGCGTCTTCCGCCATCCGAATTTTGGCGATTGCTGTTTCGCGAGTGAATGGCGGAACCAATGACATCGGTCTGTTTCTGCTTCGTCAGAGAGGAAGTGATTGTCGTTAGGCGAGAAACCGATTGATGATGCGTTCAGCGATCGTGTTCAATTTCAAGTTCTCGTCCATCGCCATTTTTCGCATCGTCCGATAGGCTTCCGATTCGGAGAGTTGTTGATGCTCCATCAGTAGCGTTTTGGCGCGGTCGAGTCGTTTCTGAGTTCCCAATTCTTTGCGGTACCCATCGGCCTCGGCGCGAACGCGTCGGTAGGCATTGAAAGTCGCCATCGCAAGTGTGATGGCGGGTTTGACGGTATTGAGATCAACGCTGTCGACCATGTAAGCGCAGACCCCCGACTCGACGGCCGAATGCACGGTTTGCGCATCCTGGTCTTGAGCGAACATCACCACCGGGGTTGGCCGTCGCTCGCGAATCGCGTGCAACTGTTCCAAGGTATCCCGGTTCGGGCTGTCCAATTCGATCAAGACAACGTCGGGAGCCACACTGTCAACCAACGCAAACACATCGCTCAAACCGGAAGTCGCAAACACATTCACGTACCCGCTATCCCGGAGAATCTTCTCGAGGATAGCGCGACGTGGAGCCGACTGATCGACCAACATCAGTTTCAGTGTCGAAGTCGGCTTCATGGACGTCGGCAGTTTGGAGGAAGCGTTGGGTTTCACGCGATCGTCCTAGAACTTTTTGTAGGGAAGAAACTTACCGCTGAACGTGATTTTCACGCGGTCACCTTTGGGATCGGGCTCACGATCCACGTCGATCGAAAAATCAATCGCGCTCATGATGCCGTCACCAAACTCTTCCTGAGCAACGCCCTTCATGGCCATGCCGTAAACCTGCATGATTTCATAGAAGCGATACACAAAGGGATCACTGGGAATGGTCTGCTCGAGGCAACCGCGAAACGGATAGCCTTGCAAGACTTTGCATTCCATGTCGGTCAGTTCAAGCTCATCGGAAACCGCAGCACAGTCTTCTGCCGAGAGCGAGCACTGGCCGGTCAGGGCAGCAGCCACCCACACCGGGCTCTGACCGATCTTGGTCGCCAAGTCCGTCCAAGAGAGTCCCTTGGCGACTTTGATCGATTCAATTTTGGTAACGATAGATTCGAGTGAAGGTACAGTTTCAGTCATCGTGGACATCATCGGTCTCCGGGCTAGTTCCTGTCGGAATCGGGAAGGTCAGAAAGGTCGACGGCAATCACCGCCAGTGCTTTGTCGGCCGTAACGAAACAACGAAACGGCTTGTCACGCCGTCCTATGAGTCCATGTGGTTTTCAATTTCGGACATCGGGTAGGACTCCATTGCGTGTTCGGTGTCGTCGGGCGCCGTTGGGCTGCGGTTGTGGTCGATCAGGAATCGCAGAATCCGGGCCCGCAGCTTCATGTAGTCTTCAGACTCAATCAATTGCTCGCGCGTCCTTGGTCGAGGAATGTTGACTTCGACGATCTCGGCAATTCGTGCGTTTGGCCCGTTGGTCATCAACGCAATTCGATCGCTTAGCAAAATGGCTTCGTCCACATCGTGAGTGACCATGCAAACGGTGGCACCAGCCTTGTCCCACATACGAACCAACTCGTCCTGAATCGAACCGCGGGTGAGCGCGTCAATTTGAGCGAACGGTTCATCAAGCATCAGTGCTTTTGGCTGCACGGCGAATGCACGTGCCAGTCCGACTCGTTGACGCATTCCGCCCGACAGATGCGCGGGCATCTTTTTGCCGATGTCACCTAAACCCATCAGTTCCAGATAGCGTCTTGTGTGATCAACGACTTCGTTCTTGGGCCACGATGGAAACGCTGATTGAACAGCGACACGAACGTTCTCGAATGCGGAAAGCCAGGGCATCAGTGCAAACGATTGAAAGACGACCATTCGGTCCAGGCCGGGACCTTTGATTGGCTTGTCGTCCACCAGCACTTCACCGGTCGTCGCCGAATCGAAGCCCGCCAAGATATTGAGTAGCGTGCTTTTGCCGCACCCACTGTGACCGATGATCGAAACGAACTCGCCATTGGCAATTTCAATCGATACATTTTCAAACACGCAGACTTCACCTTCGCCGGTCAGCGATGGGAAGACCTTGGACGCGTTGCGCACCGACAATTGCCCTTGGCTGGATTGATCGGAATCCGATTCGTTTCCGTGAAGCGGAAGGGTTTCTTCTTCGGGGGGAGTCTCAAGTTGCATAGTCGGCCGCCTTTGAAAGTTTCGAGAAAACCAAGTCCATCAGAAAGCCGACCACTCCGACCACCAGGATTGCGAACAGAACACCTGAGATATCGAGGTTGTTCCATTCAATCCAAGTCAAATAGCCAACCCCTAATTCACCCAGCAACATTTCGGCGGGTACCACAGCAACCAGTGCCGAACCAAAACTGATTCGCAAACCGGCAACGATCGCCGGCGCCGCGGCGGGCAAGATCACCGTGAACAGACGCCGGAACCATCCGAACTCCAACATCTTCGAGACTCGCAGATAGTCTTTGTCAATCGATGCCAACCCGAACGCTGTGTTTGCAATCGTTGGCCAAAGGGATGCCATGAACACCACCAGCACGGCCGTTATCGTTGGCTTCTGAACTGTGTAGAGAAGCAGCGGCATCCACGCCAAAGGCGAGATCGGTTTGAGAACTTGTAAAAACGGATTGACCGCCGCAAAGATCACGGGGTTGAGCCCGATGATCACTCCCGTGATGATCGCCACCACGCTGGCCAGCACGAAACCGACGCTGAATCTCAGGACGGTGTAACTCACCAAGTGGCCGATCCCGTGATCGTTCGTGCCATTTTTATGAAACGGATGCGACAGTTCTTCGATGACCTTCGCCCCGACAGCCATCGGACCGGGCAAGCCAGTCGTCTTGTCGGCGTTGAAGATGTATTCGCCTGCGTCGTTGAGAACAATGTCTCCATTGAACTCCAACAACATCAGTTCGTTCTCGGTCTTGCCGGTCGGATCAAAGGCAGGCTTTGAGACCGCATAGGACCAACCAGCCAAGAGTGTGATCAGAATCACGATGCTGAGAATTTTCGCCTGCCACCATTTCGGATCGCGGGGCAGACGCCATGTTTTGGGATTGGATATCATCAGGTTCTTATTTCGAGGGAGTAGTGACTTCCTGCCGCCATTTTTCGTTCCACATGCCGAACGCTTTGGCAGCATGCGCCGCCATCACGTTCTTTTTACGCTCCACGAGCGTTCGCCCCTGACACCCCTAGAGGTTGTTGATTGGGAAGCTGGCCAAGTACTCATCTGGTTTGTCTGGATCAAACACTTTGCCCATGATGATGTGCTTCTTGTAAGTTTCCTTGCGGTCGGCGTAGCCCATCTCCTTGGCAAGTTCGTTGCACTTCGTCGCCAAGTAGACTTCTTCGGCAATCGCCTTGTAGTCGAACTCGGTGTCAACGTGCTTCCAGCGTTTCATTTGCGTCAAGATCCAGACCGCCATCGAGTGCCACGGCATGGGATCAAAGTCGATTCGTTCCGGATCATTTCCGATACCACCTTTGCCATCGGCGTACTTTCCAGTCAGGACTTGCTCCAAGACCGTGACGGGCTGATTCAAGTAGTTGCGAGGAGCGATCGCGGACGCGATTTCTTTGCGGTTCTTTTTGTCCGATGCGTAGGCAGTCGCGTCAACAATCGACTTGAACAAGGCCAAGAAGGTGTTCGGATGCGTATTGGCAAACTCTTGCGAGATCGCGAATGCGCAACACGGGTGGCCTTCCCAAATTTCTTTTGACAACTGAAACAGGAACCCTGCGTTCTCGTAAACAGCACGTTGGTTGAACGGGTCAGGCGCGAGGTAACCGTCCACGTTTCCGGCCTTCAGGTTGGCGACCATTTCCGGTGGCGGCACGACGCGGATTTGCACATCTTTGTCAGGATGCAGGCCACCTTCGGCCAAGTAGTATCGCAACAGATAGTTGTGCATCGAATACTCAAACGGCACGCAAAAGCGAAAGCCCTTCATGTCCTTGGCTTCCTTCACGCCGATGTGTTTGTTCGCCAGCGTGATGGCTTGCCCGTTGATGTTTTCGATCGCAGGCATGTAGAAGGGCACTTTCGGTGATCCCGCGCCCAACGTGATCGACAGTGGCATCGGTGACAGCATGTGAGCCGCATCAACTTCCTTGGTGATCGCCCAGTCGCGGACCATCGCCCAACCACTAGCACGCCGCACTTTGGCGTTGAGCCCATGCTTCTCGTAGAAGCCCATTGGCTCGGCCATGATGATCGGCGTCGCGCAAGTGATCGGGATGAATCCGATTGAGAGGTCGGGCTTTTCAATCTTCCCAACTTCCATCGCCATCGCCTTGGCGGTGTCGAATGGAAAAATATCTTTCACGATACTGGCAACCACGCCAGCTCCAGCGGCCGCCAGGACCTTTCGGCGAGAGACATCGCTGTGCCCGAAGACCGCTTTCACGACAGCGGTTTCGATCGCCTGACTCATCGCGTCTTCTGACGACATACTTGGACGAGATTCGGCGGTTTCGTCGGTGGACGGTTCGTTGTGCTGGCAGGATTCACCTTCGGAATGGGCGTGCCCGCAACCGGCATGATGTTCATGCTGCAACGAGGTATCTGGATCAAAAGGATCGCGATTGAAGATGCTCATAGGATTTTCCCTAGGTTGGCTGGAGGCTGCCGCAGGATCACTGCCTGGGCTTGCGACAGACCGACAGGCCCGCCATGAGAGAGCGAAACGAAACACGCATTCGCAAAAGGATGCTGCTCGAAACACCAAGTGCTTCGCAGCTCGTTCTGTGGCTCTTAGGAGGTTGCAAAGAGCGTGCCAGAACTCATAACGCGAAGCAGAACCGCTCCCGCGCCCCGTGAAACTCCTGTTTCGCGAGAAAAGATTCTCCGGGAAGTGGCAACCAAAAGACTCGAGGACGGCTGCCAATGCGCGATTCTTGTGCACCGCATGCGTCGAACCTAAGCATGCAAGCTGCCTGCGATGCGTTTGACGCGCCGTCTGCGTTCTTCGTATTCAGAGGCTGCACGTTTCACTTGTTGCGGCGAGCGATCAGTGCCGACCAGTAGCGAGCGAACGCGTTTGATCTCATCCTAATGGGCATCAAATTGCCGGAAACGAACCCCCGTGAACGCTGACGTGACACCAGCATGAACGGCCACGTCACCTCTGATTACAACCAAACCACTCGACGCCACAATGGAACGCGTCGTCGTTGCCATGAAGCATGGCGGTTAGAGAAATGCAAATTCAAGCGAACATCATCGACATTCCTAATCGAGAGATATTTTTCGGGGAATTGACGGTTCAAGATGGGATCATCCAATCCATCCGCAAGCGTGAAGGCCAGAGCAACCGCTACGTGCTGCCCGGGTTCGTTGACGCTCACGTTCATATCGAAAGCTCGATGTTGATCCCATCCGAGTTCGCGCGGATGGCCGTGGTCCATGGAACGATTGCGACGGTTTCCGATCCACACGAAATCGCCAACGTCCTCGGTATTGATGGCGTGAAGTACATGATCGCTAACGGCAATCGAGTTCCCTTCAAGTTCAGTTTCGGCGCACCTTCCTGCGTACCCGCGACGAGGTTTGAGACAGCCGGAGCGGTGATTGGTGTCGATGGCGTGCGTGAGTTGTTGGAGATGCCGGAGATTCGTTATCTGGCCGAGATGATGAACTATCCGGGCGTGATTCAGGACGACGAGGAAGTTCACGCGAAACTGCATGTCGCAAAACAACTGAATCTGCCGATCGACGGTCACGCGCCTGGTGTTCGCGGTGCCGATGTTGAAAAGTACATCCAGGCGGGAATTTCAACGGACCATGAATGCGTTCGCTATGACGAGGGGCTGGAAAAGCTACGACTGGGAATGAAAATTTTGATTCGCGAAGGAAGCGCGGCCAAGAACTTCGCTGCGTTGATCAAACTGCTATCGGATCACGCTGATCAAATGATGTTTTGTTCCGACGACAAACATCCAGACGATTTGATCGAGGGCCACATCAATCAACTGGTATCACGAGCGATCGGTGAGGGATGTGAATTGTTCGATGTATTGCGAGCCGCGTGCATCAACCCTGTCGAGCACTACGGACTGCCGGTCGGCATTTTACGTGAAGGAGACCCGGCTGACTTCATTGTGACTGAAAGCTTGAAAGACTTCACGATCAAGGAAACCTACATCGATGGCCAATTGGTTGCCAAGAACGGTGCGACGCTGATTAAATCCGTGCCAGCCAACATCCCCAATCAATTCAACATTGGAAGCGTCGCGCCTTCCGCGTTCAAAATTTCCGCGCGGGGACGCGACGTGCTGGTGATCAGAGCCATTGATGGCGAGTTGTTCACCGACAGTTTTGTTACCGAAGCGAACTTTGTCGGCGACAGAATTTCGGCGGATCTCGATCAGGACATTCTGAAGATCGCGGTCGTGAACCGTTACGAAGACGCGCCGGTAGCGGTGGCCCTGATCCAAGGTTTTGGTCTCAACGGCGGGGCGATTGCCTCCTGCGTCGGACACGACTCCCACAACATCATCGTGGTTGGAGCAGACGACACATCGATGGCAGCGGCAGTCAACCTCGTCGTCGAAAACCGCGGCGGGATCTCGGCGGTGTCCGGCGAGGAATCCAAAGTGCTTCCTTTGCCAGTTGCAGGGATCATGACCAACGCCGATGGCTACGAGACAGCGAAACTGTACGCGGAGATCGATCGCTATGCAAAGGAACAACTTGGAACCGATCTAACGTCGCCGTTCATGACGCTTTCGTTCATGGCCTTGCTGGTCATTCCAAGTTTGAAGTTGAGCGACCAGGGGCTGTTCGACGGAACCAAATTTGCATTCAAGAATCTGGTTCGAGAGCCAACGAACTGACGCGATCACGACTGTGGTTCCACTCTCGTGAGCCGCTAGACGCTCGTCGGCTAAAAAACTGTGCCACACAGACTCCCAGAATTCAGAGGATCAAAATCACAATCCCTCTATGCACTCGGTGATCTCTGTGGCATTTTCGACCGCGAATCCGTGAGCCACGTTACTTCGCGACCACCGTTCGCGGCGTTGGAGTTGCCTCTGCTGACCAGTACTCTGACAGTTCGTCCACCAACGATGGAATCTGTCCGAAGTGATTCAAACGCAGGCTGACGGCTCCGCCTCCGGGGTGCGGCTCCACGAACTCGTGTGCTGGTGCCAGATCAAATCGTTTATAGATCGCTTCGCGGATAAAATCTTTGATCTCGTCCACGTCTGCCAACTGCGTGTCGACGTGCACTTGAAAGTAGTCGCCCTGACCGGCTCCGTTGATGCGAACCGCGACCGCATTGTCACCGAAAGCGCGTTTCAACATTGCCTCCGCTAAGTCGATGATCGCCAGTCCACGAAAGAAGTTCGTACCGCCGATGGAAAGCAGGCTCCAGTCGTCCTGCAACAGATCCGCATCTTCCAAGCCAGCGTTGAAGTTGAACGGAAGTGCTCCCCAACGATCCAGCCACAGACGCATACGCTGCCAACCGAAAACATCCCGCTCCCAGGCAATCTCGTTGAACATCGTTTGGCGGTCAGGCAGCCTGGCATGATCGATCTCGAAACATTTATCGCCTCGCTGGGAACGCGTCACAAACTCGATCCACTGCTCGGGATGGTGTATCAAGTAGCAGTTCTTCGCAACTTCCGCATACAGGTAACCAAGCATCGCGCGCAGCGGTGCTCCAACTTCTTCCACCACGACTCCATCGGTTTGCGTTCGACGTAGCACAGGATCGCGCCATCCATCCAGCAGCGACTCGAATGTTTCCTCCGCGTGCTGGCGAGTGTAGTCAGGGTCCGTCATTCGCTGCTGATCGACATACCAATCGATGTGCTTTTCCAGTTGATTCCTTAGTTCCGTTTGCGTCGCTCGTTGCGGCAGCTTGGCAAGCGTGTCTCGTACATGCAAACGGGCTCCTGCGGTCAACTCACCCGATTCAACCAATTCAGACTCAAGCTCTTCAAAGAAGTCGACGTCCAAAGGCAGCCGCAACAGGATCGCAGCGATCTCTGCTGCCTTACCGGTCATCTTGCGGACTTCGCCAGTGGTCAACAATCGATCACCTGCGGTGGACGCGTACACTCCCGCCGACCACTGCCAGGCTTCGCGGTCACGATCGACGGAGTTGGGGAACAAGACGCGAATTCGATCGGTTGGTGCAACGAACGTGCCCAGTACCCGATAGTGTTGCTTTGGATTGGATGAGATCAGTGCGCCTTGCCCATACCGACCTGTTTGCTCGGTTGCCTGGTCGAGCGCGCCTGCTCGAACGCCGGTTCCGTATTCAGCCCGACAGGCCAATCGGACTTTCGTGTCGTTGTCCATCTGCAATTCGTACAACGCGTCGATCGCATTGATCACGGCAACTGTCATCGCAGACGAACTGGAGAAGCCTCCCTGCGGAATCTCTCCCGTCGATACGATTCGCAAGCCGCGAAAATTCTCTTGTGACAGCGACTGTTCGATGCGGCGGCCCAAATCACCTTCCCGTTCGGTGCGGATCGCTGCCAGAGCGTTGGCCACCAACGAGAACGGG
>JBGCGI010000352.1:0-18563 GCA_045110715.1 Rubripirellula sp.
GTTCTGCGAGATGCAAAACGTCGGCCTTTGGAGTTTACCCCTGAAGGTCAGTTTCCTAACCAAACAGAGAAGTTGCGGGAGCCGGATTCGAACCGACGACCTCGAGGTTATGAGCCTCGCGAGCTACCGGGCTGCTCCATCCCGCGGTGTTGTGAAGCGATGTTATTGAACAATTGCGTCGGGCTGTCAATGCCTGCCCTTTGCATTCCAAAATTGGGTGCTGTTCTCGCTCCCTGTTCCTGACACGCTGCGTCCGGAAAGGTGATCGCAGGCGACAATAAATTTCCCATTTGACTGTGATTGACCCGATTTACCTCGATTTCCCGGGCTTTCGCTTGCTCCGCTGCTCATTCGGTTCGCATTGGACGCCAAACGCCTTTATCCTATAAACCTTGTCTCATCCTCACGTTCGGTCGCCAGCCATAGGTTGTTCGCTTCTCTCATCTGTCGCGCACCGATGTCAAACGCAGATTCCAACTCCAGCAGCATCCCTCCCGAGCTGCCTCCACCTATCTCAGCTGCACCTCCGCCGGCTGTGGAATCGGCTGGCGTTGCGCCGTCATCTGAACCAACACCAACGAAGGCGGTTCCCCCACCTGCCGCACGACCCAAGAAATCCAACGCGGTTCCCCCACCTCCGCCACCTCGATCCACTTTGCCACCCGTTCGACCGGCCGCCCCCGCCCGCGCGGCCTCGGGTGTTGGGACCGCCAAAGGTGTCCGTTGGAAGGGCGAGTTGGCTGGCTTAAAAACCCAGACCCCACAGACAGCACCGAATTCGAACGCGAGCAGACCCGCTAGATCGACGCCGCAGACGAGCGACCAGCCTGACGAAGCGGAGTCACGACAAGATGATGCGGTATCGCGGACTGCACCTCCTTGGTTGGTCAGCATGGTGATGCACCTTGTGCTGCTGTTGGTGCTGGCTTTGATCAGCACCCCTGCCGGTTCGAAACTCGGGAAAGTCATGCTGAGCATCAGTCAAGGCGAAGTAGAAGATGCGCCCGTTGAAATGACGGAGTTTTCGATCACATCGGAAGACATGTTGAACGACTCGGATGACTTGGCTGACACGCTAGTGGAAGTGGACCTATCGGAGATGTTTGAAACGGTCACGTTGAATGAAGCGGCAGAACTGGCGCCGGTCGATTTCGGCAGCGATCAAATCGCCCAGGTCGCGAGGCCGATGTTCAACGGCCGAACCGGCGCCATGAAAAAAGCACTGATGGCGATCTATGGTGGAACACCGGAAACGCAGGATGCCGTCAAGCGTGGCCTGCAGTGGCTGGCGCGAAACCAGCGAAAGAATGGAAGCTGGAGTATGCGTACCCCCTATTCAGATGGAGCCTTTTCCGAGAACGAAATCGCAGCGACATCGATGGCGCTGCTGGCGTTCTTGGGAGACGGACACACTCACATGAAAGGTGAGCACAAAGAGGTTGTCGAGAAGGGAATCACGTTTCTCGTTGGCAAAAAGGACCGGAACGGTTTCTTTGCTCGCGCCGCACGTGGTCACGAGAAAATGTACGCTCAAGCGCAGGCGACGATCGCGATCTGCGAACTATACGGGATGACCAAGGACTCTTGGCTTCGATCGCCGGCTCAGTTGGCAATCGATTTTGCTGAGGACTCTCAGTCTCCCGAAGGTGGTTGGAGATACGAGCCGAAGTTTGATGCAGATACTTCGGTGACAGGCTGGTTTGTGCTCGGATTGGAAAGTGGTCGTTCGGCTGGCTTGGATGTCGACATTTCGATTCTGAACAACGTCGACGGTTACCTGGACACGGCTGCGTCGTTCGACGATGCGGCCTACTCCTACCAAGCCAATGGCGAGCCGACCGCGGCGATGACAGCCGAGGGCTTGCTTTGCCGACAATACATCAGCTGGAAGCGGAATCATCCGCCGCTGAAAGTTGGAATCAACGCCTTGCTGGATCGCCCGATCGACATGCAGGAACGCGACGTTTACTACTGGTATTACGCGACACAAGTGCTTCATCACTACGGCGGTTCGCCGTGGCGTCAGTGGAACGAAGTGATGCGTGAGGAATTGCCGCGGGCTCAGGTGCGTGGCGGTGATGAGGACGGCAGTTGGTCACCCCAAATGGATCGCTGGGGACAGAACTCGGGTCGTTTGTTCACCACCTGCTTGTCAATCTTTTGCTTGGAAGTCTACTACCGACACATGCCACTATACAAAGCCGATGGCGAGCAATTGGACTGATCCGGATCAGCTGTCGTTTTTTGAACGCCGAGGCAGGAAGGCGAAGCCGCAGAGCAGAACACAAACTCTGGCTGGCCAATCACCAAGAGTGAGATAGAGGCTGACCCGCTCGTCTTTGCTTGGAGCCGCGATCACGGCACCGTTCTGGCCGGTGGGCAGCCTTTCAACAAGCTGACCACAACTGTCGATCCATGCCGTCGGCCCGTTGTTGGCAGCCGATAGAATGGGGCGTCGAATTCCCACGGCGACAAGTTGCGCGCAGCGAAGGTGGTGATCGATCACACTTGAATGATCAAACCAGCCATCGTTGGTGACAGTGACAATCGCATCAGGCAATTGGCTTGCTTGCCTGAGGTCTGCGAGCTGGTTGACCGTGACCCTTTCGACCGCCGTTTCGATGCAAATGTTGGCAGCCACACTTGAGTCGCCGACTTGAAACGACTTTGGGCCGGGTCCGACCTTCAGTCCCAATCCGGGTGGGATCAAAGACTTCAAGCCGGGAATGTGTGGTGCGATCGGAATGTACTCACCAAACATCACCAAGTGAGTCTTGCCATACCAGCCTTGCAGGGAATGATCTGGCCCGATGTTGACCACGCCGCTGTAAACGTTTTGCTCGTCGAGATACTCAACGATGCCACAACCGGCAAGCAAGTGGGGTGACCGAGTGTTGTTGGACGCGGCGATTGCCAATTGGACGTAGCGTGCATTTTGCAGGAGTCCCTGACGACGGCTCTCGGCCCATTCGTCAAACTCAGCGCGTGTGATGTTGGCGTCAGGAGGAATCACGGTCTCGGCATTGCTGATCACCCAAGGATTGCCGCCGGTGAACATGGACTCTGGCCATACGACGGCATCCACCACCGCGCCCGACTCGGCGACCGAATCAGCAGCCTGCCTCGCATAGTTTCGGAACATTTCAACTTCACGTTCGATCGACTGACCGTAGACAACTTCTTCATCACGTTGCAGCAACGCAAACGTTGTCGTGCCAGCTTCGACTGGCTCACGCAGTCGCATCCAACCGTAGCCAGCGGTCAGCAGGAGCGCGATGGTGGCAGCTAGCCAGGGAACGAGTCCCTCTCGCAAGGTGGCTTGACCATGCATGTATCTCCATAGCTGGAAGGCTGCGACATTGACCAGAGCGATCACAAAGCTGACACCGTAGGTTCCAAACACGTCCGCAATCTGAATCAAGATCGGTGTATCGGCCATCGAGTGCCCAAGCATGACCGCTGAAATGCCTGTCAGCAGATAGTTACGCAGGCATTCTTGAGCGACCCAAATGATTGGAACGGTGAACACGAGTGCCCAGCCACGTCGGAACGTCCGTCGAACGAGGCAGAGAAACAT
Source organism: Rubripirellula sp. (assembly GCA_045110715.1). GTDB lineage: Bacteria > Planctomycetota > Planctomycetia > Pirellulales > Pirellulaceae > Rubripirellula. The sequence goes on from JBGCGI010000352.1 coordinate 3,578, forward strand.
CAGGTGATAGACCGCCAAGTATCCTGACAGGGCAATCCAGCAGAGGTACATCGCGGGATGGGCGTGCCGGAGTCCCTGCAGTGTGATCAACCAGTAAAGGGTCGACGCAATCCAAAGCACGCCATAGCCACGACGGGTGATTGCGTTAGGTGAAACGACGAGATGTAGCCAAGGCACGAGAGCGACGAATGCAAGCGGCCAAAGTCGTCCGGGTGGCTGGGCCAACCACAGCAAGCCAAGTCCTAGCAGGCCAACGAGAAACAAGTTCTTCATGGAAAACGGTGTTTCAGCTTGCTCGTTGCTCATCAGTCGTCCTTGAGTATTCTTACCCGCCAACATCCGTGACCGTTGTTACGTTGACACTGTCGCTGAAAAGCAGAATATCTAGATGATTCTTAAAAATCGGTCCCGCTGCATCGCGGGCTCAACGGTACCAATAGCGCCGTCGAGTTAGAATGTGGATTCGTTGTCTAAACTTGACAACGCCAGTTTCACAGCGAAGCACGACCTGTGGGCAAATTCTAGTGAATTGCCCTAGTCGGTTCGTGCCAAATGGTGAAAGCCGTGCTGTTGCGTCACCCGTCTTTTCTTTGCCAAATGCCATGCCATCATTCGAATTTCTAGGTCCTTATCGACTGGGCGATCAACTAGGACGGGGCGGGATGGGTTCGGTGTATCGAGGGGTTCACGAGAAAACGGGCGAAGAAGTGGCTGTGAAGTTGATTTCACAGCATGTCGCTGACGAGCCTCGGTTTCGACGTCGATTTGATGCCGAAGTCAAAACGTTGCAGCGACTTCGCCATGACGGGATCGTCAGGCTGATCGGATTTGGCGAGGAAGAAGGGCAGCTGTTCTATTCGATGGAGTTGTTGGACGGTGAAACGTTGCAAGCGAGAATCCGACGTGAAAAGAAGCTGTCATGGCAATCAACGATCGACATCGCGATTCAAATCTGCTCGGCGCTGAAGCATGCTCACGACATGGGCGTGTTCCATCGCGACTTGAAGCCAGCCAACTTGGTGTTGGTTGATGGGGACGCTGTCAAATTGGTTGACTTTGGCATCGCAAAGATTTTTGGCCATGGCGAACAGACGATGGCGGGATCTGTCTTGGGTACCGCTGACTACATGGCGCCCGAGCAAGCGACCAGCGCGGGCATCACCCAGCGCACCGATCTGTATGCACTCGGAAGCCTGATGTACGCAATGGTAACGGGACGGCCTCCCTTCACAGGAAAGAATGTCACGGAAGTGATCGAGTCGCTCAAGCGTGATCGCCCAGTTCCACTGGACTTGATCAACAACGATCTTCCCGATGACCTAGTCGAGCTGATCCATCAACTGCTCGAGAAGAACCCAGCGGATCGTCCACCGACCGCGTTGGCTGTGATGAATCGTTTGAAAGCCATGAGAGCGGGACTGCAACGCGAACAAACCTTGTTGAAAGAAGGGGCGCCAACCGAAGTCGGCCCCGTTACAGGACAAAAAGGAAACCCCCTCGACACCAGTGTTTCGCAGGATCGAAACTCAAGCTCAGCCACCGACGTGACTGCAGACCCTGGCCGGGGTCCAAAGAAAACGAATGTCTCCCAGGGAGCCGCTGCCGGAAAAGGAGCATCGCAGAAACAGATCGACCCTCAACAGGCCACCGTTGCATCGTTTCAACAGGACAGCAAGACGCTCCGCCCCGATGACGCCACGGCTGACGACAACGAAGACGATACCAAGAACACGAAATCACATTTCCAAACCGTCAACGAAACGACCGATGCGACAGGAGTCTTCGAGGAAGAGGCCAGTGGCGGGCCAGCGTGGGGCCAGTGGGTGATGATCGCGGGAATGCTCGCCGCACTCATGATTGGCGGCGTACTGTTCGTCTACGCGATGCAGCCACCTTCTGCGGACGCTCTGTACGAAACTGCGGTCAAGAACCAAGAACTTGGCGCGATGAGCACTTTCATGCGACGGTTCCCAGAAGACACTCGACACCGCGAAGTCCTGAATCTGTACATGTCCAGTCGTTTGGCCAGCACCCTGAAGCGACTCTCCGTTCAGAGAAAGCTGGATGTGACACCCCTAGAGCTGTGGGAGGAAGGCTTTCTGTCCGCGATGCAAAACCGCGAGCAAGAGCCGCTCGATTCAAGCAAGCAAATCGAAAACTGGCTGAACGTATACGGGTCCGAAAAAGGTAAACAAGTAGCTGAGCTCGTCAAGTTAGCGACACATGAAATGAAAGAGCTGAAACAGCGTGCGCCTCGGATATTGATCGATCGGCGTGCCCAACAATTGATCGACGACATTCGGAACACAATGGAAACCGAAACCACCGAAGTTGCACTCAAGAAGCTACGAGGAATTGTGGAACTCCACGCCGCTCAGAACTGGGCCCAACCGGCAGTAGAAGAGGCGAAGCGACAAATCGAATCGCTTGAAGAGTTTGCCGATCTAGATAAAGAACAGGGCAGTTAACTCTCGCTGCGACCTCTCCAAGCGACTTGGCGGCCGAGCAAGTGCATGCCCAACGCGGCCCACTGCAGCAGAACGAAGACCAATGTTGCCATGCTGTGGAAAACAACACCAGCAATCGATTGGCGAAATCTGACAGCAGCGATCGCCCGTGGCGCATGCCCCACCACGACTCCAAGCGTTGACAAGAGCATGCCCCATTTGTTGACGGCGACGATCGACCAAATCAGTGTGATCATGGGAAGTGCGCTCCCTCCGATCAAGAGGATCGAAAAAATCAAAATGAGTTTCGGGTTAGCGATTCCTTCGATGGCGTTCTTCATCACACCCCGGATGACTTGTCCAGCCGATTGATACATGCGGCAATCGGCCAAATGTGTTCCATCCACGACATCGGTCATCAATCCCGACTCACGGTATGCACGCGGGAGCTTCAGACCGTCATGCCGAGACTGCCGGATCGCCTCATGCGTCCCCGCTTTCTGATAAGCGTCCCTGGTCGTCATGAAAAGTTGACCGCAGCCCGCTGCATAGGCGGGATGATCGCTGGCACGCATTCTGGAGATTGGCAAGAATCCCAGCAGAATGAAATGCATCATGGGAATGATCCACTGTTCCATCCACGTCCCGGTTTCTTGATAGGGAAACGCACTGAGCAAAGCGACCTGAGTTTCATCTTGCCGCAGGGCCAATTGCTGTAACGCATTGGGCTGCAGACGAACATCGGCGTCGAGAAAAACGAGCCTCTCATGAGATGCCTGTTCCGACAACTGCTTGCAGGCGTGCTGCTTCCCATTCCATCCGTCCGGAAGCAGCACACCTGCAAAGTACCGAACTCTTGAATCGGCAGCTTCAAGCTCTTTCACTATCGCAGCCGTTTGGTCGACAGAATGATCGTCCAACACAATCACTTCGACGTTGACACCTCGACTATCCAGCGCGGCTCGAACGCTGTTCCTGATGGAATCCTGTTCATCGCGAGCAGGAATTAAAACAGAAACATCCGTCGATGCGTTTACCTCGCCCGTTGTTTCAAATCGAAACAAATTCACGTTCGAGAGAAACGTCAGCAAAGGCAGCAGACCGATGGCGATTCCGACAACGGAGAGCAACAAGATCATTCGAGTGAGTTCCCATGTTTCGCTAGAAAGCGAGCACCGCAATCCAGGAGACGGACGCGGCGGCAAGGAAACCGCAGGGACACATCAGCGAGACGAGACTCGAGCATTCCGGTTCTGACAGATCGTTAAAAGAGGTTCGCCGCACCGCAACGATGATGAATCTGATTGCAGACCTGCGGGTCGATGCGAAGGCATTGGGCAAGCGAGCGGAGGTAGTCAGCCTCTCGGTGAGTGTCCAAGTCCATGGCCATTAGCGAGACTTGGTAGACCTCGTATTCCATGCCGTGAGGAATCGCGTGGACGAAATCGTGCACATCGTGCCGACGGCCAAACTCACGTCGCAACCAATCGACTTCTCCTTGATCCAACGGTTGCAGCTTTTGAACGATTCGGTCCTGTTCTGCTGCGTCGATGGCTCCATCGGCCTGAGCAGCCATGATCATGGCCTGCAAAAGCAGTTCGGCGCGTTGGTTGTAGCCCAATCCACTGGTGTGCTGGTGTTGATGATGACTGGGTTCGTCATGTCGCGGTCGCGGGGCACTACGAATCTTTGGCGGCATGTATTGCTGACCATGCTGCGCTGCCCATTTCGTCACACGCGGCGCCGCATGGCCTCCCGCATGATGATGTCTGGCCACCGAATCACGCACCAACCCTTCCAGGGGCATGTGATGCTGAGGAGAGAATCGCGGGTCAACATGGCGTTGCTGTTCTTTTGCCGCGGCAATTCCATTCAAAACTTGGCCCAGGACCTGTCCGGCTCCGCCGGTTCGTGCAGCCCGCTGCGAAAGTAGCCCGCCAAGAATTCTGACAGCGTCCATCGTTCATCACCACAGTGGTTTGGATCCGGAAAAAAAACCTAAGACGACGTCAAAAATTGTACCAGGAAAGACTATCGACTTGGCAAGTCGTCCAAGAAACCTCTGACATCACGTTCGAGGTAAGATGACTCAATGGACTCCAAACTCCTTGAGAACTTAGCAATGACAATCGAAAACCTAACGACGCTGATGGGATGGTGTGCATTGTTGAACATTGGCCTGCTTGCCACTTCCACCGTCGGACTCGTGGTTGGCAAGCGTTTTGCAACGTCGATTCACTCGCGGTTGTTCGACTTGGATGAAACCGAACTCGCCAAAGCGTACTTTCAATATCTAGCCAACTACAAAATTGCCACGCTTGTCTTCAATGTGATTCCCTACATCGCACTGAAGCTGATGACGACAACTTGATCAGTTCAGATGGTCGCGTTGAAGCAGCTTCACAAACTTCTGGACGACTTCAGGGTGCATTGCTGCCACATCATTTTCTTCACCAAGATCAGTTCGTAAGTCATACAGTCGCCAGGGCAGCGTCGCTGCTGAGCTGTCGCGCTGCCTGTTTTTCTTGGGAACCCTGTATTGGACAAGTTTCCAGTTTCCCATTCGAACACCGACCGAGGTTTCGCCCTCTTGGCTGGCCCAAAACAGATACTCGTGCTTGGTTTGCTTCGTCTCGTCTCCCAGCAGCGTCGGTAAGTACGAAATGCCATCGGTGCCTGAGGAGGTCTGGTCCTGATAATCACTTGGGGGATCAACTCCGGCGATTTGGCAAGCAGTCGGCAGGAAGTCCCAAAATGCGGAGGGATGATCGGTCACCGATCCAGCTTTGATCTTGCCAGGCCAATGAACGATCATTGGAACGCGAATGCCACCGTCATGCATCGATCGCTTGAATCCCTTAAGTGGACCGTTGGAATTGAAGTACTCGTGATCGTGCCCACCCTCTTTGTGGGGCCCGTTGTCAGAAGTAAAAAACACAACCGTGTTTTCATCGATTTCCAATTCGTTCAAAAGGGCGAACAACCTGCCCACATCAGCATCCATTCGCGAAATCATCGCGGCGAATCCTTTCTCTGGGTTCGGCCATTCTTGCTGGTCATAGATCCCGTAATCAGGGACCTCCATTCCATCGCCACTCACACGACCGCCTTCGTTGTTGGCATGTGGAATCGTCCAATGGATGTGAAGCAAGAATGGATCGGCGCGATGCTTGCGTACAAAACCCAGCGCCGCGTCCGTCATTTTATCATGAGAATAGGTCACTCTCTTCGACGAGACGCGGCCGCGACCATTGGGGTAATCACCGATCACGTTGCCCGGCAACATGACCTGAGTCGAGTTTTCCCAAAGGTAGGTCGGATAGAAGTTATGAGCATTGCTCTGGTTCAAATAGCCGAACCAATAGTCAAAGCCATTCTTGTTCGGATGCCCAGGATTATCGACCTCAGCTGGGGATTCCACGTGACCGAGCGCCCATTTCCCAACACCGCCTGTCGCATAGCCCGCATTCTTGAGCAATCTCGCGACGGTTGTTTCCATGCCGTCCAAACGGCGAGCCCGATTACCGGTCAGCCCTGTATGCCCGACGTGTTGCCCCGTCCACAGCACCAACCGAGAAGGCCGGCACACAGTATGCCCGGAATAGTGATCCGTGAATCGCATGCCCTCCGATGCCATGCGATCTAAGTTCGGCGTTTGAATCACTTCCTGTCCATAGCAACCCAGGTCACCGTATCCCAAATCATCAGTCATGATGTAGATGATATTGGGACGATCTTTGCTTTGCGCGTTGAGCGGAAGCAAATCGATCACGCCGTGGAAAAGAAAACAACCACTGAGGAGAGAAAGAAACAGGCGGCTCATGTTGATGCTAGGGAGTGAGGTTTCATCGAAGTGTTGATTCGACTGGACATCATAGATCACCCCAACCTCAAGAGCACGCGGTTACTGTCGTTGAAACGTCTCTGGATCAGGAATCTTTCGTTCGATTTCGTCCATTCGATAACCAAAACCTGGACCACTGATCGTTTCCAAATCTAGCTTTCCATGTCGGCGTTGATAAATACCGGGATGAACTAATTCCTCGGGTGCCGACGCGGCGGGATAGAACTGCATGCCATTGGACTCGACGCCCATGATCGTCGCCGCGTGAGCCGCCAAACGAACATGAGGAATCTGAGCAAGCATCGGATTGGTCAAATCCTGGACCATCAGCGGCATGCCATGTGCTTTGGCCCAGCACAAACTCAACAGCGCTCCTGTTTGAGTCTTGCACGTTTTCAGCGCCACACCTGTCCAGCCCAGCTTGCGACCGAGCGCGACGAACTTCCAGTCGTGCGCGCTCTCGTCGAGAAACAATGGCTTCCGCTCAGAAACGCTGTGAACGTCAATCTGGTTCTGCTCCAGGTCATGTGGGAAGGGTTGCTCGACATACAAAATCAGATTGAAAATGTCAGGCCGCTCAGATTCCAGCTGGTCCAGAATGTCATTGACGTACTGCGGATCCGTCACGGTGCAATTGAAGTCGGCCGACAACTCTTCCACTTTCAACTCGAGCGACATCTCGCCCACCCGAATCAGACGGTCGTAGTCCCAATCCCGATCGTTTCCGCGCAATTTGATTTTGAGGCAGTCCAGTCCGTCACTCTTGATCCACTCTCGGAGCGTGACGGGGTACTCGTCATCAGGTTCCCCGCCAGTGAGATCTTTTTGCTCCAATGGATCCAGGCCACCGACCAAGTGCCAAACGGGCAGAGTGGTTGGTGCAAGTTTGACCAAGAAGTCTTTGGGGAATTTCCCCTCGAAGGAAACGCTGTCCTCCTGAGGGGTGAGGTAGTGGGAGAGGTCATCCGAAAGATACTGATCGCTGTAAGTTTCGTACACATCGACGCCATGCAGAACTCCGTAGGCGTCATGGGTCGCGAGATCGAAAGCGCTCGCAGAAATCAGAGCAGCCAGGTGTGGCATCGCTGATTCACCGCGGTCCGCGTTGAAGTCGGCAAGCAACGAAGGCAAGCGATGTTCGATAAACGCGTGCCCGACCTCGAGCGCGTGACCAGCGGCATCGTTGTCGGCCCAGGCTTGCGCAAGTATTCCACAGAACTCCACCATCGCGTCATAGCGATCACCATAAGACATCGTGGCGCTCGGCCATGCCCATGTGACCGACAATGGAGTTTCGCCCCACCCAGTTGCCGACTTTCCGCTTTCGTTGTGCACGGTAACGGCTGCACGAATGCAGTTGACGGAAGAAACAGTTTCGGCTCCAAACTTAAGCGGCATCCGCATCTCAACGGGAAGATACGAAATCGCGACAGATTGGACACGAATGTCAGTTGGCTTACGAAAGTTGGTCATCTCGGTTCCTGAGTCGGGGAGTTCACAGTTTGGGAAAACCGCGTCGGTACCGAAAGGGGGAGCCCTTTGCCCGAAAGGGGAGCCCTTTGCCCGAAAGGGGAGCCCGTGCCCGAAAGGGGAAGAGTCGAGGCTGAATGACCGAAATGCCCGATGCGACAGACCCTAGACGTGCGCGAACTGCGGGCAGGAATTCGCTACGATGACGATTTTGCGGGAGGCGATTGACGGAACACGAGAGAGATTCTCGATCATCTCCATGGTCAACCGTTTTCCTCCCGAGAATATTTTTTTCCCCTGGGGCGTTTGATAGTCTTCATTCGGCACCATGCCCTCCACCAGGTCGTCGGCATTCACGCTGATCAACGCGTGAGCATCGCGATTGTCGTCGAGGAAAGCGAATGCCTCGAAGACTTGTCGATTGAGCTCGGGCAAGAGTCTGCGAAGAGTTGAAATGGTCTCCTCAGCTGACAGCCCTCGTAGCGTCAAGTAGTTCCAATAGAAACCGACTCGCAGGCAGATCGCTGAAACCTCACTTGTCGCCGTCTTCGAGCTATAGCTTTCCGCAGTAGGGATCGATCGCAACAATTCAGCGATTGTTCCCAACCGTGGAATTTTCGCAATCATCTTGGACGAAGTTCGAAAAACTCTTTCCACAATCGCCAGATGCTCCGAGGAGAGTGGGTCCAATGCGTCAAAGTCCCGCAAGTCTTTTGGTTCTAGCAATGCGACGCCTACCAAACAAATGCGTGCTGCAACCCGTTCCTGCCAGCCCAAGTCCAAGCCCAACTGCTTGAAGAGTTCTCCCACCGTGCTGGACATCCTCCTTGTGTCGATGCGACGACTGCCGTCCATCTCGATGATGTCGGTCATGAGATTGATGCTGCCCGTGAGTGTCCCGACCAGCAGTTCCTTCTCTGAGACAATCAGATCATGTTGCTTTCCCGCCGCCTGCAGTGCAGCGGAAATGTCCTTGACGTTGCATGGTTTGTTAAGGAACTGGAACACCTGACCATCGTTGACGGCGCGGACAGCGGTCGTCTGATCTTGGTTACCTGTAAGCATCAAGAAGACTGCGTCGGGCAACCTCGGTCTCAGTTCAGCGATTGTCTCAATGCCGTTCATTCGCGGCATCTGCATATCAACCACCACGACTGAAAAGGGGCCCGTTTCCTTGATCACCTCAATCGCAGCTGCGCAGCCGTCAGCGGTGACCACTTGATAGTCCAAACACAAATTCCGCTCCATCGTATTGAGCAGAGCTTGGTCGTCATCAACGAAGAGAATTTTTCTATTCATGAGCTACTACCTAAATCGAGCGAAAAGATCTAGAACGCGGGGATAGCCTCTCGTGTCACACTTACATCGGCGTCGATTGGAGCATGCTGCGAGTTTGGAGATCGTGGGATCGTCAAAATGAAGGATGTGCCTTTGCCTTCTTCGCTTTCGACCTCAATGTTCCCACCGTGCTTCTCTGCAATCACGTTGCACGAGATGGAGAGCCCCTGGCCGGTCCCCTTGCCGACTTCCTTGGTCGTAAAGAACTTGTTGAATATCTTCTGCTGAATCGACTTGGGTATCCCCATGCCGCTATCAGAGAATTCAATGCGGATATGATTCCCTTCATTCCGAGTTGTGATCTTGATGCTTCCTAGTTCCTGTGGCTCGTTACCCAACTTTTCCGCGATCGAGTCCGCTGCGTTGACGATCATGTTGATGAACACTTGACTAAGCTCAGCCGGCAACACCTCAACCATGCCCAATTGCGGATCCAAGTCGAACTCGAGATTTGCGAGTAACTTCCATCTACCGCGTGTGATCGTCGCGGCATTGCGAAGCATGTCATGAATATCCGCCATCGACTTCTCTGCTGATCCAGGATGCGACATGATCTTCATGGCGCGAATCACCGAGATCACCTGATTCGATGCATTTGCGGCTTCTTCCAGCGCCATTGGCGTCTGCGTTCGCAGGAAGTCATAATGATGACTTTCTCGAATTTGCTCTGCCGTTTGCTGCTCACCCGCGGAGCTGTGTTTTTCGTCGACCGCCTCAAGCAGTCGGTCCGACAGGGACATCAGACGACTGAAGGAGTTCCCCAGGAATTCGACATTCCCAAACACGCACTGCATCGGCGTATTGATTTCGTGCGCGACGCCGGCGGCGAGCTGCCCGATGGACTCCAGCTTGCGCGACTCGTTCAACTGCGATTGCAGATTCAGCTGCTCAGAAATATCAGTGACGAACGCGACAAGAACTTCAACACCTTCCAACGTGCTGCAATGCAAACTGAGGGAACAGTCGTACGTGGAACCGTCTTTGCGGCGATGAGTGGCATCGAACTGCAGGTTCTCGACATTCCCATTGATTAAGCTGGCAAACAAATCCCGCAGGTGCTGCTCGTCGTAGTCGGGCTTGATATCTGCGGGCGACATTCCCAGCAACTCTTCACGCGAGTATCCAAGGTTGTGACACGCACCTAAGTTCACCTCAATGAACCGAAACTCGTCCTGAGAAAACACGAATACTTCATGCGGTGAATCGAGCACTAGTTTCGCCAGCGCAGCAGCGCGGGAGCGTGCCTGGTGTATTCCAGTCACGTCAACATGAGTAACTGCGATCACTTGCTCGCCTTCCCAAACAACAGGTGTGATGCTTGCGTGCATCCAGCGTTCTTTGCCGCGTGAATGGCACTCGTACTCCAACGAGCAACTTTTTCGCTCACCAAGCTGCACTTCACGAATCGCGTCGGCCATGCCTGGAAAACCCTTGCCGATGAACGCGTCACTCTTTTCACATGCCGCCAAGTAGTTCTCCCCGACGCCTGTGCCAATGAGATGCTCTTCTCCAGTTCTCGAGAATTCCAACCATGGTTCATTGGCGAAAACGATCTTCCCACTTTCGTCGAGGATGCACACTCCCGCCTCAATCGAGTTCAGGACACGCTCTTGAAAGACCTTGGCAGACTGCAACTGTTTGGTACGCTCCTCCACACGAACTTCCAAGTTCACACATTGTTCAGCAAGCGAGCACTGCAACGTCGCCAAGGACCTCAACTGACCTAAGTTGCGTCGAATCAGCATGCAGAGCGCGAGCGTCTCAAATGCTAACCACGCGGCATGCTCGAACGGTCGCCAACTTGACACTGCCAATTCACCGAAGACCGACTGCGGCCAAAAGTAGCCTCGCATCACATGATCAGCCAGGGTAACGAGCACCGCTGGAATAAAGACGCGATAGTCTCGGTAGGCTTTCAACATCGCGAGGGAAACGAAAATATGAAAATGAGCTTCGATGCGCCCGCCCATCAGATGGATCAGCAGCGCAGAGAACAGCAACTGGCTAGCCGCAACCAACATTCGCGTGAAAAGTCTTCCCGGCGCAATCACCACGAAGAGGATCGGAAGCGAAACAATCAGGCCGCCCAAAAGGATTGCAGCCCACACATGCGCATGGGTAGAACTCTGGGCACCCTCCCAGGCCAAGGGGGAAACCACGAGGCTGCAAAGGATGCCAAACAACCATTGCACAACCAGCGTGAATGCAAAGATCCGGTCGACTTCGACCTGTGACTCAACCAGGCTCTTTTGGTAGGCCTGATCGATGGTTTTCGCTAGCTGTGGTTGAAGGGTCATGATCGCTCTCGAATCCCTCCACTAAAGGCTGGTTTTCGGGTCAGAAAAGGGACATCCGAATACAGGCGTATTCAATGGAGCGACATTGGCGCCCATGGCAATTTTCGCAAGTGCCTCTTCCCCTGGATTCTCGATTTCGCAACTGCGACTGCCGGTTATCCCACCTCGCAACAGGACTTCACCTCGATCGTTCACGACGAGAACGGCGCCAGAAACCTCCAAGCCGAGTTGGCGAGATACCAAAGCATCAACGTCCTCTAGGAAGGTCACGTTCGGTAACGCCTGGGCAGCAATCATTGTTGGAGTATCAGTCCAACCGTCGGATGGGCCAACTGGCTTGAACACGATGAAGGTGCACTCCATCTCCCGCTTACTTCGGGTCAAAGTCCTGCCAAGTGTTTGGATTGAATTCCGAGTGCATGGGCACTTCGGATGCAAAGCCATCATCACATGCAACTTCCCAGCTGCAGGTCGGAATGGGGCATCGACCCTTCCACCTAGCTGCCTTGAGCTCCCGTGACTCGGAAAGTCGCCTCCACTGACGGGCTTGTCATGCATGAACAGCAAGACGAACCCAATCAAAACCGCGATGGCCCAGAACGTCGAAACCACGACAAGGATGCGCGCTGGGGTTTTCTTTTTCGATCTAGATTCATCGCTCGTGAACAAAACAAGCTTCTCCAACAATGCCGAATGGTTCTTGTGACACTCGAAAACTAGCTCGCGGTACAATTCGGGGGGGCTTAATTTCTCGCATCCAGCCTGAAAACATCGCAGAGCATTCTTTGGCGACAGCTATCCCGTGCAATCGATCGAGCCAGAATGACTCCTGCAACTGCCCCAGCTACTTTTCTCATCACTAGTGAAAGGTCGCGCCAAGCCAATGACCATCACGCTCAAAGCGAATCTCGCTACGAGATCGACATCGCTTCGGCTACAACTAGACAAACAACTGGTCTTAGAGAGAAGGCAAGAATGTTCGGACTGACGAAAACGAAACACACCATGATGTGCCTGTTTGCCATCGCCGTGGGAGCGACCGCTACTGGGTGCAGCGGCAAGTACCGCGAAGACTTGAACTACGATTATGAAGTCAAGCAGACTTGGAACGTTGAAGAGATTGCGTCGGGCGAAGTCCTACAGTTTGAGTCTGTCTTTTGGGAAGCCGACGACACGGTATCACTTCGAGAGCTGATTGTCGGTGAGCGGTGCGCGGCAGGTCGAACTGTTTTGGAAATCGGAACAGGGACAGGACTGATTTCAATTCTGTGTTTGGAGAATGATGCGAAGAGTGTTGTAGCGACGGACATCAATCCATCCGCTGTTGCCAACGCAAAGTACAATGCTGCGATGCTTCAGCCCGATGCTGTCTTGGATGTCCGCCAAGTGCCTGTCAATTCGCCCAGTGCTTTTGCCGTGATCAAACCTGCGGAACAATTCGACTTGATCATCTCGAATCCTCCCTGGGAAGACGGCGTGGTCGCCAAGCCTGCGGACCACGCGTTTTACGATCCCGGATTCGCTTTAATGGATTCACTACTTGATGGGTTGCCGACTTACCTGACCCCTGGTGGCCGCTGCCTGTTGGCTTACGGACATGTGCCCGCGATCCAACGCTTGAAAGAGCAAGCTGCCAAACGGAATTTGCAGTTCAAAATCTTGGACGATCGCGACTTAGATTCGCTCGAGAAAGACTTTTTGCCGGGCATGTTGGTCGAAATTCGGCTTGGTCAAACCCCACCAAGCGGGTCTGGTTCGGATGCGACATCCGCTGCGGAAAAATCGAACACACTGTCGGCCGAGTAACGCCGAAATCCGCCACACCAGTTTTGACGATGATCAAAACTTCGAATTCACTCTTCAGGGCGGTGTCAAGCCTGCTGTGATTCTAGATAAAAGTCTCTCGTATTTGGCTTGCGAACGCTGTGATTGCGTCACTACCATGAAGTCATCTCGCGACGTCTCTTTTTCATTTTTATTCCCCTGTGTTGTTGCAGGGTCGTTCGTGAGAACTCCTCCTCCGTCGGCATGATTAATGATCCACTACACCTGCGATCGTTGTAAGCGGCAAATCAACACGGCAGACCAAACTCGATATATCGTTCAAATCGATATCCAGACGGCATCGGAAGAAATGGGAGTCGAGATCGAGGACGACATCGATCAACTGACTGAGCTTCATCAGATGCTTGAAGGGATGACGACCGATCCGATCGACATGAGTGATGATGACGCCTCCAGCCATCATGGTCGATACGACTTGTGCCCTGAGTGCCATCGCCAATTCTTGAAGAATCCGCTGGGTCGCGATGCAGTCCTCGCTCTTGGATTTAGCAATAACTGAAGCCGGACTCCCTCCAGCAGTAGCTCTCCCGATCTATTGGGCAGGCTTTGCAGCAAAGACACGGTCACTCGCTTGACGGTTGAATCCATCGTGTAGCATCGCGAATTCATCGCGAGCATCCACGTAGTCCAAAACGGCAACTCGCACGGGCATCGGAAGTTTGCGAATCTGCTTGTCCAAGTGTGGATCGGCTTGATTGGTGAGCAGGCGGCGCACCCAATCGGTATTGGGCCGACTGGACTCCAAGTCGAGCTTGATGGCAACCTGCCGAAGCATTCGAGGCAATGAGTTTGGCTCTGGCGGACGCGAGTGTTGCTCGGCAGTGACACGCAATTGATGCTCGGCGTTGGCAAGCGACTGAGCCACTGCTGCCGCTTCGGAATCTCCTTGCCGATACAAGCCAACGACGAAGTTGGCGGCTCCGAGAGTTTTGGTTTCTTTGTCCCAGCCACCAAACGACTTGTGCTGCGATTGTGCGATCACCGAAACGTCCATCAGCCCACCACGCCAATGCTGGGGAACTCGTAAGGTGATCGAGAACGTCTTCTCACCCTCGAGAACTTGATGTGCAGTCCAGCGAAGCTTGAAGTAGACACCACGTCCGCGGTTGATGGTGCCTGCCGCAGATACCGCTTGAACGGGTGCATGGCGATCGAACTGAACGCTATTGACGTTCTTGCTCGCTTGATCCAACCCAGCGTTTCCACGGGCCGCATGCCCGTAGCTTCCATCCAGCGATAGGCCGATGGCCTTGGTCTGCTCTTCGGTGTTCTTGACTTGAATCGGCGTCGCTAAATCGCTTGCCGTCTCGGTACGAGGCGCAAAGTCGTGAATTGAAAGAGCACTGTCGCGAGGCTGGCAACGCACCAGCCATTGGTCGATGCGAGGGACTTCCGGCGACTCGATCATTGACGACAGTCGCAGTTGGACGGTCACCAGCTCCAGCTCGTCATTCGGCTGAGTCTGTTGATCGGCTGCCGCTGATGCGGGCACAACCTCCGCGACCGGTGGCAAGTCAAACAGTATTTCATCCGCGAATGCGAAACCGGGAATCAGCAGAAAGCAAGTCAGGGCGAATACGAAGTGGGTAGTAGGTCGACTCATGAATCCTCTCCAAAGCGATGCGGGTGCGTCGCGCAAGACACTCGTGCTTGTCTTGTCGGATCATCCGAACGTCGGCAGGCCAACATGACCTGGACGCCCCTCCATCCTGGAAAGGGTCAAGGGAGCAAACCGTCCCTCGACA